>CAXTMM010000056.1:8423-17209 GCA_964245415.1 uncultured Acidobacteriaceae bacterium | reverse complement strand
TGCCCCTCTTCGCCATGCCCAACGCCGGCATGCCCCGCGCTGTCGACGGCCGCAACATCTATCTCTGCTCGCCGGAGTACATGGCCGGCTTCGCGCGCAAGTTCCTCAAGGCCGGCGCCCAGTTCATCGGCGGCTGCTGCGGTACCACCCCCGCCCACATCCGCGCCATGAAGTCGAGCCTTCGCGCCGAGCAGGCCCAGAAGGCCAGCATCTCCACCCAGCCGCGCGAAACACTCGAGACCGAAACCGTGCCGCCCCCGCTTGCCGACCGCTCGAAGCTGGGAGGTCTTGTGGCTCAGGGCAGCTTTGTCACCCTGGTCGAGATCGTGCCCCCCCGCGGCATCGACACCCGCCGCGAGCTCGAAGGCGCACGCCTGCTCGCCTCCCACGGCATCGACGCGATCAACATCCCCGACTCGCCGCGGGCTTCTGCCCGCATGAGCGCCCAGAGCCTCTCGATCCAGATCCAGCAGCAGGTCGGCATCGAAACCGTCCTGCACTACACCTGCCGCGACCGCAATGTCCTGTCGATCCAGAGCGATCTCCTCGGCGCGTCCTCGATCGGGCTCAAGAACATCCTCTGCCTCACGGGCGACCCGCCCAAGCTCGGCAACTATCCTGACGCGACTGCTGTCTTTGACGTGGACGCGATCGGTCTGGTCAACATGGTCCGGCGCCTGAATCACGGCCTCGACATCGGCGGCAACAACATCGGCGCCTCCACCGGCTTCTCGATCTCGGTCGCCGCAAATCCCGGCGTGCCCGATGTCGAGAACGAGATCCGCCGCTTCGCCTATAAAGTCGAGGCTGGCGCGGAGTATGCGATCACCCAGCCGGTCTTCGACCTGAGCCTGCTCGAGTCGTTCCTCAAGCGCATCGAGCACTTCCGCATCCCGGTCATCGCCGGCATCTGGCCGCTCACCAGCCTGCGCAACGCCGAGTTCATGAAGAACGACCTCCGCGTCGCCGTCCCCGACGAGATCATGCTCCGCATGCAGTCCGCCTCCACCCCCGACGCCGCACGCGCCGAAGGCATCCTGATCGCCCAGGAAATGCTGGCCACCGCCCGGCCCATGGTTCAGGGTGTCCAGGTAAGCGCCCCCTTCGGCCGCTACAGCTGCGCGATTGAAGTATTGGCAGCAGTGCTCGAAGAACGCGCCGCGATCAGCAGTTGACTTTGTAAAATGAAAAGCCGTCGATCTTGGAAGCCGAAGGCGGTATACCCCCCACGAAGTGGGCGCCGGCCGCGCAGGCGGTTTTGCTTTTGACCTACTAACCAAGACCGGCGCCCCATGTCTCGCATTTGAAACATGGGGTCTGGAGAATGCAGGAGAACCACCATGGCAACCTTCGAAGAATCCCTAAAGCAACTCGAAACCATCGTAAGCCGCCTCGAACGCGGCGACCTGCCCCTCGAAGAATCAATCAAGCTCTTCGAAGAAGGCATGAAGCTCTCTACCGACTGCAAGGACCAGCTAGAAAACGCCGAGGGCAAGGTCCAGATCCTCATGCGCCAGCGCGACGGCTCCCTCGATCCCCAACCGTTCCCCAGCCAGAAGTAGCAGCCGTCTCACCGGCTTGGGACATTCGGCCACATTGTCCCAGATGAGGGGGAAAACACCCACTCCTCAGACCCGCGAAAGCAGTGTGTTCGTGGAGTGTCCTCGCCTTCTTCGATGGAGTCAGCCAGTTGCAGGTGAACTTGGGAGAGAACATCAAGGGTCATTCTCTCTCCGACCTTGAAGTCGCAACTCTGCTTCAATACTCGTTTCAGCATGCGCCCAAGATTCGGCAACGTGATCTTCCGATTTAGAGCGTCATACAGCAGTACATCCCGGGCGCCTGCGTCCGATGCGTAGAACCAGGTGCCGCGCTCGACGAGCAGCCACCTGCCGTCTGGCGACCAGGCAATAACTCCCAGCGAATTGGCTGTTCCGCCGAGGTCGGATGCTTCCTGCATGAAAACCTGTTCGAACGTTGTAGTTGGACCACTCGCAACAAAGAGCCGGACAGTGTTGTGACAGCCCGCAGGACCACCTGCCTGAGCCTCTATCTTCGCGTAGGCTTGCAGTCGCCCATCGGGGGATTCAATGACCCGAGTACGCACAGTCCTGGGACCCCTCCAGCCGTTATCAGGAGGATCCGCAAAGCACGAAACCCATTTCGCCCCGCCATCCGAGGCGCAAGAGGGTTTGTCGGGTACGCAGAGACAGCAAAATAGACAGGCGAGGAGAAGACGATTCATAGCCGTCCCCGAGGGGTGAGCGTTGATCGAATATGGGGCAACTGCCACGAACCTGTATACACCGCCAACATCAACGAAAATCCTTCAGGGTTTCCTCAGGTCTACTAGACACGGTTTACATAGTGTGCCTAAAGCGTAAAAGGTGTCCGCGCACGAATGCGAGGCCTCCTAGCCACGGACTTGCACAACTTACCGTGCCAATAACCTTGGTTTGACTGCACTGAACCGCAACCTCGGCGGGCGGCAATCCGCCAGGATCGCTCTTACACCCATCGATCCCGCCCGGCTACTTACCTTCTACTGGAGCCGTCTTACGCCCCCGAACCAGCCTCGCCACTGACGCCAACTCCCGCAAGTACTGTTGAATCGGCCGCGCCGGCGTCCCCCAAAAGAGCATGCCCGGCCCACGCAGACGCTTGCGCGACGGCACGCCTGCCTGCGCTCCCAAAATGACTCCTTCGCCAATCGCCACATGGTCCGCAATGCCAACCTGACCGGCGATTACCGCGCCCTCACCGATGGTGCTGGACCCGGAGATGCCAGTCTGCGCGGCAATGACAACATCTGCACCCACCTGCACGTTGTGAGCCACATGCACCAGGTTGTCGAGCTTCACGCCGCGACCGATGCGCGTTTCTTCGAGAGAGCCCCGATCGATCGTCGTATTCGCGCCGATCTCCACATCGTCTTCGATCACCAGCGTGCCCTGCTGCGGAAACTGCAGGTACGCGCCTGTTGCCTCATCGCGCACGTACCCGAAGCCGTCGGACCCAAGCACCGCGCCCGCATGCACCACCACCCGGTCGCCCAGCTGCGTACCCGCGTAGATCACCACCCGCGGGTAGATGCGGCACTCTGCGCCGATCACCACGCCTGGACCAATGACTGCGCCCGCGCCGATCATCGATCCCTGGCCGATGATCGCGCCTTGCTCAATGACAGCAAACGGGCCTACCGCCACGCGCGCGGCCAGCGTTGCACCGACCGAGACAAATGCACTCGGATGCCTGCTGCGCGGTGACTCGACCGCACGAAGCAGTTGCGCGGCCTGGGAAAAAGCAAGCCGGGGCTGCGCCACCAGCAACAAAGCAGGACTCGATGGAGTCGCCTGCGCGGCTTCAGTCTCAGCAACCCCACTTGTCAGCAGGATGGCGCCAGCCTTGCTGCCCAAAGCCTCCACCAGTGTTACTTGATCCTCCACAAAGACCAGCGAAGATGCGTCCGCCGCGCCCAGGCTTGAAACACGCTCGATAGGTCGGATGCGCTGTAAAGCACAGTCCAGCTCCCTTTGGGCTATTTGGCTCGCGTCGAGCGAGTCCGTGTTGCTGTCTGAAGTAGCAAACTCAGCGCCAAGAGCACGCGCCAGTTGCTCCACAGTCAATGCCGCCTTGCGCACCGCGTTGCCACTTACCTGGTATTGCAGCATGCAACTCCTCGCTCAGTAGATGCGCTCTTCGCCTGCCGGCCTGGTCTTCCAGCGCCGATGCACCCATAACCACTGCTCCGGGTAAGCCCGAGCATACCTCTCAATGGCCGCAGTGAACTGCGCAGTATTGGCGGTTACATCACCTTCGTCATCGCCGCTTGCTATCAGAGTAAACGGCTTATCAAAGGTCAACACATACCTCTGTTCTGCCTCGCGCCAGAGCAGGAAGCCGGGCAGCACCGCTGCGCCGGTCTTCATCGCTATTCTCGCCAGGCCGGAAGCCGTGCACGCCTGCTTGCCGAAGTAGGGCACAAAGACCCCCTGGGGCGGCGTCATGTTGGTGTCCATTAGGATGCCAACTGACCTGCCTTGCCGCATGGCCGCCAGCAGCCCTCTGGCAAAGTCGTCCTTGTGCAGCACCTGGTTACCATGCAGGCAACGGATGCGGTTGACCAGCGAGTCGACGCGCGGATTGTCCAGCCGGCGGATGACCATGCTCATAGGATGGCCCATGAGCGAGTGATAAAAGCTTGAAAGCTCCCAGGCACCCAGGTGCCCGGTCACAATGAGCACGCCCTTGCCGCGCTGTTCGGCAGCGAGAAAGTGCTCCAGTCCCTCGTAGCGCAGGAAGCTGCGCGTACTCTCAGGCGTGTAGCGGCGCATCTGGCAAAACTCGGCCAGTAACCAACCCAGGTGCCGGTAGAGCCCGCGCAGGATCGCCTCCCGCTCGGCAATGCTCTTTTCCGGCAAAGCCATGGCCAGGTTTAGCAGGCCGACTGCCCGCAAGCGCGGGAGGAGGTGATAGGCCATCCTGCCGATTCCGGCGCCCACCTTGCGCGCCGCGCCGCGTGGAAGCACTCCCAACGCACTCACCACCAGCAATACCGCCCAGTACTCTACGTGTTCCCGCATCTTGATTTGCTTAATCAGTGTAGCGACTCACAAGCATCTGCCGCGCAGACGCAGAAAAGGCCAGCCCGAAGGCCGGCCGGTTTCTCCTGCCAGGAGCTGAGTTAGCGCGAGCTGGCTACACGAAAGTACTTGGCGACGGTGCGAACGAACAGCTTAGAGGGGTCAGGCGGCATGACATTCCCCTTGAGAATTTCCTCAAAAGTATGCGGTCCACCATAGAAGGCCGTCGTGTCGTCGTTGTTCTCGTAGACAGCCACGCCATTCAGGTCAATGCCGGCAAACAAACCCTTGCTGCGTGACCACGTTAAAAGCTCTGACTGCAGCTTCCAGTTGGTCGAGGCACCCGCGGTACGGCCGACCGGACCGGCTGCCGCGCTTGCGCCTGCGCCGATCTTGAACTGGCTTTTAAGCAGATCCTGGAAGCCCTTGTCATTGACGGCTACCAGCACCAGGTCGGTCCCCGATCCACCAATCTGGAAGCCGAACGAACCACCCGTCATTTTGATAAAGGCAGGCGCGCTCCAGCCATGGCCGGTGCGGCAGCTCACCACACCCTGGCCGTACTCAGCACCGAAGATGAAAGCGCCCTTAAGCAGACCGGGAACAACGCCAACGCAGGTGGCGTCGCGCAGGACCGAATCAGGAATCGCCTTATCGGGCGTCATCATAATCTCGTTGAGCGTGGCGGTGGCTGAGTCGAGACGCTTCTGAAGACCAGCCTGGTCTGTGGCAGCCAAGGCAGGAATCGACATCCCGGCCACGCAAAGAATAGCTAAAAACTTTTTCATAACTTTCGTATCTCCAGTGATTCATCATACCTTCGCGGCGCCTTGCCCGAGTGCAGGGCTGGCTGTGGACCTGGCTGGCGCATACTGCCTGCCTATACCAAGTGCTTTCGTCTCAGTACGATGCGGCAATCGTCCCTACCATAGGCCTTCTTCGTGCAAATTGACGCGACACCAGCTCACATGAGCCTTCAGCGGCGTTTCAGGAGTATTTACCACAGCCGGACAGCAAAAAAGAGGGGTTGGTCTTCGCAGTTGCCTGCGTCTCCCAACCCCGTTCCCCAGATCTGCGTTGTTACTGGTTACTTTATAAAACCAGCGTTACCGCCATGGCAAGGTTACTTTAGTGCAGAGCTGTGGATATGTTGGACATGGAGCCGACGGCTCAAAGCTTTGGCAAAACGATTCCGGTCTGATTCTGGTATTTACCCTTACGATCCGCGTAGCTGACCTCGCAGACCTGATCGGATTGAAAAAACAGAATCTGGCAAAGCCCCTCGTTTGCGTAGATTTTGGCCGGCAACGGCGTGGTATTGGAGATCTCAAGGGTCACAAAGCCCTCCCACTCGGGCTCGAACGGGGTGACGTTGACGATAATGCCGCACCGCGCATACGTGCTTTTGCCAACGCAGATGGTAAGCACGTCCCGGGGAATCCTGAAGTACTCGACCGAACGAGCGAGCGCAAAGGAGTTAGGCGGAATGATGACCGAGTCCGCCACGACCGTGACAAAGGAGCGCTCGTCAAAGTTCTTGGGATCGATGACGGCGCTGTTTACGTTGGTGAAGATCTTGAACTCGTCAGAGACGCGCAGATCGTAGCCGTAGGAAGAGAGGCCGTAGGAGATTACGCCTTCTTTGACCTGCTTTTCGCTGAACGGGGTGATCATCTGGCGAGTGAGCGCCTGCTCGCGGATCCACTGGTCGCTCTTGATGGACATCATGCTCCTGTTTGTCATCAGCCGGATGGCTGGCGTGCACGCAAAGCGACATCGCATTCGGCGTGAAACGTCGCTTACCAGTCTAAACTGTGCATCTTAGCCGTAATAGTGTGTTGGCATTTCCGCTGCCTGGGTCAAGCATGTTGATCCGGGTGGCAGCGGCGCGAGAGGTACTCATGATCAAGCAGGACATTATTCAGCAGGTGGTCGAGAGAACCGGGCTGCCGCGCAACAAGGCAGAGGCAGCAGTGGATACGATCTTTGAAAGCCTCAAAAAGGCGCTAAGCGAAGGCGACCGGATCGAGCTGCGCGGCTTTGGCGTCTTCAACGTGCGGCCACGGAAGACCGGGATCGGGCGCAATCCCCGAACGGGCACCGAGGTCACGATCACGCCCGGACGTGCGGTGCGCTTCAAGCCAGGCAAAGAGTTGCACCTGATCGACTAAAGCCATCCTCCCCTTACATCAGACTGATGGCGTCCACATCGACAATCAGGTTACGCCGAGGGATGCTGCTAGCCTCAGCTTTCGCAAGAGCGCCGCGTAGAGCCCTACCGAGGGCGTGACGGCTTTCTGCTTTGACCACCAGGTGAAAGCGGTAGATGCGTTTGACCTTGGACAAGGGAGCGGTGGCCGGGCCAAGCACGCGTACCTTGTCAAGTGGCGTCGAGGCAAACCAGCGTCCCAGGATTGCAGACCAGCCTGCTGCTTCTTCAAAGATTGGGCTCTGGATGACCAGATTGGCTAGCACGCCAAAGGGAGGGTAGTGCATCCATCCGCGCAGCTTAAGCTCGCGGGCGACGAACGCATGATAGTCGTGGCGGGCGGCGTACTCGATCGAGTAGTGGTCGGGATGATAGGTCTGCACGATGACTTCACCAGGCAGGTCGCCGCGGCCGGCCCGGCCTGATACCTGGGTGAGCAGTTGGAAGACGCGCTCGGCGGCGCGAAAGTCGGGCAAGCCAAGCGCGTAGTCCGCTCCGACCACGCCGACCAGCGTGACGCCGTGTATGTCATGGCCCTTGGCGATCATCTGCGTGCCGACGAGCAGGTTGATCTCGCCCGAGTGGAGCCGCTCAAGTAGGAGCTCCATGTCGTGCCGCCCCCGGACGGTGTCCCGATCCATGCGTCCGATGCGGGCATGCGGGAAGATCTCCTGCAAACGCTCCTCGCCCTGCTGCGAACCGGCGCCGAGATAGTAGAGGTGCTCGGAGTCACATTGCGGGCAGAGGCGCGGGACGGTACGTTTGTACCCGCAGTAGTGACACTCGAGACGGTCGCCGGCATGCGCCTGCCCATCGCCGGTACCCAGCACGGACTTGTGCAAGGTGAGCGAGATGGCGCAGTTCTCGCACTGCAGCTTCTCGCCGCAAGCCCGGCACATGGCTACAAACGAATAGCCGCGACGGTTGAGCAGGATGATCGCCTGCTCGCCGCGTGCGAGCGTGGCCTCGGTCTGCTCGATGAGCCGGCGGGAGAACAGGTGCTCCTGGCCGGTTTGCTGGAACTCCTGGCGCATGTCGACAAGCTCGACCTCGGGCAGCGGGCGGTCGTTGACGCGGGTGTGCATCTCCATGCGGGTGTAGCGGCCGCGGATCGCATTCTGCCAGCTTTCAAGCGAGGGGGTGGCCGATCCGAGCACGACGGTGACGCCGGCGATCTTGGCCCGCATGACGGCTACGTCGCGCGCGTGATAGCGCGGCATCTCTTCCTGCTTGTAGCTTCCGTCGTGTTCCTCGTCGACAACGATCAGGCCCAGTCGTTCGAGCGGCGCAAAGATGGCCGAGCGCGTGCCGACCACGATGCGCGCTTCTCCCCGGCGGATGCGGTGCCACTGCTCGGCGCGCTCCTCTGGCGTGAGCTGCGAGTGCAGCAGGGCAACGTCGCCGGCAAAGGCATGGTGCAGCTGCCCGGCCATGGCTGGAGTAAGCCCGATCTCCGGCACGAGCAGCAGGGCGGACTTGCCCGTGTCGAGCGCGCGGCGCATGGCGGCGAGGTAGACAGCCGTTTTGCCCGAGCCGGTGATGCCGTGCAGCAGCAGAGGCTCAAAGGCCTGGGTTTCCATGGAGCGGGTGATCGTCTGGAGCACGGCTTGCTGTGCGTCGTTGAGCACGTGCGCGCTCTTGTCGCTGCCGCCGAGCGCGGAAAGGTGGAAGTCCGCCGGTCTCTCTTCAAGCATGACCAGGCCGCGCCGGATGAGGGTCGCGAGCGAGGATTGCGAGGTGGGCAGCCGGCGTTCGGCGAGGCGGCGGCGCAGATCGAGAACGGCCAACGCCCCGCCCGCTCCGGCGAGCTCGGCCAGGATCGCTTGCTGGTTCTCGTTCAGCCTGGGCAGGCGCGCTCCGGTCTTTGGTGAGGCAAGGTGCGGTGCAGAGAGCTCAGTGCCTGGCGCCGCATGCTCGCTGCCTTGGAGACCAGCTGCAGGATCGGCCTCAGGCAGCAGCGCCGGCAGCTCCTCAATCCCGTGCAGGTCATCGCG
>CAXTMM010000056.1:0-8413 GCA_964245415.1 uncultured Acidobacteriaceae bacterium | reverse complement strand
CCGTCCGCCGCGCATTGCGGGACTCCGCCTCGGTCTCCCGCGTCAGCCACTTCTTGCGCAGCATACCAGTGAGCAGTTCACCGCTCGCCCCGGTAGCGTTGCGTAAGGTATTAAGCCGGGCTGCTTCCCCATTTTCGAGGTAGTTGAGCACGCTGTATTCTGCGTCCTGTTCCTGGGGAGACCGGCGCGACCGGCGCGAGGACCCTTGCTCGGCGCCTGCGTAGAGCGCGTTGCGACCAGCTTCGGCAATCCGGTAAAGCACTCGCCGGCGCACCTCGGCCATCAGAGGCAGCATCGTGCGCAGCACCTCACCCATAGGGCAGAGATAGTACTGCGCGATCCAGGCGGCCAGCTCCATCAGCGAGGAAGAAACGACCGGCTCGGCATCGAGGACCGCCAGCAGCGGTTTCGCATCCACCGGCGGCGGTTCGTCGTGCAGCCGGGTCACAATGCCGGAGAGCTTCTCATTGCGAAACGGTACCAGCACCCGGCAGCCGACCTGCGGGGCAAGTATCGGCTCACCAGCAGGTGCCAGAAGCTCCCCAGGAGCGCACAAATAGGTGAAGACACGATCGAGTGGAACTGGCAGCGCTACATCGCAAAATTGGGGCATGTGGTCTCTTGCCGAGAGTAGCAGGGGAGCAAAGCACTTCCCTGCCGTCGGACGCGATTTGACTCTTCTGTTTCCCGCCAGCGAGGAGTCCGCTACCCAGATTCGAGGACGCGAAAGGTACCAATCCCCTTGTCGTTGATGATCAGGACAAGACCCGCAGATATGGAGTGCACCGCAAAGGATTCGGCCGAAGAGATCTTCGTGCTCCTGTAGAAAAGCTCACTGCACTCTGCACCGTCGTTCTTGATCCGAGCTTGGTGATGTTGGTGCCCCAGCCGGTCTGGAATACCGAGGAGTAGCTGTTCGGGACGATGTTGGCAAGACCATTGTCGATGACATAAAGAACGCCGGCCTGCAGGTCGTTGTCGTAGTTGCTGGGTGTGGCGCTCTTCTTTCCTCTTTGCTCAACCGCTGGCTCTAAGCGCGGTTGCGAGTGTCCATGGGATGGATGGCCTGTGTGGATCTGGACGACGCTCATGTGCCTAAACTTTGGCGTCGAGTTGTGCCATGGCTAGCTGCAAATCGCTCCAGGCTGCTTTCTTCTGAGTGGGGTCCCGAAGCAGGTAGGCGGGATGGTAGGTGACGATAAGCTTTGCGCCATGAGCGTTGTGGATGCTGCCGCGGAGCACGCTCAACGGAGCTTTGCCGCCGAGCAGGTAGGTAGCTGCGGTTGAGCCCAGCGCGACGATCACCTCCGGACGAATGATGTCGATCTGGCGGAGCAGGAACTGGCTGCACGTGTTCGCTTCACCGGGCTCCGGCACGCGATTCTTGGGCGGGCGGCACTTGACCACATTCGCGATGTAGACCTGCTCGCGCCGAAGGCCCATCGCGGTGATCATGTTGTTCAGCAACTGGCCTGCGCGGCCAACGAAGGGGATGCCCTGTACATCCTCGTCCGCTCCCGGCCCCTCACCGACAAAGAGCAGCCGGGCGTTCGGATCGCCGTCGCCGAAGACGATCGTGTGGCGGCCCGCGAAGCCGAGCGGGCAGCGGGTGCAGTCGCCGATCTCCTGGCCAAGTGCTTCGAGCACCTGGGCGCGGGCAGCCGGCGCGATGGGGGGACCGGGAGTGAAAGCAATAGGCTGTAGGAGGGCTTTGCGCGGGGCTATGTTTTGATCCTCTTCAGTTTTTGGGTAATGTGCAGTTGGCGCGCCCGCGCTGGCTGGCAGATGTTGGGCTAGTGTACTTTCAGTGCTGATGGATTCGACGCTGTATACAACTTCGCCTGGCCGAGCCTCACGCCGGTAGAGATCAAAGATGCCAAGATCCCGATAGTAATCCAGCTGCGCCCGTAAGGCTTGCTGCAAGGCTCCCTGATTGGGCAGCTCTGCCATGACCTGCTACTGCTTTAACACGGCGTAGCGCGAGATGCTGCTCGTCTCGGCCATGAGGGTCTGCGGGCGACGCAGCGCAAGCACTTCCTCAAGAATGCGGCTGGCCAGCTCGCGCTTGGACATCTCGGGCAGATCAATCGCGGTCGCGTGGGTCAGG
This sequence comes from uncultured Acidobacteriaceae bacterium, assembly GCA_964245415.1. Classification (GTDB taxonomy): domain Bacteria; phylum Acidobacteriota; class Terriglobia; order Terriglobales; family Acidobacteriaceae; genus EB88. The sequence continues at coordinate 6,306 of CAXTMM010000056.1, read as the reverse complement.
AACGTCGCGGCGTTGCGGTCTGCGTCAAAGCCGACGCCTTCGCGCGAGACGTCGTTCAGCACGATGGCGTCAGCACCTTTGCGCAGCAGCTTGTCGCGGCCGTGGGTGAGAACGTTCTCAGTCTCGGCGGCGAAGCCGATCACCAGCACCCCTGGATTGCGGCGCTGGACGATCTCGGCCAGGATGTCTTCGGTCGGTTCGAGCTCAAGAACCAGCGGGCCGGAGCGCTTGAGCTTCTGCTCGGCTTGCATGAGCGGCTTGTAGTCGGCGACCGCGGCCGCCTTGATGACAATCGTCGCCTCGGCCAGGTGCGCAAAGACAGCTGCGCGCATCTGGTCGGCGGTGGTGACTTGGACGCACTCGACGCCGGAGGGCGAGCGGAGCGCGGTGGGCGCGGTGACCAGGATCACGCGTGCACCGCGGCGCTGGGCAGCCTCGGCGAGTGCGTAGCCCATCTTGCCGCTGGAGCGATTGCCGATGTAGCGGACCGGGTCGATCGCCTCGCGGGTGCCACCGGCGGTCACGAGCACGGTCTCCCCAATGAGGTCGTTACGGTGGTGAAGCACCGAGAGCACGGCCTGCACGATGGCGTCCTGCTCGGCCAGGCGGCCGGCGCCGACCATGCCGCAGGCTAGCTCGCCGCTTGCGGGCGGCACAATGAGTGCGCCGCGTTCAGCCAGCAGTGCGACATTGGCCTGGGTGGCAGGGTGCTCCCACATCCGAACATTCATTGCCGGGGCCAGGACGACCGGGGCTGTCGTGGCCAGATAAAGGGTAGAGAGGAAATCGTCGGCCCGGCCTTGAGCGAACTTTGCCAAGGTGTCTGCGGTAGCCGGAGCTACTACGAGGGCTTCACTGGTCTGAGCCAGATCGATGTGTTCAATCGGCGAGACGCCGGCGCTGTCGGGCGTGCTCTCTGTCTCCCACAGTGAAGTGATGACGCGATGGCCGGTGAGCGCGGCAAAGGTGAGCGGCTGGATGAACCGCTGGGCCCCCTCTGTCATCACGACATGGACGTCCAATGCTTTGCGCTGCAGCTCCCGTACCAGCTCCGCCGCCTTGTAGGCAGCGATGCCACCTGTGACCCCGACTGTGATCTTCATCGCACCCCGGACAGTTTGGTGGAGTGGCTGCTTGGAGCAGCCTCAACACGATTGTACGATGCACCGAAAGCAGGCACCTGTGCAGAAGGGGCAATACTCTGCGACTGTCTTCAGAGCAGCGGACTAAAGAAACTTCGGGATTTCCGGAGCTTCGACTTCCGGCTTGAGTACTGGCGTCTCATGGCGCACGTGAGCGACAAGGCCGGCCGAGATCTCGTGTTGCGCGATCTTTGAGGCTTTGGCGGACGAAGTCTGAACGAGCGGCACTGATCCGCTCTGCAGCTGCCGTGCGCGTCGCGCGGCGACTATGACATACCGGAAGTTGCTGTCAAACCCGTGCTCGAGCCGCATGCGATCTCTCCTCTGCCCTCTCTCTTGCTCTGTTTAGTTGCCCGCTCTCACCCCGTGCTCAAGGGTAAAGCCAAACGACGCCAGCACCGGCGCCAGAACATCGAGCGCGTACGCTTGGCGGCAGTTGCGTGCCAATACTTCAAGCCGCTCGGCATCCTCACCGACGATCGGCTCACCGGATTGGGCATGCCGCTCGACCTTGACGACGGCAAGCAGTTGCTCGACAGCAATCTCGAGCACATCGTTGATCAGGATGTAGCCGTATTGAGGATAATTTTCTATCTCCGCGCGCGCCTTGTCCAACCTTCGTTGAATCACATTCGCATCAAGCAGGCCCTCGGCGCGGCTGCGATTGCGGAGGCGAGCCTCAAGCACTTGCGGGTTAGGCGGCAGGATGAAGATCGAAACCGCTTCCGGCATACGCTGGCGAACCTGCCGTGCGCCCTGTACATCGATGTCCAGGAGCAGATCGCGGCCCTCGGCGCAGGCCTGGTCAAGCGAGCGCCGGGCGGTGCCGTAGTAGTTGCCGAACACGTCAGCCCACTCAAGGAACTCGTCCCGCTCAATCATCTGGCGAAAGGTTTCCTGCGAGACGTAGTGGTACTCACGGCCTTCCTGCTCGGAGCCGCGCGGCGGACGGGTGGTGTAGGAGATGGAGAAATCAAGCCGGCTGACAAGCGAGCGCAACTGCGAGACCAGCGTTGACTTGCCGGATCCCGAGGGTGCCGAGAGGATGAACAGAAGGCCTGCCACGCGTTTGTCTTACTCCCTAAAGTGCCAGCGCTTGCCGTGCCCACTTGCAACAGTCACGATCAAACGCTTTCCAACCAACTCGCCTTCGCACAATTGACTGCGTGTAGAGTACGTGAGCCGGGCCGCATAGCGTTAGTGGTGCACACAACGCAGATGACACTCGTTCCTCGCGTCGCCTGTCATCGAATCTCATTCGAGATTCTGTACCTGCTCCCGCGCCTTTTCGATTTCGGCTTTCATAGCCAGCCCGCACCCGGTGATGCGAGTGCCGTTGCCGGTCACTCCGGCGGTTTTCGAGAGCAGCGTGTTCGCTTCCCGGTTCATCTCCTGCAGCAGGAAATCGAGCTTTTTTCCCAACTCCCCGCCAGCAGCAAGCAAGGCGCGAAAGTGCTCGATGTGGGTGTGCATGCGCGCGACTTCTTCTTCCACATCGCTGCGCTCGGCCAGCAGGGCCGCCTCCTGCAGGATGCGGTCGTGCTCGAAGCTGCCGCCCAGCAGTGACTCGAGCCGCTGGCGGATGCGGGCAAAGTGCGCCTCCTGCACGGATGATCGCAGCAGCGCCACCTCTTCGACCATCGACTCCAGACGGAGCAAGCCTTCGCTCAGGATGCGGGCAAGCGCCGCGCCCTCGTCGGCGCGCATGGTGCGCAGAGCTCGCATCACCTCGCCCAGACGAGCAAGGACCTCGCGGGCCAGCGCTTCTTCGTCGGCAGCGTCGGCGCTGCGGTCGTTGCCGGGCGCTGGGTCGACCAGCAACATGCCAGGCAGCCGAGCAACGTCGTTCAGGTCGGGCTCACAGGTAAGGCCGTGCAGGCGCGCCGTCTCGCGAAAGGCGGACAGGTAGGCAGCCACTGCTGCCGGGTCAAAGATGGGCACGGCTCGCGGCGCTGAGACGGCACTCTCCAGCTGACCGGCGCCGGTTGACGCGCGCTGGGGGCGATTACGCTCGAGGGTGAGCACGCACTCGACGTGCCCGCGGACGAGCTGCTCCTTGAGCCGCTGGCGGAGCGTGGCTTCAAGGCTGTCGGTGCCGGGAGGCATGCGCAGCTGCAGGTCGAGATAGCGGTGATTGATGCTCTTGAGCGTGAGCGTGAAGCTGAGCGCGTCGGAGATCCGGCCGGCGATACGGGCGTAGCCGGTCATGGAGGAAACGGGCGCTGGGACACGCGCTTGGTTGTCGCCGGGCATTGGAGCCTCGGCTCCAGCGCCGTTCAGCGGCTGCGTGCTCACGCGGTTACCTGCGCTGGGTCTTCAGAGTCGGCCATGACGGCAAACTGCAGGTCGTGCAGGCGGCGGTAGATAGGTGAGGTGTGCATAAGAGCCTCGTGGGTGCCGATGGCGGTGATGCGGCCGTGCTCCATGACGGCGATACGCGTGGCCCGCCGCACGGTTGAGAGCCGATGCGCGATCACGATCACGGTCCGGCCTTCCATCAGGTTACCGAGGGCCGGCTGCACCAGCGACTCGCTTTCGGCATCGAGCGAGGAGGTCGCCTCGTCGAGGATCAGGATAGGCGCGTTCTTGAGCAGCGCGCGTGCGATCGCAAGCCGCTGCCGCTCCCCGCCGGAGAGGCGAAAGCCTTTCTCGCCTATGGGCGTGTTGTAGCCCTCCGGCAGCGCCAGGATAAACTCGTGCGCGAGGGCCGCCTTCGCTGCTTGGTGCACGCGCGAGATCGGCACATCAGGCTGGCCGTAAGCGATGTTGTTGCGGACGGTGTCGTTGAACAGGATCGTCTCCTGGGTGACCTTGCCGATCTGTTCGCGAAGCGAACGAATCGAAACATCGCGCAGGTCGTGGCCGTCGACCAGGATGCGCCCGGTTGAGACATCAAAGAAGCGCGGGACCAGGTTGACCAGGGTCGACTTGCCGGCTCCGCTCGGGCCGACGAGCGCGATCACTTCGCCGCGCTTGATCTCTAGATCGATGCCGGATAGAACCTCCTGAGAGCCGGCTCCTTCGTCATTCGAGTAGGCGAAGCCGACATTGTCAAGGCGAATGGAGTCCTTGAAGCCTTTGAGGTGGAAGGCGCGCGGCTTCTCGACCAGGTCGTCGACCTCGTCGATAAAGCGGAAGATCTCGGACGAAGCGCCGAGCGCCTGCTGAAAGTTGTTGTAGTAGAGTGCGAACTTGCGGACCGGGTCGTAGAGCTTGAAGAGCGCGACGATGAAGGTGAAGAAAGTCCCTTCCGTCATAGTTCCGTGCTGGATGCGCCCGCGCCCGACCATCAGCAGCAGCGCAATGGCGACAGCGCCGATCGCGTCCATGAGCGGCGACGAGAGTGCCTGTGCGCGAACCGAGCGAAGATTCGCCCGCAGCAGCCGGCGCGCCGCGTTGCGGAAGCGGGTGAGCTCCCAGCGCTCCATGTTGAAGGCCTTGACGATCCGGTTGCCGGTGATCGTCTCGTGCAGGATGTTCTGGATCTCGGCGAGCTTGTCCTGGCCGCCGCGGGTGGTCGAGCGCACCTCGCGGCCGATCTTGCGCACCGAGCCGATCACCACGGGCACGAAGATCAAGAGCAGCCAGGCCAGTTTGCCGCCCAGCACAATGACGACGACCAGCGTAAAGAGGAGTGTGAAGAACTGCTGCAGAAAATCCGACAGCACCGACGACATGGCGTACTGCACGCGCTCGATGTCGTTGATCAGCGTCGAGAGCAGGGTGCCGGTAGCGTGCTTTTGGAAGAACGAAGCCGACCGGCGCAGCACGGTCTCGTAGAGGTCATCGCGCAGGTCAGTGATCATGCCGAAGCCAGCGTAGTTGACCAGGTAGGTGCCGGCGAAGTCGCAGACGCTCTTGAGCAAGGTGGAGACGACGAGCGCGAAGGCGACCATCGTCCACTCGTTGTGCAGCCAGTGGGGGACGATCCAGTTCAGGTCGAAGTGAAAGCGAGCGCCGAGGGGAGAGAGTAGCGGAACCAGAGGAACGGTCTTGTGCTGAGCGCCGGGGTGAAGCACGTTGTCAAAGATCGGGCCGATGAGCAGGACGCGGAAGGCTTCCAGCAACCCAACGAACGCCATCAGCAGCACGGCGGAAAGCGCCTGCAGCCAGTAGTGGCCCAGGTAACCTAGCAGGCGCAGGATGCGGCTCATGCTCGCTCCCGCGCGGAGGCGGGATGGCCGGGTGCTGGAGAAAGCAGCGCGGTCATGCCTATGTCGCCATCGTCTCTCGCTCCGGGAAGTGTCACCTGCACCACCCAAGTGTACGGATACGTCCGGAATTTCGCGAGAGAGCTTGGGCTGCGCGCCGTACGAGCGTTATCTTCGCCTCCCGAGGCATGGAACTCATCCTGTTGCAGGGCTGTCATCCTGAGCGCAGCGAAGGATCTGCTTTGCTCTCGACGTGGATAAGAAGAACCAGCAGATCCTTCGCTTAGGATCCCAATCCGATGAAAGCGGGACAGAACGGCAGCAAGCGGCTATCGCGGCATGTCTCGATGCGCGGTCTTGACCTGGTACCCTTCTTTCGCGAGACGCGCGCCTACCTCCTCAGAGATCATCACGGAGCGGTGCTGGCCGCCGGTGCAGCCAAAGGCGACCGTCAGGTAGCTTTTCCCCTCGTGGATATAGTGAGGCAGCAGGAAGAGCAGCATCGAGGTCACCTTGTCGAGAAACTGGCCCGTCTGCGGGAACTGGCGCACATAGGCGATGATCTGCGAGTTAAGCCCGGTGAGCGGGCGAAACTCCGGGATGAAATGAGGATTAGGCAGGAAGCGGACGTCGAAGACCAGGTCGGCCTCGAGCGGCACGCCGTTCTTGTAGCCAAAGCTGATGGACGAGATGAGCAGACTGGGACTGTCGCCAATGACCGCAAAGCGCTTCTGCATATAGGCGCGCAACTCGTGCACGTTGAAGTTCGAGGTGTCGACGACGATGTCGGCGACGTTGCGCACAGGATCGAGCAGCGCGCGTTCCTCGTCCATGGCGTGCTCGACGCGTTCTTCGCGGCCCAACGGGTGGGGGCGACGGGTCTCGGAGAGGAGGCGCAGCAGGGCGGCACGCGAAGCCTCCAGGTAGACCACTGTCGTCCCTACGCGCTCGCGAAAGCAAGTCAGAGTGGTGGGAAACAGCTCGAGCGTGGCGCCCTCGCGCACATCAACCAC
>CAXTMM010000055.1:10374-17308 GCA_964245415.1 uncultured Acidobacteriaceae bacterium | reverse complement strand
CGCCCCAGCACCCAGAACAACAACGAACGCACCACACTCAGCAGCAGCGAGGTCCCCAGCGGCACAAACACAGAGCCATACCGCCCACGCCAAGCCAAGTCGCCCGGCAGACGACCCAGCGGCAGACCGATGCGCGCAGCCAGCAGGAGCAGCAGCCCGACCAGGACGAGCAAGCCTCCTACCGTGAGCAGCGTACGCGCCAAGGCTTCCATACACAGGTGAGATGGCGCAAACCGCTATGCTGCTGCCGGCGCGGTGTAGCACCTTGCAGCTATCAAGCATCTGCTGCATCTACTACGCAGCCGGTCGCCGGTATGCACCGTTTGGAGGAAATCATGCACCTGCTCGCTTTTCCTGCCGGCCTGCTCGCTATTCTGGCCGTGCTGCTCGATGCCTTCCAGACGGTCATCCTGCCCAGGCGCTCCAGCGGCAAGTTCCGCCTCACGCGGCTCTTTTTCGTCGCAACCTGGAAGCCCTGGGCATGGCTCGCGAAACGTGTCTCGAGCCTACGCCAGCGAGAGACCGTCCTCAGCATCTATGGTCCAATTTCGCTTGTCTTTCTCATCGCGCTCTGGGCGGCATTTCTCGTCCTCGGCTTCGGACTCCTCTTCTATGCGCTGCACTCCCCGTTCTCTGACCCGCTTGTCATGCGCGCCACTCTACAGCCTGAACGCCTTCGCGATCTACGCCGCGACTTCTTCTCCGACCTCTACGTAAGCGGCACCACCCTGTTTACGCTTGGCCTGGGCGACGTGGTACCGCACTCGCGCGCCGTGCGCGGGCTGATCGTGGTTGAGTCAGGCATGGGCCTCGCGTTTGTCGCGGTCGTCATCGGCTACTTTCCTGTGCTCTACGGGGCATTTTCACGGCGCGAGGTCAACATCTCGCTGCTCGACGCGCGGGCCGGTTCGCCACCCAGCGCCGCTGAGCTGGTCCGCCGTCACGCCTTTGAAGGCGGCCCGGATGTGATGATCGTGCTGCTGGAAGACTGGGAACGCTGGGCGGCAGAGCTGCTCGAGTCGCATATCTCCTATCCGCTGCTCTGCTACTTTCGTTCCCAGCACACCAACCAGAGCTGGCTCGGCGCGCTCACGGCGATCCTCGATACCTGCGCGCTCATGGTCTCGTCGGTTGGCGACCGAACCGGCCGCCAGGCGCAGCTCACCTTTGCCATGGCTCGCCACGCGCTGGTCGACCTCTCGCAGGTTTTCGGACTGGAGCCGGTGGCGCCGGACCAGGACCGTTTGCCCGAGCCGAGCTTCCGGAAATTGCACGACCTGCTCTGCCAGGTGGGCGTACGGGTCGCGCGCGACGACGATTCGCAGGTTCGTCTGCGCGAGATGCGTGCGCTTTACGAGCCTTATGCCGAGTGCATGAGCCGCTACCTCAATATGCCGATGCCGCCCTTGGTCTCCGACCGGCCCCGCAAGGATAACTGGTTGGCCGTAGCCAAGGTGCAATCAGAAGCGCGCGCCGCCGCCCAGGTGATGCACCCGCTTGCGAGTGTTCCGCATGTACATGGAAACGAGGAACAGGAAGAGGAACACCACAATTTCTAGGATGTGTATGGTCTGCAGTCCAATGCAAGAAGGATGAAGCGAGATAGGGAAGATTCGGGATGAAGTTACTGCGGATGCAGCCTACCGGCTGCGCTGAGTGCAGCCAGAGACGTACGTGCGATTGTTGGCATCTGCAAACTACTTGGAACGTGTAGTCATGTCATGCGACATGGAAGAGTGCCGTGTCTTCTGAGCTGACACATGGCAAAGGGCCAAATAGCCCAGAAGCGTCAAAACACCGCAACACCCATACACCTGAAGAAAAATAAACACGTTCCTAACCCCGACTCGAATTGTAGAAGGCGCTCTGCCCTTAACCGAGTCCGAGAGTATGCCTAAAATTAAACAGTTGGCTACAGAAAAATAAGAAAGTATTAACTTTTGTTTGCTGAGCCGAAAGGAAAAGCGAGACTCAGATTCCTTTATCTCCAACAGTTGGGAGGAGTTAAGCAGTAACTGGGTCCAGAACGTTACTCCAACGTAACCCTTTGCGGGCCTGGTGGGCCTGCTTGTGGTAGGCGTAGCCGGCGATCAGCGGCAGGGCGAGTGTGGCCTCGGAGTAAACCATCTGCTCATAGGTCGTATCTACCTTGCCCCATGAACTTGCTTCCTTGAGCGTGGAGGAAGAAAGCGCGCCATCACGCACGTCGGCAACCGTGATCTGGATGGCGTACTTGTGCATGGGCGCGTCGACGCCGAGGATCTCGGCCGCGACGACGATGTCCTGGGTAAAGTTCTTCGGCACCCCGCCGCCCAGCATGAAGATGCCGGTGGTGGGATTGGCGATCTTGAGCTGGGTGATCTCGTAGAAGTCCTTGGCCGAGTCGATTGAGACCATGGGCTTGCCTTGCCGGGCATGCTGGTGCGCGACCAGGCCGAAGCCGGCCGAGCAGTCCGAGAAGGCCGGGCAGAAGATGGGGAGATCGTTCTCGTACGCCGCATGGATCACCGAATCAACGCCACCCTTAACCAGTGTCTTGCCTTCGCGCTCCAGGTAAGCGCCCATCTCGCGGATGAATTCGCGCGAGCTGTACGGCCGCGGCGCAAGCGAGTCGGCAATCTCGCCCGTGATCCGGTCGCAGATGCGCAGTTCTTCCTCGTCGATCAACGTGTCATAAATGCGGTCGATCATCAACTCGCGGAGCGTAGCGTCTTCGGTGCCCTGCTTGTAAAGCTCGTCCGCGACCCAATGCTTGTAGCCGAGCGCCTCGAAGAAGTCCTGGTCGACGATATTAGCGCCGGTTGAGACGATTGCGTCCACCATGTGATTGCGGATCAGGTCGATAAAGATCTGCTTCATGCCGGAGGAGACCATGGACCCTGCCAGCGTCAGAATGACGCCGCACTCGGTATCGCGCAGCATGCGCTCAAAGATCGAAGCCGCCCGGTAGAGGTCACGGGAGGTAAAGGCAAGATGCTGCATCGCATCGACCAGCGCCACGACATTGTGCTGCTTGATATCGATGTGCTGGATAGGGGTGGTGAGAAGCTCTTTTTTGGTTGGCATGACTAGACTATGGTATCAGCCGGTCCGCGTCTTTACTGGCGATCTATGTGAATTTAGACAATCATGCACCTGTGAAATTCAATCCACGTTCATGCCCCGCTCCCGCGCCTTCTTTACACTCGTAAGTATCCGCCCTAGCGTGGAGGGAGTACGAGGAGACTCACCGTGGCCAAGAAGACGATGGTTCAGGCGGCGCTTGTGGCAGCCGCATGCGGGGCGCTCGCCGCATCCCAGGCAAACGCGCAGATCACCCTGCTGGCCAAGGGTACTCTGACCGGCTCGATAGCAGGCCCTTACGCCGATCTCTCCGGGCTCACCAACATCCTTGAAAATGGCGTTCCCAATAACCTGCTCGGCGGCTTCGGCTCGGGCATCGCCAACATCGGCGGCGGCGACGAGTTCGTAGCTGTCCCGGACCGCGGGCCCAACGGCGTCAGCTTCAACCCTTTGGTAGACAATACGGTCTCCTACATCAACCGCTTCCACACGATCAAGATGAATCTGGCGCAAAGCACCGAGTCGAGCGGGCTGCCCTTCACCATCCATCCCACCCTTGAATCGACTACCCTCTTCCACGCCTTTCTTCCGCTTGCATATGGCAGCGGCGAGGGGCTCAACATTGGCTCGGGCGTGCCGGCCCAGAACGGCTTTCTGCGCAACTACTTCACCGGCCGCTCCGACGGCTACGATCCGGATCAAAGCTCGGGCGACCTCTTTGACGCGCGCATGGATCCGGAAAGCGTCCGTGTCTCCAACGATGAGCTGACCATCTTCGTCTCTGACGAGTACGGCCCTTACATCAACCAGTTCCTGCGTTACAACGGCCAGCGCATCCGCTCCTACCGCCTGCCTGACAAGTACTACGTCGCTAATCCTCGGCCGACCGGCGCAGCCGAGCTGGCAGCCAACACCAGCGGCCGCATGCCCAACAAGGGCTTCGAAGGCCTGGCCATCTCGCCAGACGGCAAAACTTTGGCTGCGATGGTCCAGGATCCGCTTATCCAGGACGCCGCCGAGGGCGGGGAAGCGGCCAATCTGCTGCGCATCCTTGTCATTGACGTGCTCACCGGCAAGGTAGATCACGAGTTTGCCTACGACCTCACCACCGGCAGCGGCGTTAGCGAGATCGTCGCTTTGAACGACCATGAGATTCTGGTCGATGAGCGCGATGGCAGTGGCCTGGGCAACGGCAACAAAGCAAAAATCAAGCAGATCTTCAAGGTTGACCTTTCCAAAGCCATTGACGTCTCTGAGATGAACGGTACCCAGGCCGCCGCGCATGCCGCACCTAAAACCCTGTTCATGGACCTGGTCGCGCTGTTGAAGGCGAATGGCATGAGCGCCAGCCAGATACCGGCCAAGTTCGAGGGCCTCGCCTTTGGCCCGGACGTGACCTACAGCGGCAAGACGATGCACACCTTATGGGCCGCCAACGACAACGACTTCCTCCAGGACTACGCCGGCCCCGGCACCAACCCCAACCAGTTCTTCGTCGTCGGCTTTACCGATGCCGACCTCGATGGCGACGTCTACCAGCCCCAGCAGCACTTCACCTGGTTCTAGCTGCAGGGAGAGCGCCTTGTTGCCGACGCCGACCCTCCGCACCCAGCGCGCCGTTGCGGTTCAAAAAGACGCGCTCCCTGATCGATAGAAGAAGCAGGGAGCGTGCGGCAGCCGGTGCAAAGGTGCCGTACCCATGGTGTACGCTGAATGCGAAGAAACCATCATGAAAGCTTTTGTCTTCGTCACCCTCGGCTTCCTTTTCCTACCCGTCACCCAGCTCCCCGCGCAGACAATCACGGGTCCAGCTGCCTTTGCGGACTACTCGCAGCAGAAACCGGGAGTTTCCCGCAGGATCACCGTGGCCGACCTGCCGGAGCCAAATCCGACCGAGGCGGTGGATAACGGGGCCAAGGTGGTGGCGCGGCCTGAAGGCATGGTGCCGCTCGCTCCACCGGGCTTCAAGGTCACGCTCTACGCCGGTGGCGACGGCGGTCCGACGCCGGCGCCCGACGGCCATTTTTCCGAGCGCCTGGGCAACTCTCCGCCCCGGGGTACCTTCCAGCAGCCGCGCCTCATGCGCACTGCCCCCAACGGCGACATCTTTCTCTCTGACTCCTTTGTCGGGATGGTCTATGTGCTGCGCGGTATTGGTCCGGACGGGCACGCGCAGGTGGTCTCGAAGTATGCAACGGGGCTTAAGAATCCATTCGGCATCGCCTTCTACCCGGCAGACCGTCCGAAGTACGTTTACGTAGCAAACACCTTTACCGTCATCCGCTTTCCGTACCATGATGGCGATCTTGTTGCTTCCGGACCGCCGGAGACTTTGGTGGCTGATCTGCCCGGCTACGCGCAGCTGCGCGGCGGTGGACACTGGACGCGCGATGTGGTGTTTACCCCCGACGGCCGGCGCATGCTGATCTCGGTAGGTTCGGCATCGAACGCCGATAACGCCGACGACCACCCGAACGAGTTTCACCGCGCCGATGTACTCGAGTTCACGCCTGAGGGCAAGTTCGTCGAGGTGTATGCGAGCGGGCTGCGGAACTGTGTCGGCGAGGCGATCAACCCGGTCACCGGCGAGCTCTGGTGCTCGACCAATGAGCGCGACAACCTGGGCAACAATCTCGTGCCGGACTACGTTACGTCGGTGAAGGAAGGCGGCTTCTACGGCTGGCCCTGGTACTACATGGGCGGCCACCGCGATCCTCGCCTCGAGCTCCCCTGCGCGAACGGAACAGCTGCGGACAGAAACCTGAAGCAGCCGCTTACGCCGGAGCAGGCCAAGAGCTGCGCGCACCTCGACCTCGCGGCCAAGGTCATTACCCCGGACGTGCTCTTGCAACCGCATATGGCCTCGCTCGAGCTAGCTTTTTACACGCCGGATAAGAGTGCCGCGGCTGCCTTTCCAGCGAGCTTTACCAACGACGCGTTTGCAGCCGAGCATGGCTCCTGGAACCGGGCGAGCCGCGGCGGCTACGAGGTCGTGCGCGTGCCCATGCGCGACGGCCATGCGACCGGCGCGTACGAGGACTTTCTGACCGGCTTCGTCACCGCCGATGGCCAGGTCTGGGGCCGACCGGTCGGGGTGACGGTGATGAAGGATGGTTCGCTGCTGGTCGCCGATGACGGGTCGCGCACCATCTGGCGTGTGGCCTACGAGGGCAATAGCAAGACCGTCGCTACCGTCGGGCGGTAACACAACTGCGGCGCGTTTTAGGGCAGCATGTTGGAGAGCATGGCGGCGGGCGCGAGGACGTGTCCTGTCCCTTGGCCCTGGAGTTGCCTGCGTTACCCCTCTTGCGGACCGCACGCTACCTATCAGCGTAGTAGCCGGGCCGTGTCTGCACGCTCAGGTCTTTCTTGTTCACGGTCAACTGCACCTTGTGGAACCCGGTCAGCGTGCTGTCCTTGTCCGGCGTGTAGCCGAGCACGTACTGGGTGCGCAGCTGCTCTGAGATCTGCGCGTAGATCTCGTCCAGGTTCTCCTTCCTTTTGGCCTCGAAGAACCATCCGCCTGTTTCGCCCGCGATCTGCGCCATGATCTTCTTGCCATCCACGTGCGGCTCTTCCGAAGGCCGCTGGCCGCCGCCCCTGCCACCACCGCCTGGATAGCCACCGCCGCCTCCGGGATAGCCACCGCCACCCATGCCTCCGCGGCGCCCTCCGCCATTGTTCATCGGGTTGAAGCTCGAGCCTTGATCCTCACCCTTGAAGTAGATCGCGTAGACCACCGTCTCGGCACGCTGGGCGGCTTCAATCGCGGTGCCGAGCGTCTCCTTCGATCCGCGATCCTGTCCATCGCTCAGCACGATCAGCGCCTTGCGGCCCTCTTCGCCATGCCAGTAGTTCGGCCCGATGTTCT
>CAXTMM010000055.1:376-10364 GCA_964245415.1 uncultured Acidobacteriaceae bacterium | reverse complement strand
CCATGGACCCGGCGCTGCCGGCTGCCGCCGTTCTGCTGGTCGTCCGAACTGCTGCTCGAGTCCAAATGTTCCCGGGTTGGCCCCAGCTGCTCAAGCGCTCGCTCCAGCTTGTCTTTCGAAGCGGTAAGGTCTTCGAGCAGCTCGACCTCACTGTCGAAGTGCAACAGAAAGGCCTTATCCGTAGGCTTGACCAGCATCTGGTCGAGAAAGCTCTTGCTTGCCGAGCGCTCGCGGTCGAGCGCGTCGCGCATGCTGCCGCTCGTGTCGACCAGCAGGCCGAGGGTCAGCGGCAGGTTCGTATCGACATTCAGATATTTGATTGTCTCCGGCCGCCCGTCTTCGGTGAGGGTAAAGTCTTCCTTGGTCAGTCCGGAGACGATCTTGCCCTTCTTGTCCCGCACCGTAACCGGCAGCGTTACCAGCCGGGCCTGCACGGAGAGCGTAGCTGCCGGCCCAGCTGCCTGCGTGTTTGCAGACGGTGCGGCGGCAGGCGGCGCCGTGGTCGGCGTGGTCTGGGGCGCGCTGGTCTGGCTATTCACCGGCGTGGTCTGCGCGTATGCTTCGGCGGCGAGCAGGCAGGCCAGGGCGAGCGTGTACGTGGGAAACTGAGGGAGACGAGCGATGTTCATGCACTGCTATAGACGGAGCCGCAGTGTGACTTGTTGCAGCGGCTGCGGTGTCGAGGTTTTACCTGCGCCCGCTATGTCCAAGGAAACGCGGTGCGTATACTTTTGGCGTGACCCGCCAAGCCTCGCTCCCCCTGCTGCGCAAGACCGCCGCGCTTGTCCTTCTGGTTGTCATTGCCGTGCCGCCCGGCTTCAGCTGGGGCTCGGAGGGCCATCGCATGATCAATCGTCTGGCCGCCGAAGGGCTGCCCTCGGACGCCCCGGCGTTCCTCAAGACCTCGCAGGCGCTTGATGAGATCGAGTACCTGGGCCCTGAACCGGATCGCTGGCGCTCGCCGGCTGAGCCGGAGCTAAGCTACGCCCAGGCGCCCGAACACTTTATCGACCTTGAAACAGCCGACGTGGTCGGCATACTGCCGAAGCGCCCCCCGGACTTCCCCTATGATCTGGCTACCTACCGAACCGCGCACCCCGCGCAGGCTGCGCTCGAGACGCCGGAAAAAGTCGGCCTGCAGCCTTGGGAGACAAACGAAGTCTGGGAGCGGCTCAAGGCTGCTTTTCGCGAGTATCGCCTTGAGGAGGCCACCCATGCCAATACCCTGCCGGTCCAGGCAGCGATCCTGTTCTACTGCGGCTGGCTAGGACATTATGTAGGCGACGGCTCGCAGCCGCTGCACGTGACTATCCAGTACAACGGCTGGACCGGCCCAAATCCCAATGGCTACACAACCGAACATCACATCCACGCGCAGTTCGAAACCGTATACGTCGCAGCCAATATCAAGCCAGCTGAGGTAAAGCCGCTCCTCAATCCGTTGCACCCGGTGAGCGATGAGTGGACCGACTACTTGGCCTACCTGCGACTCTCCGGCACGCAGGTTGAGAAGACCTACCAGCTTGAAAAAGCAGGCGGTTTCGCCGGCGTCGGCACACCTGAAGCAAAGCGGTTTACCGAAGAGCGCCTGGCCGCAGGCGCGTCCATGCTCCGCGACATGATCTATGCAGCCTGGGTGAAAAGTGCCGAGCCGGTACAAGATATGTCTGCGGTCCCAGTTTCCTCCGGGGCCAAAAACTAAGGCGCTTGAATCGAACCAGCTACGCCAGCTTGACCATACCGAGCCTCCGGTACTCTTGGCTCACCTTCTGGCATCGCTAGGTCGATCCGCGCAGTCGAAGCCTTGTTCAGAACCGGTATTGACGGGGTAGCGAACCTTTCAAATGCCGGTTTCGCGAATAGGTAGCCTTGGAAAAGCTCTATGCCCAGGTCCGCAAGGGCCGAGCACTCGCCAACGCTCTCAATCCCTTCGGCGATCACCGTGATCTCCAGGTCGCGGCAAACCTCGATGATGGCCTGCACGATCCTGCGCGAAGCCCTTCGTTGGTCGATGTTGCGGATCAATTCCATGTCGATCTTCAGCACATCCGGCTGGAAGGCGGCCAGTAAGGTCAGCCCAGCGTGCCCGGCTCCAAAGTCGTCGATCGCCGTTCTCAGCCCATGCTTGCGATATTCTTCGAAGATGTTCATCAGGTGGGCGCGGTCCTTGACCTGCTCGTTCTCCGTCACCTCGAAGATAATATTTTCAAGCGGCATGCCTACCCGCGCGGCAGTCTCCAGCGTTCGCCGGATGCAGTTCTGCGGCTCGTAAACGGCGCCCGGTATGAAGTTGATGGAGACCCGCGACGCCGGGCGGGGCCAACTCAAACGCGACGCCATCTCGATCGCCCGCACGCGGCACGCCTGATCAAAGGCGTACTTGTTGTCATCATCTACCAGCGACAGGATCGATCCCGCGCCCTCTTCTCCCGGTCCTCGGACTAGCGCTTCATGCGCAAAAATCTCGCCGCTTGCCAGGTTGACGATCGGCTGAAATGCCATTGTGAAGCCAAACGGAAGGTCGATCTCTTCCCGGCAGCCTTGGCAGGTGTTGTTCTTGAATGTGGCTGCTGGCAGGGGCGCAAGGATGTTGAGGGGCATGGTTCTCCTTGGATTCGCGTAAAGCATGCCTAGGTCGTCACCCTGGCCGTCCACGCTATGTCTCCCATACATCGGCAAATCGAATTGCTTTGTTAAGCTTCCCATCTGCGAGACGAGGTGGATTTGAGTACCAAAGTTTTCGGATCGTCTCTTCAGCCGGGCTGACCCATCTATTTCCTGCCGGGTGAGGCAATCTAGCAGCCTTACAGCCGGCGCGACAAGCGGCGTGAACAGTCCATCTTCCCTAGGTACCCTGTATCCCGCCTGCTACTAAGGCCCAGCAGTTGCAAGCGCTACAATAAGTAGGATTCTCAGGGAAAAAACCACTCGCTCAATGGCATTCAACGGCTTCCAGTCACGTTCTTCGCGTTCGCACGGTGTGCGTTCGCTGTTCAGCGTCTTTTCGAGCGATCTGGCGATCGATCTCGGCACCGCCAATACGCTCGTCTACGCGCGTGGCAAGGGCATCGTCGTCAACGAACCATCGATCGTTGCTATCAACAAGAACACCAACGAGGTAGAGGCGGTCGGCAAGGAAGCCAAAGAGATGCTGGGGCGCACCCCTGGCAACATCGTCGCCATCCGGCCGATGAAGGACGGCGTGATCGCCGACTTCAAGATCACCGAGAAGATGCTCGGCTACTTTATCCAGAAGGCGCACAACCGCAAGATGATGGTCCATCCGAGGATCGTGATCGGCGTGCCGTCCGAGATCACCCAGGTGGAAAAGCGGGCGGTCGAAGACTCGGCCTACCGCGCCAAGGCGTCTGAAGTCTTCCTCGTCGAACAGGCAATGGTCGCGGCAATCGGTGCCGGACTGCCTATCACTGAGCCTCAGGGCAACATGGTCGTCGACATCGGCGGCGGGACGACAGACATCGCGGTGATCTCGCTCTCGGGCATCGTCTACTCGCGTTCCGTGCGCATGGCCGGCAACCAGATGGACGAGTCCATCATGAACTATCTCAAGCGGAAATATAACCTGCTCATCGGCGAGCGCACCGCCGAGCAGATCAAGATCGAGATTGGGTCAGCCTATCCGCTCGAGCGGCCGCTGACCATGGAGATCAAGGGCCGCAACCTGATCGAGGGCGTGCCGAAGACGATCATGATTGAGGATTCCGAGATCCGCGAGGCGCTGGCCGAGTCCATCTCGACGATCATGAACGCGATTCGCGTGGCGCTCGAGCGCACCCCGCCCGAGCTGTCAGCCGATATCTCGGATCGCGGCATCGTGCTCACTGGCGGCGGCGCGCTGATCAAGAATCTCGACAAGCGCATTCGCGAGGAGACAGGGCTGCCGGTCTCGGTAGCAGACGATCCGCTAGCCTCGGTCGTACTCGGCACCGGCAAGATGCTCTCCGACTTCCGGCTGCTGCGCAAGATCAAGATCGACTAAGACCCTGCGCCCCAACCAAGCGAGTTGTTAAAGCCAAGTCATGGATACCTTTTTCGGTCGATATAAGAACACCCTCGTACTGGCGATCGCGCTGGTGGCGCAGTTCTTCCTGATCGCCGTTCAGGTGCGCCGGCCGTTTCAGGCAGCCGCCGCCAAGGTCGACCAGCAGGGCGTGCGGGCGCTGCGCTACGGCGTCGCCTCGGTCGTCACCCCGCCTGAGAGCGTGCTGCACAAGGGCGGCCTCAGCGTGCGCGGCATCTGGTCGAGCTACCTGGACCTGATCGGTGTGCGCGAGGAGAATGCTCAGCTCCGGCAGGAGATCGACCAGCTGCACATGGAGCAGGCCGTGCTTGCTGAAGACGCGCGCCAGGGTGAGCGTCTGCAGGACCTGCTCGCTTTTCGCCAGAACTATATCAATGCGACCGTCCCGGCGCAGGTCGTCGGCACCTCCGGCACCGATCGCTCGCACGTGCTCTTCCTCGACAAGGGGTCTGAAGACGGGATCGCGGCCGATATGCCGGTGATCACCCCGGACGGGATCGTAGGCCGCGTGCGCGACGTTTACCCGCACACCGCGCAGGTGCTGGAGATCTCAGACCCGACCAGCGCCTCAGGGGTGCTGCTCGAGGAGACACGCACCCGCGGCATCCTGCGGGGCAGCCTGCAGGGCCAGCCGCAGATCGTCAACCTAATGCCGGATGATCGCATCAAGCCGGGCCAGCTGGTGCTGACCTCGGGTGGCGACCAGATCTTTCCGCGCGGGCTGCCGGTGGGGGTGGTCGACCACATTGCGCCTGACCCGGACAATGAGCCGATGGTGAACGTGGTGCTGAAGCCGGCCGCCAACCTGGGGCGCCTGGAAGAGGTGCTCGTGGTAACCGGCACCGGATCAGCGCCAACCGAGCGGGCTCGCCGCGACGTGAGCAAAAGCCAGCTGATCGCCGGTGGGGCGCGCGCCGCGAAGGAGCTGGAAGCCAAAGGCACCATCGACGACTCACAAAGAGCGTCGGACGTGCTGGCGCAGCGGCTGCCCAGCCGGTACGACCAGGCAGAATTCTATGCGCCCGACGCGACGGCTGACTCCTCGCCCGCGACCTCAGAAGCCGAGGCCAAGCCGCTTCACCCGCCGTCTGCTCTGCACCCCGATCACTACACGCCGGGCGGTGTGCCCGGGGCGGATAGCTTGACGCCGGGGCAGCGGCTGGCTCCGCTGGTGGAAGGCACGGCGGCAACTGAGAAGCGTCCGGCGAAGACCGGCGAGGGTGGCGTGAACGCGACCGATACGGCGCCCGTCGGGACCAATCCTGCGTTTTCGGGCGCTATAGCCGCCATGTCGGCTGAGCGTAAGGCCGCTGCGGAGGCCAAGGCTGCTGACGCGACTCGACGGTACGCGGCAACACACCCCGCATCTCCGGTGGCCCCGGCGAGTACCGCCATCGACGCCACGACTGCCGCTGCGACGACGCCCAGCACCGAGGCTCCCGTCCGCTACATGGATCGGGTCAACGCCGATGGGACGACGACCCGCGTGCCTGTGCCGGCCGCCAAGCCGCAGGTGCTCTATACAAAGCGGGTGAACGAGGACGGCACGGTCGCCTGGGTCCCGGCGCCTGCGGGCAGTGTTCCTGGACCGGTGCAGTACACCAATCGCACCAATGCTGATGGGACTGTGACGCGTGTGGCAGTGGCTGCGACCCCGGGATCGCCGGTGCTCTATGTAGCGCGCGTCAATGCGGATGGAACGATCGCCCACGTGCCCGCGACACCTTTGACACTTTCGGCACAGTCTGTCCACTATGTCAACCGCACCAACGCCGATGGGACGGTGACGCGGGTAGCCGTGCCGGGCCCTGCGCCTGCCGCGAGCGGGGTGCAGTACGTCAACCGCACGAATGCTGACGGCACGACGACTCGGGTGCCTGTTCCGGCCAGCGCAAGTGCGAGTGGCGCGCCGGCGGTGCACTACGTCAACCGGACGAACGCGGATGGAACGGTGACCCGCGTGGCTTTGCCGGGGGCTGCGGATACAGCTGCCGTCCACTACACGATGCGTACCAATGCGGACGGAACGGTGACCCGTGTGCCGATCCCTGCCGCGCCGTCTCGGACCGGCGCGACGCCAGTTGTGCACTACGTGAATCGGCCGAACGCGGACGGAACGGTGACTCGCGTGGCCGTGGCAGGTCCTGCACCTGCCGCGAGCGGGATCCAATACACGACCCGCACGAATGCGGATGGAACGGTGACCCGCGTGCCTGTTCCTGCGACGGGCGCGGGCGCTTCTACGCCGGCGGTGCACTATGTGACCCGGACGAACGCAGATGGGACTGTGACGCGCGTGGCTGTGCCGGGTCCGGCAGGATCGCCAGCAACTACGTCCGCGCAGCACAAGCCCGCTACTACTACCCCACCGGTTGTGACGACGCGGGTGATTGCGGATGGGCCTCTGCCTGCGCGTGACCATACACCGTCAACCGGCGCCCCAGCGGGCTCTGCCAAGCCGACCACGACAGCTGCGCCTCAGTCCGGTGCGCCGAGGCCGGCAACGGTGCCGAGGCAAACCGGGGCAGCGGGCGCTGTTCAACCCGCGACGCCCAAGCGTAAGACCGGGCCCGAACTGGTGCCGGACGACGGCAGCCGCCCACCCGCGAAGCCGCCTACCGCGCCTGCGCCTAACCCGCAGGAGCAACACTAACCCATGGCCCTGCTAGCAGCCTCGCGTCGCGAGACCGAGACTCCACCGCTCTCGATCTTTGTCGTCCTGCTCGCGCCTGTGCTCGCCATTGCGCTCGAGTCGTTCGTGCCGGTGCATTTCGCCCCGTTTGCGATCCTGAACCTGCCTCTGCTGCTGGTCATCTACTTCGCCATTGTCCGCCGGAGTCCGATCACGGGCATCTTTGCGGGCGCCATCATCGGCCTGCTGCAGGACGGGCTGACCCGCCAGCCGCTGGGCGTCTTCGGGATTACCAACACGATCATCGGCTACCTGGCCGGCCTGGTCGGCAACCGGATCGACACCGACAACTACATTGCGCGGCTGCTGTTTACCTTTGTCTTCACCCTGCTGCACAGCTTTCTCTACTGGCTGCTGGTGCACCGGTTCCTGGCTGAGCCGGTCGGCTGGAGCTGGATCCACGAGCCTATTCGCGCCGTCGTCAATGCCGTGGCGGGCGTGATCCTGTTCGCCCTGCTCGACTTGACCCGCCGGGACGAGGAATAAGACCCCCTGCGCGGGAGGCGGTCACTTCGTGACATGTATACCGGCCCTTCGGCCAAGGCGCCGCAGGCAGAGTACCCCCCACGAAGTGGGCGCCAGCCGCGCAGGCGGTTTTGGTCTGGTACACCGGCAGGTACCTGCGTGTTGCAAGATGGGCTTGCGAGCCGAGGGCGAAAGCCATTTATCGTAATACTGTAGGAATTCCGAAAGAGTCTTGCCCTCATGGCCCTGAAAGAACAAGAAGTTTCTGCTGCCAAGCTGAGTGTGTTTCAGTACGTGATTGTCGGCATCCTGCTGCTGCTCGTCTCTGGGCTTTGGCACCTGCAGGTGATCGGCAAGGACAATTATCGCGCGCTCGCCGAGGCCAACCGCATTCGCAAGGTGCCGATTCTTGCGCCGCGCGGCAAGTTGCTCGACCGCGAAGGCCGTTTGCTGGTCGACAACTATCCGTCTGTTTCATGCTTCCTGGTGCGGGAGCAGGGCCGGGACTTGTCTGCCGACCTGCCGATGATCGCCAAGGGTCTGCACATGACGGTCGAGCAGCTGGAGGCGATTACCAAAAAATATAGGATTACAGCCAAGTTTGAGCCGATTCCGCTCAAGCAGGATATTACCCCGGACGAGCAGGAGTTTATCGAGGCGCACCGGGATCAGTATCCGGAGCTAGAGACGATCGACGAGCAGCGGCGGCTCTACCCGCGGGACGGCTTCGCGGCGCACCTGATCGGGTATGTGGGTGAGGTCTCGGAGGAGATGCTGACCAACCCGCAGTATGCCTACTACGAACCAGGCGACGTGGTCGGGCGGTCGGGGGTCGAGGAGACCTACGACCAGATCCTGCGCGGCACGGACGGCTCGCATGATGTGCTGGTGGACTCGCATGGGCGCGAGATGGGTACGCTCGGGACCGAGCATGCCATCCCTGGCAAGGACCTGCGGCTGACGATCGATTTGGATGTCCAGCGGGCGGCCGAGAACGCGATGGGCGACCGCAATGGGGCGATCGTCGCGATGGACCCGCATACGGGCGAGATCCTGGCGATGGTCTCGCGTCCGGTTTTTGATCCGAACCGGTTTGCGGTGCGCATTGGGCGCGATGACTGGAACTCGCTGGTGACCGACCCGAACCATCCGCTGCTGAACAAGGCGATCCAGGCCCAGCTCGCGCCGGGGTCGACGTTCAAGGTAATTATGTCGGTCGCGGGATTGGAGGAGAACGTCGCCCAGGATCTAAAAGTGAACTGTGGCGGGGGCGCGAGCTTTTACGGCCGCTTCTTCGCCTGCGACAAGCGCCATGGGCCAGTTGATATTCGCAACGCGATTCCGCTCTCCTGCGACACTTACTACTACACGCTCGCCGAGCGGCTCGGGATCACCAAGATCGCCAAGTGGGCGCACATCCTGGGAATCGGCCGCAAGACCGGCGTCGACCTGCCCAACGAAGCGAGCGGCATTATGCCCTCAGAAGAGTGGGCGATGAAGGAGTACCACCGGAAGTGGTACGCGGGTGAGACGATCTCGGTCGGCATCGGGCAGGGCGCGGTTGCGCTGACGCCCATCCAGCTGGCTCGCGCGATCGGCGGCATTGCCTCAGGCGGCGCGCTCGAGCGGCCTCATTTAGTCTCGCCTGACCAGCTGCCCGCCCAGTACGAGACCGCGATGCTCGACACCTACTCCGGCTCGGGCCAGAGCAACATGCACCTTGACCCGGCATCGTGGCAGATCATCACAGACGGCATGGCCGCAACCACGACTACGGGCACCGCCTTTGCCTCGCACCTGCCCGGGATTGATTTTGCCGGCAAGACCGGCACCGCGCAGGTGGTCAACCACTCGTTTGGCATGAAGGACCTGGGCGCCAAGAACCAGCGCGCAAATGCCTGGTTTGTCGGCGTGGCGCCGCGGCGTAATCCGGATATCGTGGTTGTCGTGCTATGGGAGCACGGTGGATGGGGCGCTGGGTCGGCGCACCTGGCCGCGCAGGTGATCGAGACGTTTGTGGACAAGCAGAGGCGGCTGCAGCACAACCTCGAGGCTCCGGCGCCTGCTGCGCAGGCAGTCGAGGTAGGCGCGGTCTACTCGCAGCCCGGGGAGCAAGACGCCGTCAAGCATGCCAACTCGTCCGATCCGGCGCCTGAGGTTGGGCCTGCCACCGGGCCTGCTGCGAATCACGCGAACGCGCCACGGCCAGCCAAGGCCGGCAATACGCCGATCGCCCAGTCGGCTGCGCCGGGAGGGATGGGCGCAGGGCACTTCTGGGTGCCGGTGCATCCGGGTGCCTCTACCGGAGTTGCTGCGGGCGATGTGCTGGTCAAGCCGGCGCGCGCGCAGACCGCACCAGCCCCATCTCCAGTCAAGTCCAACGTCTCCCTGCTTGCAGTTCCCGTCAAGCCGCATACCGGCGGCCCGGAGCCGCGATGAGGCCGCGCCTGCTTAGCTTCCGCGACTTCGACTGGACGCTGCTCTCGTTCGTGCTGGTGCTGTCGGTGATCTCGATTCTCGAGATTTACTCGGCGACGATGCACACCAAGTTCCATGGCTTTGAGAAGGCACAGATGCTCTGGCTGGCCGGCGGTATGGTGGCCATGTTCTTCCTCTCGGTGGTCGATTACCATGTGCTGCTCGACTACATCCACTGGGTGTACGGGTTCTGCCTGTTCTCGCTGGTGGCGGTGTTGCTGGTCGGCTCCAAAGTCCTTGGGGCACGGCGCTGGATACGGGTAGGCGGGATACACTTCCAGCCCTCCGAGTGGGTCAAGATCGTGCTGATC
>CAXTMM010000055.1:0-366 GCA_964245415.1 uncultured Acidobacteriaceae bacterium | reverse complement strand
CAAGCCGCTTACCTGGCCCGATGTGGCCAAGGGGATTGCGCTGGGTGCCGTTCCGATGCTTTTAGTCCTCAAGCAGCCTGACCTTGGAACCGCGCTCACCTACTCGCCGATCCTGCTGGCCGGGCTTTTCCTGGGCGGCATCGACTGGAAGAAGGGAACCATTCTGGTGCTGGGCGGGCTCATCGCGGTAGGCGGCGTGTGGGGCTCGGGCAAGGTGCTCAAGCCGTACCAGAAGGCGCGGTTGACCAGCTTCATGAACCCGGATGACGACCCGAAGGGCTCCGGCTACCAAATTCGCCAGTCGCTGATCGCGGTGGGCGATGGTGGTATCTTTGGCCGAGGGGCGACCAAGGGCACCCAGACCCA
>CAXTMM010000054.1:0-17310 GCA_964245415.1 uncultured Acidobacteriaceae bacterium | reverse complement strand
GCCAACCCCAACATCCACCTCTACCACGAGATCACCCTGCGCTCGCACGGGGTGCGGCGCGCCGGCTCAGCCGCGCTTGACCTCGCCTACACCGCCGCAGGCCGGCTGGATGGCTACTGGGAGTTCAACCTGAATCCATGGGACACCTCGGCCGGCGTTCTGCTGATTGAGGAAGCGGGCGGCACC
Organism: uncultured Acidobacteriaceae bacterium; assembly: GCA_964245415.1. Lineage (GTDB taxonomy): Bacteria > Acidobacteriota > Terriglobia > Terriglobales > Acidobacteriaceae > EB88. The sequence continues at coordinate 17,124 of CAXTMM010000054.1, read as the reverse complement.
GTCACCGGTTTCGATGGTGCGCCGTTCCAGCTCGACAGCCGCGAGGTGCTGGCTACCAACGGCCTGCTCAAGGACGAGCTTCTCGGCGTCTTCGGCGACATCTTCGCAGGGCGCGCATTACTCCCGCTCCCCGCCGCCCGGCGGCTCTCGCAGGAGACAACAGCCAAGCCTTGAGCGCGTGAAGCAGCAGGTGAACAAGCGCTGTGCGTTGGTCTGGCATCGTGCTTGGATGGCGGCCACCCGCTTGCTACAATACCCTCTGACACTCACAGCATCGGAGAAGTTAGAACCATGGCATATGTAATCGCAGAACCCTGCATCGGCACCAAGGACACCGCCTGCGTCGATGCCTGCCCCGTCGACTGTATCCACCCTAAGAAGGACGAGGGCGATCACGGCGCAGTCGAGCAGCTGTTCATCGATCCGGTGGAGTGCATCGACTGCGGCGCCTGCGTGCCCGTCTGCCCCGTCTCTGCGATCTTCGCGGGCGACGACCTTCCCGAAAAGTGGGCCCACTTCGCAGACAAAAACTCCACCCATTTCGGCCGCTAGATCTAGTTTTCGGGCAACCTGAAAGAGCCGCACCCCGAGGTGCGGCTCTTTTTTCGCGCCACTTAAAACCCGCACAAAGCCTGTCGCTACCATCAGGCACATGGACGAGCGATCTCTAAGCCGAGACCACGGCATCCTGGGTCGAAGCCCCGCTCCCCCTGGCCGCCTGGCGTTCAGTCCACCAGCGCAGGATGATGCGGCGCCCAGGCCGCTCAATGCCAAGATGTAAGGCAATCGAAACAGGAATGACGATGGCCAGCTTCCACACCGCGTCGAGCTTGGTTTCGCCGGCGTGGAACAATCCCTTCACCGTGTCATTGAAAGCAAAGTGAATCAGATACAAGCTAAAGCTCGCTTCGCCCAAAAGCATAAGCCAAGGCGCTGAAAGCAGCCGCGAGATCCAGTTGGGATAGCTGATGCCGAGCAGCAGCGGCGCATAGAAGGGAATGAGCAAACCATTGTGCAGCATGACAGCGGGCAGATATGCGGAGTAGAACAGCGCGATGCCCATGCCTGTCAGCCCGGCGAGGGCGAGCGGTGCCGAGAGCCTGGGATTCGGCTTGAAGCGCAGAAAGAGCCAGCCAAGCGAGATGCCGGCGGCAAACTCGGGAAGCGCGTAGCAGGGGATACGCTTGATACTGAAGATCGTGGCTGCGCCGCGAAGCGTATTGTCAAGCTCTGCATCGCGTGCTGCCTGCGGGTAGAGGTGCAAGCCAACTACGGGCGCTGCCATAGCCAGGGCCCACATGACGCCCACGGCGAGCCAGCCTTGCAGCGAACTTCGTGGACGCATGCGCAAAATGAGAAAAGGAAAGACAAGATAAAAGAAAGCTTCGACAGAAAGGCTCCACGCCGTGCTGTGAAAAAATGTGACCAGACGGATCGACCAGCTTTGCACCATCAACAGATCAGCCACATACGCCACGATGTGTTTAGGCTCCAGAAAATCGCTGAACTTCACGACAGCCACCATCAGCATGCTCAAGAGATATACCGGGTAGATACGCGCCACACGGGCCATCCAGAATCGTTTGGCGCTGCCCAGGCCGGCTTCATACTCGGCTGCATGGCTATAGGTAAGAATATAGCCGGAAAGAAAAAAGAAAAAGCTGACCCCGACGTAGCCCACCCGCATGACCGGAGCCAGAAAACCCCACAGCGCAAACGGTCGCACAAAGTGATAAAGCGCCACGTGTAGCGCCGCGAAAAAACGAACCGAGGTCAGCGCCTTCAGCAATGGGAGGCGAGCCACATTGCGTGGCTGCACTGGTGTGCGCGGATCGGTGACCAGCATCAAAACCAATATACACGCGGCTGTGCAGGCCACCGGATATTGAGCATTGGCGCTTGAGCAGTCGGCTCAAAATCGAGTATCGATACGGGAGTCGGCAATACTCGAAAAAACGAGTGACACCCGAAGTCACCAAAACACTTACCGGGTATAACGGTGCTTATTAGATAGCATGCGCTGGTGCAAGATACGCACAATCAGGATTCACGCGTCTCTGGCCGATAAAAGACAACATACTTGCGATGCTCCAACCTGCGCAATTGCGCATGAGGTGCGTCGCATGGGCGACCAAGCAGCGGCATTTCCGCAAGCCGCTCGCAGCACAATCTCAGATCATCAAGCTGTCGATCTGCCTGCTCTTCGCCCCGGAATATCAAGGGTGTATGTGCCAATTTCTCTCAGATCGGCTTCGGCGAGGCGCGCGTAACGAACAACAGGCATGCCTATCGCTTTTCAGGGAAAGGCCTACTTTATGGCGTACCCGTGCAAACAAGTCACCTCGAGCGACCCCGCTGGCGAGGCCTTCATCGAGAGCTTTGCGCAAAGCCGCCATTTTCTCCCGGTGCCCTTCCTCATCCAGTTCGAGCGATCGCAACGCCGCCCTTACGACCTCGCTCGCATTCTCATAACGTCCGGTCTCAATCCCGCTTGTAACAAACCGGTCAAGCTCGTCGGTGAGACTCACATTGCGTGTCGGCACTAAGTTTAACTCTCTACCCGCATAAAAGCCCGGATGGCAAAGATGACAACCGGGCTGCTACACCACAATCAAGCTCTCAAAACTCATTCCACAAATACTGGTTATAAACCTCGTGATGAAACTGCACCTCGCTCGGCTTGACAAACGTCCCCAGCAGCTTCGGGCAGCGATCAGCCGAGCCCTGTTTCAAATCCGCAAAGCGCGTCTTTACATCCTCGCCGAGTAGCTTGGTAATCCACTCCGCTTTGCGAAAATCCTCAAGCGCCGTGTAGATGTTATCCGGCAAATACCGCGAGGCCTGCCGCAGGTTATCGATCTTCGCCAACTCGCCTTCCAGCCCCGAGCGAAAGATCGAGTACAGCACCAGATATGGATTCGCATCCGGCCCCACCGACCGAACCTCCACCCGCATGCTCTTCTCGTTGCCGATCGGCACCCGCACCATCGAGCCCCGATCCGTGGCCGACGCCTTGATCTGGTTCGGAGCTTCGAAGTGCGGGTCCAGCCGCCGGTACGCGTTCACACTCGGGTTCAGAATCAGGCAAATGTCGTTGCCGTGGGTCAGGATGCGGTCGATAAACTCCCAACCGAATGCCGACAGCTTTTCCTCTCCCTCCGCATCCCACATCAGGTTCTTGCCGCCCTTGGTAATCGACATGTTGGTATGCATGCCGCTGCCGTTGACCCCCACCACAGGCTTCGGCAAAAAGGACGCCGTCATTCCCTGCAGCTGCGCAATCTGGCGGCAGATCAGCTTATACAGCTGGATTTGATCCGCTGCCGCCACCACCTCGCCATAGGTGTAGTTGATCTCGAACTGCGAGGGCGCGACCTCCGGATGGTCCTTCTCATTCTCAAAGCCCATCGCCCGCTGTACGTCCGCTGCCTTGTCAATAAACTCGCGTAGCGGATCACCGGGGAGCGAGTGATAGTAGCCGCCATGATTCACATACTCAAACTTGCCCGTCATGTGAAAGTTCCGCTCCGCGTCGCGGCCCGCAAACAGAAACCCTTCAATCTCATTCGCCGCGTTCAGAGTGTAGCCGTCCTTGTCAAACTTCTCCTGCGCAAACCCCTTCAGCACTCCGCGCAGGTCGCCCGAGTAGGGCTTGCCCTGCTTGTCGATCACCTCGCCAAACACCAGCACCTTGCCCGGTCCAAACACGTCGGCAGGCGGCCAGTAGAACGCAGCCCAGTCAATCCCCAGGCGCAAATCGCTCTCCCGCTGCGCGGTAAAGCCGCGGATCGAGGAGCCGTCAAAGGTCAGATTGTCATAGCTGGCGATCAGAAACTTCTTGTCGTAGTCCAGCATGTGCAGCCGGCCTTCCAGATCGCTGAACAGCACCGTCACTGCCTTGATCCGTGTTTCCTCGGTCAGGTACTTCAGCCGCTTCTCGCGAATCTCGTCCACAGGCACACGGTTCTTGCGATCGTATTTGGCCTGCACGTTCAGCTCTTCCAGTTCAGCATAGGGGAGCGACAAGAAATTACACAGTTCGGTCGACATGGATCTCCTTGGGGGTTTAAGTGGGAGGATAGGGCCTTCGGCCACGCATACGGCGCGCTTTGCTGCGCAGGGCGCGGATCTCCTGGCGTTCGCTACAGGGTAATTGCGAGAGACGTGAAGAAGCCATGTGCATTAGGGATACTGATACGTACTATTTAGAAGATTTATACGGCATTGAGCACCCAGGGGCCGATGGCGCATCGATGCATCAAGCTCCCGCGATATGACATAGGTCGCAGCCTCAAACGGGTTGCTGGTAGCGTCTTGATCCTGCGTCAAGCAAGAAGGCGATCGCAGTGCTTGCAGAAAGGCTGGCTGGAAGTGATTCAACCTTAACGTTGGCCTATGATACTCTTTCTGCTGCGCCACGCTATCAGCGGAGAACGCCATGGGTTCGGATGCTTCTGTGACAGGTCTGGGCAAGAGTGTTTGCGGACCTGACGTGACCAGACAGATCGCAGCAATCTGGCAAAAGATCCAGGATGATTTTAACGTCTGGACACCCCGGCACAAGAAGCTGGCCTCTGATCGCATTCTCACAATCTCATTTCCGCCTGACATTATGAGCTGGGACACTCTGCCTCTGTTCCAGGGGAACTCGGGATGGCTGCAGGATCCACGGTTGACCAACTGCAACTGTGCCGTGCCGGTGACGCCGAACGACTATGAAGACGCGGCAGGATGTTCCGACACCGTGCAGGTCGGCAACCAGTGCTGGTTGAACGGGAGTGTCAACTACGGGACGTACGGCATCATGGTCAAGCTCGCGGACCCGTACTTTAAAGGAGCGCAAAGCCGGGCCGAAACCATGATCAACATGTACAAAGCAGTCAATCCCTTCGATTCAGCCGATATCCCGTTGGCGTGGTTCCGCGCAACGTATTTCGGTGGACCCACAGGTATTCCTGCCATTGCCGGGAATCGACCGAATTGCGCCAGGTCGTGCTCTCTCGACGGCAGCATTGTGAATTGGGACTACGTGTGGGAGCCGATAAAGCCGAGGGACACCCGTACTGCGGACGCGCTTTACGAAAAGGCAAAGGAACCCGTGTTGACGATGCCCGCCCCGGTCACGCCCCCGCCGATCATGCCGATAGGACCGCCGGTACTTACCGGGCCTCCGGCACCCAGACTCTACACGGTGGTTCCCGGCGACACGTTGCAGAAGATCGCACAGAAGTACTACGGCACCCCCACACTGTGGCAGAAGATTTATGCCGCAAACAAAAGCAAAGTAGGGGCAAATCCGGACCGTCTCTTGGTAGGGGTGCAATTAGTCATCCCCTGATCTTATAGAGCCGGTGCGGTCAGCGCTTGCTGTGGCCATCGGCTATCCTCGACCTAAGTGATTGCCCACCAGGCTGAAGCCGTCGTCCTCCGCACCTGGCCCGTTCACGAGGCCGACCAGATCGTCTCGCTCCTCACTCGCGACGCCGGCAAGATCAAGGGAGTCGCCAAGTCGGCCGCCCGCTCCCGACGCCGCTTCGGCGGGGCGCTTGAGCCTATGACCCACGTGCGCGCCAACTACGTCGTCCGCCCGCGGCAAGACCTCGTCCGCCTCGACTCATTTGAGATCATCCGATCCCCGCTCTCTGATCCGATTGACTATGCCCGCGTCGCTGCCCTGTCCTTCTACGCCGAGGTTCTTGAAGAGATGCTGCCCGAGAACGACCCCCAGGACGCCATCTTCCGCCTGCTGCTGACAGTCCTGCCCGAAACTCGCATCGGCGCCATCTGGATGCCGGTGACCTACTTCGCCTTGTGGATGACCCGCCTGATGGGCTGGATGCCCGATCTTGGCCGCTGCACCGTCTGCCGGCGCTCCCTGCCGCACTCGCATCCGGCCTGGTGGCTCGCCTCAACCGACGGCCTCTACTGCGAAGACCATCGCGGCCCCGGCTGCGCGCCGCTTACCCCAGCCTCGCTCGCGCTCGCCGACCGCATGCTACATGCCCCGGTCAGCACCTTCGCGGCGGAGTCCTGGCCACGCCAGCGAGCCTCTGACCTGCGCCGCTTCGCCACTACCGCTCTCGAGCGCCATCTCGAGCAGCGACTCTCGAGCGTGCGCGCCCTCCACAAGCTGACTTAGTTCTTCGGATCAGGAGCTGTCGGCGCCTTGCCATTCTTGCCCGCCTCATCCTTGTGCGCGGCAAAGTAGGTCTCCTGCTCGGCCAGCAGCTTCTTTGCGTCCTGGGCGCTTGACTGCGCCGCATCGAGCGCGGTTCTGCGCACAAACTCGTACGTCGCGTCAGTGGGCGGCTTGCGCAGCACATCCGGCCATCTCGGGCTGGCTTCCACTACCGCCTTCAAGGCTTTACGCACGTCGGCATGGTCAGTTGTGTAGCTATCGATGTTGTCGGCCAGCTCGTCGGTCAGCCGGGTGAACTCCTCGAACTTCGCCCTTAGCTCCGTCGGCCGATTGTCCTCATGGCTGTTGACAGAAAGCTCGCGAATCGCGGTCACGCGCTCTTCGACAAACCTGAGATAGAGCTTGATCCGGTCGTTGGGCCGGTCGCCAAACTCCCGCACCTGATCGGCCTGCGTCTCTGTCAGCGGGTCTTTTTGATGCTGAGCGCCCGAGACAGCACAGAGCGCGAGCAGCAGCGAAAACCCTGTAAGCGCGAATATGGAGTACCGCTTTGGATAAGCGAGCACCGCATTCTCCTTCAGCTTCGCCCCCCGCTTCGGACTCAACCTAGGCGATCGGGCGCAGCTTGCTCTCTTGGCGCACACGTGCCAACCCTGCTGTGGACAAAGCGAAATGGACCTTGAACCTAAGGCGCATCGCTGAAGTCGATCGGGACCCGGCGCCCGCTCTCGCTGCTCTCCCGCGCAAGCTCAATCAGCCGTGCCACCCGCCACGCATCCCGTACCGTCACCGCCAGCGGTGCGAGCCCGAGAATCGCATCCCGCACATTCGCGTAGTAGCCACGATAATCCCCGCGCAGCGTCGGAACCGGTTCGGGCGCCGCATTCGCGAGCGTCAACACCCCCCAGGCATGTTGCGGCTCCGCGCCAAAGCCAGGCGTCTCAAACCTCTGTCCTGCCTTCAGCGCATTCTCCTGCGGGTCGAGCCCCCACTTCTCATAGCTGCCGAGCGTTCCGTGCAGGGTAAAGCGCGCCCCCGCACTCGCCGCGGTAAGGGTCGCGCACAGCCACACCCGCAAGCCGCTCAGGTCCATACCCGCCACCGGACCGCGGCTGCTCACACCGCCGTTATAGCTCAGCATAATGTCGAAGGAATCATCGACCACCGCGTGGTCACGAGAGTGCCGCACATCAGCCCACAGAAACGCTGGATCGCCAAACAGCGCCAGCGCCTGGTCGAGCAGGTGCGGCCCCAGGTCAAACAGGACGCCGCCGCCCTCAGCGCCACTCTCCCGCCAGACATCGGTCCGCGGCTCCCGCCGGTACCTGTCGAAGTGCGAGACCAGGTGGAGCGGCCGCCCCAACCGCCCACCCTCGAGGACTCCGCACACGGTGCGGTAGTCGCCATCCCACCGCCGGTTGTGATACGCCGACAAAATGAGCCCACGCTCAGCTGCCATCTCGGCCAGCGCCCGCGTATCTGCGCTTGAGAGAGCGAGCGGTTTATCGACCACGACATGCCGACCCGCCTTGAGGCACTGCTCGGCGAGTGAGCGATGTGCATCGTTTGGCGTCGCTACCACGCAGAGCGTAATCTCAGGATCTTCCAGCATCTCCTCGAGCGAGCGCGCGACTTTAGCGCACGGGTAAGCCGCCGCCGCCTCATCACCCGAGCGCTGAACAATCGCGCCCACGGCTAGACCAGGCGTCTCGTTGATTACCGCGGCGTGAAAAATGCGGCCGGCGAGTCCAAACCCGACCACCCCAGCCTTCGTCGTGATTTCTGTCGAATCCATGAACAAATGCTATAGCAGAACCAGGGTACCTGTACCTCGGCTACTCCCTGGACCCGCAGCCACTTTCACCGAGTCGTCTAACTACAATCTTGTTTGCTTCATCCTGCCCGGGCTCGAACCCTCAAACGAAAGAGGTCCAGAGCCCGCGCCCTGAACCCCTTGCTCACGCAAAGACTACTGCACGTCGCCTGCTTCCAGGTGCGACTCGAGGAAGTAAAGCTGCTCTTCAGCTTCAACCGTCAACTGCTTGAAGAAGTCCGCTGTCGGCTCATCACCGATCTCATCGATCTTGTCGGAAGCCTCGCGCAGCTCCGCGCAGTAGTGCCCCAGCGCATCCGCAAGCGCACACACGTGATCCATGCCCTTGACCAGTTCGACGTTGTACTCCGGAATCCTTGAGACCGAGGCCGACTGGCGCACCGTGCCATTCGCCACGCCGCCGAGCTGCGTCAACCGCTCGGCGATCGAGTCGATCTGCGGAAAGATTGCATCGGCCACACTGTCGAACACCAGGTGCAGCTGATAGAAGTTCACGCCCTTCACATTCCAGTGGGCAAACTTGGCCTGCGAGTACATGTCGAGCGCTTCCGCAAGCCGCTCCTGCATCACTTCCACAACCTTCTGCTTGATCTCGGGTGAAAGCGCGACCCGCGTCTCGTACATGCGGTTGACCGTGGTGGTCTTGGGTCCCGGCGCTTGGCTCAGGCGGGTTGACTTCCTTGTCGGCATTTCCTTTACGCTTTGCTGTGCCATATTCCTTTTCCTCTCACGACGCCAGGGTCGCATTGGTTAAGCTGCTTTTTCTCGGTGCAGGGTGCGCCCGGCTGCGCTCCTCGGGAGGCCGGCCCTTTACCCGCACGCCTGTCATTTCTGCAGACATGAGTGGGATGCATGCAAGCCCCGCCACGCCGTTTGAAAGCTCATGCGCGCACACCCGCCTCCGTTTGAGCACGTCAAGCAAGTCCGTGCATCTCCGGCTGGATCTCGCTAGGTACAATATTCGTATGCGATCCGCTTTCGTTCACCCTGCCCTCTGGCTCACCCTTTCGGTCTCTCTGCTGCACGCGCAGGACGCGCCCCGCGGTCGCAAGTACAACCCGCCCCCGCCGGTCGCCCACATCGTCGTCACCGTGACCAAGGGCGCCAACAGCAAGCCGGTCGAGAGCGCGGCGGTTGTCTTCCATACCGTGCACAATGGCAAGGACCAGGGCAATCTCGAGGTCAAGACAAACGAGGAGGGCCGAGCCGTCATCGACGTCATCCCGATAGGTGACGCAGTGCGGCTGCAGGTGATCAAGAGTGGCTATCAGACCTTCGGCGAAGATTACACCATCGAGAGCGCGACGAAAGAGATCGCCGTCAACCTCAAGCCCCCAGCCCGTCAATACTCTATCTACGAGAAGCACCCGGAGAACACGTCCAAGCCGGATGAGGCAAGCAAACCGGGCCCCCGATGAAGCGGGCTGTGGCCGTACTACAAAGGGGATGCGAACTCGTCGCCGTTCTATTAAGCGAAACGGAGATTCAATCCACCGCGCCACGCGGTCTGCGATGGGTCAGATCAGATAGCTTGAGGTTTTAACGACCTGGAAACTCCAGCAAACCCGCGATGCCTAAAGCTGCGCGCCATCACTGAGAGCAGTCACCAGGATCCGGCCCTCACATACATTCAGTGCATGCCGGACAGTAAACGACTGGAGCGTTCCCGGCGCCGCTACTGCAATCATGCCCACTTGGTCGCACAGTGTGCCGCTGGTCCAGCCAACTTCAAAAGCCGCTTCACCGCCCGGCGCCAGCAGCACTTCGGGCGCGGGCCGCTCCTCGACCTCAGCACCAGTCCTCACCGCCCCCGCGGGACGCAACGCGGCCTCAAGTGTAGTCGCCGTAATCTTTTGGATGGCAATGCTGCCAATCAGCGTTCCATCTGGCCGCAGCAGCGAGATTGCCGGATACCCGCTCAGACGGCAAGCAGCCTTGGCATGATTGACCAGGTTCAGCCGTACCGATCGTCGCTCTCCATCAATGCGGGCGCCTGACTCGAACAGGTCCAGGTCAGCAGCCGCGCAAGGCTCCACTCCGTTCACATCGAGCATCGCCTGGCGCTTTACCAATTTCGCCGAGTGATCGACTACGGTGTAGGGAGCGTTTGGGTTAGCACCGCCCCGGCTGGCCAGCGGCGAGTCCTCGTTCAGGCTCGGAGCAGTGGCATACGCAGAACGATTCGTACGCGCAGTCGTGCACCCGCTCAGCCAGGCAGAGCCTAAGCAGGCGAGCACACCGATACGGATACGGAATCGTACTTTCGTCATACAACTGGACCTTGTTATAGATCTGGATGACTGCAGCATAACCGATGGTTGTATCTGGTGTCCGGGCTTTTAGCGCAACCCCTTTACAGTCTACTGCGTGTACCCGTCCTAAGCCGCTCCATGGTCTTGATCCCTGCGCATAAGATACTCCAATGCCTGATCTTCATGGAGCAAAGGTTCTCATCACCGGAGCAGCCCGGCGCATCGGCCGCACCCTCGCGCTCACCCTCGCCGAAGCGGGCGCAGCCGTCGCCATCACCTACCGCAACTCCCGCGAGGACGCGCTCTCCACCCTCGCCGAGCTCCACGCGTTTGGCAAGCCCGCGCACGCTTTTCCCTGTGAACTGACCGACTCGGCCAGCATCGCCAGAGCAGTCGAACAAGCCGCCCAGGCGCTCGGCGGCCTGAATCTGGTCATCAATAACGCCGGAGCCTTCGAGACAGCGCCCCTTGAGGCCATCACCGCCAGCCAGTGGGACGCCATGTTCGCGACCAACACCCGCGCGCCCATGCTGGTCGCCCAGGCAGCTCTGCCTCACCTGCGCAGTTACGCCGCTAGCAGCGCAGGCCCGGCGCGCATCATCAACATCGGCTCGCTCGGCGGTCAGCATGCCTGGACTACCCACGCGCACTACTGCGCGTCCAAGGCCGCCCTGCACATGCTGACGCTGACCATGGCCAAGGCCTTTGCCCCACAGGTGGCGGTGAACTGCGTTGCTCCGGGCATGATCGTGACTGGGGAATCAGGCTCAGAATCAGCCGAGTACGCACACTTGATCCAGAAAACGCCCATGCGGCGCAACGGCACATCTGCCGACGTAGCTGAGGCAGTTCTGTTCTTTGCAGGTGCCACGCCCTTCATCACCGGGCAGGTGCTTACGGTCGACGGCGGCCTGGGGCTTTAGCGCTGAGACCTAAGCACGCCCCAGCAGCCGGGCGAATAGCCCCTTCTTTTTGTAGGTCATCGATGACCAGGCTTCGCTCACCTTTGTGTGGGTAGGCTCAGGCTGCGGCCCAAGCTCTTCCCCAAAGAAGACCGCGCGAGGATTGTGAATGCACATGCGATCGGCAGCCTCGCGCCCGCACCGATTCACCACAAACTCGTAACCATGGCTAAGGATCGGCGGCCGCGACTCAAGATTGTGCGCGTCGGTCGCCAGAAAGTGCACCCAGTTGCGGTCGAGAAACTTCTCCGCCACTGCCTTGGCCGTGCGCCCGAACCGGCCGGTGAGCGAGGAAGCGGTCACCTGCACCAGCGCTCCATCCCGCACCCATTCCGCCAGCCGCTCCGGGTGCCGCTGCAGCACCGGATTGCGCTCCGGATGCGTGATAATCGGCCGCTGCTTCACAATTGTCAGCTCAAAGAAGCTGTCGTTGATGCTCTCCGGGATGATCGTGTCCGCGAACTCAACCAGCAGGTACTTCTTACTGTTGATCGTGTACCGGCCCGGATGGTCGAGTGCATCCTGAATGTTGTCCCAGGAGAGATGAAAATCGCACCCCAGGCCAAGTACGACTTTATTGCCGACCCGCTGACGAACCTCTTCGAGCAACTGCTCGTTGCGCGCCCGGTCGAACTGGAAGCGATGGTTCGCGTGCGGGGTACAGACGATGTGCGTGATGCCATCCCCGGCCGCGACCTCGACCATCTTGACAGACGTCTCGATATCCTTGGCGCCGTCATCGAGACCGAAGAGCAGGTGGTGATGAATGTCGATCATCGATGTAACTCAAGCTCCCTGGCGCCCAGCGCCTGCACTAACGATGAAAAGATGCCGAACCCGTCGGACGATCCTAGAAGTTCTTCACTCGAACGGTCCGGATGCGGCATCATGCCCAGCACGTTGCGGCGCTGGTTCAGGACGCCGGCGATGTTCCCAAGCGACCCGTTTGGGTTCGCCTCAGCCGTGATTTCGCCCTCGGCCGTCGAGTAGCGAAAGGCAATCCGGTCTTCGCACTCCAGCACCGATAGCGTGTCCGGGTCGCAAAAGTAGTTGCCTTCCATGTGACCGATTGGCACCCGCAGCACCTGCCCTGTGCGCAACTGATTGGTGAACGCAGAGTCTACAGTCTCAGTACGCAGATACACCTGTTTGCAGATGTACTTGAGCCCCGCGTTGCGTAGCAGCGCACCCGGCAGCAGGGCCGCCTCGCACAGGATCTGAAACCCATTGCAGATACCCAGTACCGGCCCGCCTTCCGCCGCAAACCGGCTTACCGCCTGCATTACCGGCGAAAAGCGTGCAATCGCCCCTGTTCGCAGGTAGTCGCCAAAGGCAAACCCTCCCGGAACCACGATCGCGTCACAGTTTTCAAGGCTGGGCGAGTCATGCCATAGCATCGTCGTCGGCTGACCAACCCGCTCCGCAAGGACGTGAAACGTGTCCTGATCGCAGTTCGAGCCGGGGAAAACGAGTACGCCAAACTTCATAGTGTCCTAGGCTAGCAGTTTTGTTTCACACTTTGCAGGGGTAACTGGAGTTCTGGTGACTCTTGGGTGTACATCCTTACTATGAACTACTTAAGCGCCGAAGCTCACCCGCATCCAGCCTGGCCAGCCGTCAGGCATAACGCCTGGGCCGTGTATTCAGCCGAGCCAATCCATCAGCTTTTGACAGCTCGCGCACCCTCTGCTCAGCCGTTCGCATCCCTCTAGTCATATGGAATTTCGACAACTCGGATACTCCGGGCTCAAGGTACCGGCGCTCTCCTTCGGCGTCGCCACCTTCGGCGGCGGCAATGAATTCTTCAAGGCGTGGGGCCAGACCGATGTCGACGAAGCCAGGCGTCTCGTCTCGGTTTGCATGGATGCCGGCGTCAACTTCTTCGACGTGGCGAACGTGTATTCGCACGGCCTTGCTGAACAGATCCTCGGCAAAGCGATCGAAGGCCGCCGCCACGAGATGCTGCTTTCCACCAAAGCCACGTTCCGCATGGGCGAAGGCGCAAACAACGTCGGCTCCTCACGCCACCACCTTGTCGAGCAGTGCAACCTGAGCCTGAAGCGCCTCGGCACCGACTACATTGACATTTACCATATGCACGGATTTGACGCGACGACCCCGGTCGAGGAGACCCTCGAAACTCTCGACACCCTGGTCAAGGACGGCAAGGTCCGCTACATTGCCGCCTCCAACTTTTCCGGCTGGCACCTGATGAAGTCGCTCGCACTCTCCGAGAAGCACCACTGGCAGCGCTACGTCGCCCACCAGGTCTACTACTCGCTCGTCGGCCGCGACTACGAGTGGGAACTCATGCCGCTCGGCGTCGATCAGAAGGTCGGCGCGCTGGTCTGGAGCCCGCTCGGCTGGGGCCGCCTTACCGGTAAAATCCGCCGCGGCCAGCCGCTGCCAGAGCAGAGCCGCCTGCACAAAACGGCCGATTACGGCCCCCAGGTTCCCGAGGACTACCTCTACACTGTGGTCGAGGTCCTCGACGAAGTCGCCAAAGAGACCGAGCGCTCCGTGCCCCAGGTCGCGCTCAACTGGCTCCTCACCCGGCCGACTGTCTCAAGCGTCATCCTTGGAGCCCGCAACGAAGAGCAGCTCAAACAGAACCTCGCTGCTGCCGACTTCACCCTCACCCCGGATCAGATCAGCAGACTGGATAGGGCGAGCGAGCCGCCCCTGCCTTACCCCTATTGGCACCAGGACGGCTTTCGCGAGCGCAATCCCTCGCCGGTTCCATACGGGTTGAAGAGCTAGGACCCCCTACGCGGGAGGCGCTCACTTCCTGGGGGTCTTCTGCCTGCGGCGCTCGAAAGACCAACGGCTCCCCGGTACTTCTTGGGGAGCCATCAGTCTTTGGCCCGAAACAGCCGGTATACACGTCACGAAGTAACCGCCAGCCGCGCAGGCGGTCTTGCCTTCTCAGCCAGGCCGCGGCACCCGCTTGATTTGAACACCGCCGGCCACCGCTTGCCGGTCACGAACGGCCGGTCATGCTGCGCGTCATACGCAGTCCCGTTCAGGACCGACTCCGCATTCACCATCTGGTCTGCCGGCGGCAGCCCGGTCAGATTGATCCAGCCAAGCATCGGCCCATCGCGAGGCGAGATGCGCGTGATCCGGTTGGAGTGCCAGACATTGGCATAAATTTTCCCCTTTACATACTCGAGCTCATTCAGCTGATTGATCGTCTCCGCCCCATCCTTGACCACGACGCGGGGCGTGTCGGCAACGTCGCCGGGTGGCGGAACCGCAGCGTTGCCGAACCATCGCTGGTAGTGATCTCGCCATGAGGTCCACGTGATCCTCCAGCCCGCGCCCGAGTAGCCGAACTGCCGCATTAGCCGCAGACTAAACCGGTCATACACAAAGCCCGAATCGATCGCCAAGGTCTACTACTCCGGCCTGCCCGGCGAGCTCGGCCAGATGCTCTCGATCGCGGCTGGGGCATGGCACAAATGAGACCGGTCTCCACACCCTGCGTCTGATCGTCTCCGCCTTTTCGACCGCCTGCCTACTCCTTTCGGTCGACTACCCCTTTCAGCCCCAACACCAACGGCCGCGCCTGCCTCGACAGCCTCAAAACACTCCTGAGCGAAGATGATCTGGCCAAGCTCACATACGGCAACGCCGAACGGCTGCTCAAGCTCGCCCCCGGAGAGTAAACGCAACACAAGGGCAGGGAAGCGAGCCCCTGCCCAACCCCCAAAACCATCCCTTCCAACTGCTATACTGAGCAGTCGCAAACCCATGCAACACGCGACAAACATCCACACCGAGGTCCTCCTATGTCCGGCCATTCAAAATGGGCGACCATCAAGCACAAGAAGGGCGCAGCAGACGCCAAGCGCGGCAAGATCTTTACCCGCCTCATCAAGGAAGTGACCATGGCCGCGCGCCAGGGCGGCGGCGATCCGGACGGCAACCCGCGCCTCCGCACCGCGATCCTCGCCGCAAAGGCTGAGAACATGCCCGCCGACAACATCAAGCGCGCCATCCAGCGCGGCACCGGCGAGCTTGAAGGCGCCGCCTACGAGGAGATCAGCTTCGAGGGCTACGGCCCCGGCGGAGTCGCGATCATTGTCGACTGCACGACCGACAACCGCAACCGCGCCGTTTCTGAGATTCGCCATGCATTCAGCAAGAACGGCGGCAACCTCGGCGAGCCGAACTCAGTCCGCTTCATGTTTGCTAAAAAGGGCCTGATCGTCATCGAAAAGTTAGCCGCCGACGAAGAAAAGCTTATGTCCCTCGCCCTTGAAGCCGGCGCGGACGACCTGGCCGATGAAGGCGAGACCTGGGAGATCACCTGCGACCCGCACGCCTACGAGGCAGTCGCCGAGGCGATTAAGGCAGCAGGCATCGAGCCCGTCGTCTCCGAGATCACCATGATCGCCTCCACCTACACCAAGATCGAAGGACCAGCCGCCAACCAGATGATGCGCCTGCTCGAAGTGCTCGAAGACAACGACGATACCCAGAACGTTTACTCGAACTTCGACATGGAGATGCAAGAGGTCGCCGGCTGAGCTTCCTCTCCCGCAGAGAAGGCAAAGGCCGCCTGCCGGGCGGCCTTTGCCTTGTCCGTCTCGGCTGGCCGTTTTGCAACTTCCTCCATGATCCGATCATCCGATTCCCGACTACTCTGGAACCCTGGAAACGATGAAGAACGCTCTAAGAAGCACCCTGTTTTGCCTGTTAGCCTTGTCGCCCCGTC
This sequence comes from uncultured Acidobacteriaceae bacterium, assembly GCA_964245415.1. GTDB lineage: Bacteria > Acidobacteriota > Terriglobia > Terriglobales > Acidobacteriaceae > EB88. Next base: position 1,217 of record CAXTMM010000054.1, on the reverse strand, counting down.
TTCGGGCCCAGCAACCCGCCCCTGCCAACGACCGCCCGGCCTCCGCTGCGCTCGCCACCCTTCCCTGGGAGTATGGTGTTTTTTTCGCCGGCGGCGTCGGCATCGGTGACCGTTCTGACTTCACCTTCGCCAATGCCGGCATTCGCGCCGGCAGGGTCCTCACCGACCAGCACCTGCCCGGCCTGCTGCGCGGTCAGTTCGAGTATGCCGGCGAGTTGATGCCCTACTGGCAGTCCTTCACACCGCCGCCCAACGTTCACAACGCCCACGTGGTCTACCCGGGTGGCACCACGGCCTTTGCGCCCGAGCCATACAACGGCGGCACTTTCTCCGGTGTCAGCATCACCCCCATCATCCTGCGTTGGGACCTGAAGCCGTCGCGCCGCATCGCCCCCTTCCTGCAAGGTGCAGGCGGCTTGATCTGGACCAACCACAAGTACCCGCCAGACATCATCGTGCCTGCAGGCAAGCCGGGCGGCACCAGCGTCTGGAACTTCACTCCCCAGTTCGGCATCGGCGCGCACTACTTCCTGCACAACGGTCGCTCGATCGACCTGGCCGCCAATGCCATCCACATCTCGAGCGCCAGCCTGGGCGATCGCAACCCCGGCGTCAACGCCTCGGTCCAGTTCCAGATCGGCTACACCTTCTGGAAGTAGGTTTCTGCTGGAACGGCTAAAATTCGGCGATGATTTCGGCTGCCCGGCCGACCCTGCCCCGACGGGTGTATCCTCCGTTTCGGCCTCTTCCCCTACTGAGCGACCCCGATGAACCAACCCACCATCGAGTGCGTCCCCAACTTCTCCGAGGGCCGCCACCCCGCCAAGGTCCTCGCTATCCTCCAGGCCATGTGCGTCGACGGCGTGCACCTGCTCGACTACTCGCTCGACCCCGATCACAACCGCTCCGTCGTCACCATCGCCGGCCCCCCGTCTGCGGTCCTTGAGTCGGCCATTCGCGGCGCCGGTCGGGCCTCCGAGCTGATCGACCTTACCGCCCAGCACGGCGTCCACCCGCGGATCGGCTCCGCCGATGTCATCCCCTTTGTCCCGGTCGCCCACACCTCGCTCGATCAGTGCGCCATCACCGCCCATACCGCCGGCCTCGAGCTCTGGCGCCGCCACGCCGTCCCCTCCTATTTCTACGAAGCCGCCGCCCTGCGCCCCGACCGTGCCCTGCTCGAGGACGTGCGCCGCGGCCAGTTTGAAGGCCTGCGC
>CAXTMM010000053.1:17449-18332 GCA_964245415.1 uncultured Acidobacteriaceae bacterium | reverse complement strand
GATGCAGGTCATGCCGCAGCGCCGCCTGCAACGGCATGCTGTGGGTCGCCGGGTCGCTTCCGTAGAGCGTGCCCAGCGTGCCGACAATTACCTCCCGCGCCAGCACCGAGGTCAACAGGCCGATCCCGATCTTCCAGTTGAAACCGAGCGGTCGGATCACCGGCTCGATCCACAAGCCCAGCTTGCCGATGAAGCTGTCCGCCAACTGCGGGAAGGATCCACCATGGGTCGGGATATGGCTCAACAACCAAAGTATCAACGTCACCGCGAGGATCACCGTCCCCGCCTGCTTGATGAAAACCTTGGCCCGGTCGAGCAGCCGCAGGCCCAGCGAACGCAGCGTCGGCAGCCGGTATTGCGGCAATTCCAGAATGAACGGCGCCGACGAAGCCTTTAGAAAAGAAGACTTGAGAAGCCGAGCAATAATCAAAGCTGCCAGAAAGCCCAGCACGTACAATCCCAGCATGACCGCCGCCTGCAAGCCGAAGAACTCACCAAGAATCGGTTTATTAGGCACGAATGCTGCAATGACCAGCAAATAAATCGGCAGCCGCGCCGAGCAGGTCATAAACGGCGCCACCAGGATCGTCGCGAACCGGTCACGCTTGTTCTCGATGGTGCGCGTCGCCATAATCGCCGGCACGGCGCAGGCGTATGCCGAGAGCAGCGGGATAAAGGCCTTCCCATTCAGCCCAATCAACCGCATCACGCGGTCTGCGATCAATGCCGCACGGGCCAGGTAGCCTGAATCCTCAAGCACGCCGATAAAGAGAAACAGCAGAAGAATCTGCGGCAGGAAGATGAGCACCGACGCCACACCCTTCCAGATGCCGTCGATCAAGAGCGACTCAAGCCAGAGCGGCGCGATATGCCGCCCCAGTAG
>CAXTMM010000053.1:0-17439 GCA_964245415.1 uncultured Acidobacteriaceae bacterium | reverse complement strand
CTGAACGGCAGCCCAATTGAAAAAACAGTCTGAAACACAGCAATCACGACGACTAGAAAAATCAGCGGCCCGGATACGCTCCCAAGCAGCAGGCCATCGAGCTTGCGCGTCCACTCCGGCGAGAGTGGCGCCTTGTATCTCGTCCGTAGGCTGATGCCGGTCGCCCACTGGCGATAGGAGCGGGCGTTTCCGAGCACAGGAAGCTCCAGCCGCGCAGCCTGGATCTGGATAAGATTTTGATCTTTTGAGTTGAGAAAGCGGGGTATCGCGTCCAAGCCGAAGCCCCGCGCGGCGCTGATCTTCGCGACCGGTACACCCAGCTCCTGCGCCAGCGCCAGCGTGTCGACCTCGCCACCGCGGGTCTCCATCAGGTCGGTCATGTTCAAGAGCAGCAGTGTCGGCAAGCCAAGCGAAAGGATCGGCGCCGCCAGCATCAGCTGCCGCTGCAGGTGGAGCGAATCGAGCACCAGCAGCACCGCGTCCACCTCAGGCGAGCCGGGCATCTTGCCTGTCAGCACATCAATCGCCACGCGGGCATCTTCCGATCGCCCATCGAGCGAGTAAATGCCAGGCAGATCAATCAGCGTTAAATCAGACCGGTTAATCCCGCTCAGCTTGCCATAGTGCTGCTCGACCGTCACGCCAGGATAGTTCGCAACCTTCTGTCGCAGCCCGGTAAGCCGGTTAAAGAGCGTCGACTTGCCCGAGTTGGGCGGCCCAATCAGCGCAACGGTGCGAATCCTGCCCGGTTCCTTTGGCTCGAGCGGCAGATCGATGACCCCGGTGGCATGACAGCTCATAAGGCCCTCTTTACCAGCCATGGGCGCCGCGGCCGTTCAGCGGGCGCATGGTCGGGGCTTTCAACCGAAATCAGGATGCCGCGCGCCGTATCCCGCCGCAGTGCGATCTCGAACCCATCAATCGCGTAGACTGTCGGATCCCCGGCCGGAGCACGACGCACGGCTAGCACCCGAGCCTCCGGGATAAAACCCATATGCATCAGGTGGTGCTGCACTTCATCCGGAAGCCTAAGCTCTTCAACGATTCCCACGGCACCGACCTTAAGTTGATTGAGCGCTGGCACTAGCGTGTGATGACCTTGAAATCATCATAGCTCAAACTGCGACCTCATCTGTCGGATATGCAGGCAGATGGTATCTCTTGCTGCACCCAGCTTGTCGATGACCAGTGCCTCGACGCCAAAGACCGGCCTTAGCAGCTCGAGCTCGGTGTCGGCAACATGGGGATTACGGGAGTTGCTGATCCCTTTGAAAGCTTGCGATAGTCGCACAAGAATTCAGGAACGCTTTTCTCACGTACCGAGGCCTGCAGGATGTCGATGACCCGATCGGCCCGCTGCTTGCTGCCGGGATTATCCGCCAGTACCTCGCCCATCTAAGGAGGCGAGCGGGGCTAACGTCGAGCTTGATAGCGCCACGGCTCCGCTGGATATCGTTGGAGTATCCGCCAGATACCTCTGAAAGTGACAGCCGGAGTTAGCGCCAACAATGCCAGCCCTTCGCCCCGACCATGCCACTACCTTTCTCCTTCGCTCCCTCGGTCAAGGTCCTGGCATTTCTATGTAGACAGGGTTTGTCAGCAGCTGCAGTGAGCTATCAGGGCCACGCACTTCGGCGCGAAGCCAGTGAGGCTTGTGGGCAACAACGTGCGGCAACCATGATGTGACCAGCGCCTGCTTTTCCTCTGTAAGGATCACCTTGGGAAGGCCTGGATCAGGCGCTCCGTCGACCAGCCATCGCAGTGACGAGCCGAGACAGAAGTTTACGTGCGTGGACAGGGTGATTGCCTGGCCCGGCTTGATGAGAAGCCGATCTCCCATCATTGCGCTAACGGAGCCCGCGCTGGCGGTGAAGTCGATCAATCGCGGCTGAGCCATCGGAAGATTGCGAGACCCAGTAAGGTCGATAAATACATGACCTGCACGGATCCCCTCGAGTATGGCAGCCACGGAAAGCTCAGGCGCATAGACGACCGTCGTCGGTAAACCGATCGTATCGACCTCCGGCTCGTGGGTATCACTGCCGCCGACCGCCGTGATGCGGAAGCCGCCTGCCAGCTGCTTCTCCCAAAACGCTATGTCGCTTGCGTGAAAGTAAGAGCTCGGGCTGCTCGATGCACTGTTGATAACTTCGATCGCCGAAACGAGACTCATATCCGTCTCCTTCTCTGCGCCTTCCCACGCGCAGCCAATGCACTCCTCGGCATCAAGCCCGATTGGATGATTGATTGAAACGACCGCGCCAAGCGATCTTGCCTGCTGCAACATGGCATTCTTCGACGGAGTGCCCAGACCGCCTGCGCGGAAGTCGACCGGCGCTGTCGTCCCCCACAGATTGGCGTGCCCGGAATAAGTGGTAAGTTCGCGCCCCGGAATCAGCAGCAGCTTGTCAAAGTAAGGCTGCAACTCCCGCTCGCTCTCGTACTGCGAGGTGGTGTTGTGATCCGTGATAGCTAGAAAGTCGAGGCCATGACGTGCGGCCTGCTCCACGCTCACGAAAAGGGGGCACGGCACGATCTTACCCGCTTGGCTACTGCAGGTACCATCACTGTGCGCCGTGTGCAGATGTAGATCGCCGCGGTACCAGCGCGCTTCGTCGGCAAGCGGCTGCCGCGTGAAGGTGTCGGCCTCTCTGCTCCCTTGTGGAGTCAGATGAATCGTCGCTGTATACTCCACGCTGGACCCCGGCCTCATATGCGCGATGCCGAGTAGTAGCTTCCACTCACCTGCCGGCATGGGACCAGGAAGATAGGAGGGGGTGGCATCCGCACTGCCGATGGTAAAGTCGCTCTTGTTGCCGCCGCTCCAACCTCGCATACGCTCCGGGTCTTGTATGCCGAGGTCGATGGTGCTGTTCTCTTCCTTACCGGTGTATCGAAACTGCACGCTGACCCGCTCGGTTCCAGCTGGAACCTGGAATGGAACGAGCACGTACCCCGTGCTTTGATCGCCATGGACGGTCCCCTGTAGCACGAGATCTGGCGAACGCGGAGACTGCGCGAAGGTCACTCCAGGACAACTGCATAGCATCAGCAGTATCGAGAAGCTCACAAGAGTGGCTGATACGGCTCGCGGGTTCGCGGCTAGAAAGCGTGAGTTCGCTGGCGCTGGAGCAACCCTGCTTCGGTCTCTGCTGCGGTTAAGTTCCACGTGTTCTCTCCCGCCTCTCGGTTGACGTGTCTCAGCGTCTCGAACAAGCATGTGCTGGGCTACCAGGTATCTACCAAGGTCCTGCTTCATGATCATGAATTGCAAAACACTCTCGATTCTTACCTTCCAACATTGTGTCAATTCACGACAATTTCATGCGGAAGACTCTTCAACCGCAACATGGAAGCAGGATGGTTTCAATACGCGGTAGAGCGCGTTCACTCGGATCCTCGCTCCCTCTCGACGATCCAAGCCTCAAAAATCACCACCGGACACGACAACGGACATTCAGGAGCCCTGCGATGAAGATCCCTGCCAGACGCATCACCGCAATCGCCCTACAGACTCAGCTCTGGACGCGAAGTGTTCCAAGGAACCTTCCTGCGGTAGTAGTTCCTGCAGTCGCATGTTTTTTTCTAGCAGCCTCCTCCGGCTTACAAGCGCAGGTGAACACAGGTTCCTTAAGCGGCCTGGTGACTGACCCTAGCGGCGCCACTCTGCCCGGCGCCGAACTCACTGTCAAATCCGCGGACACGGGCTACACGCGAGCTGTCAAGACTCTTACCAATGGTGAATACACGCTTTCCAATCTTCCCATTGGCACTTACAACCTGAGCGCAGCAGCCAATGGTTTCTCGCGTGTTGAGGAGCAGGTGAACGTCGGCGTGGGTGAGCGGGTGAGGCTCGATCTACATCTGACCGTCGGCGCAGCGGGCGAAACTGTCCAGGTCAGCGCATCCCAACTGGATTTGCAGAGGGACGATGCCTCGATCGGCATGCTTGTACTAGGTGAAACGATCGCTGATACGCCTCTTTACCTGCGCAACTGGGACGACCTGCTGCGCACCGTGCCTGGAGTGCAGATCAGTCGCTATACCAACCAGAGCGGCGCCACCTCCGCCGGTCGCACCGGCGACTTCAACGTGAACGGCGTGCACTCGCTGCAGAACAACTTCATCCTCGATGGAATCGACAACAATACCTTTTCAGAAAACGTTCAGGAGTTGAGCACCGAGTCGGCACACCCTTCGGTGGACGTTATCGCAGAGTTCAACGTCATTACTAATCCTTACTCTGCAGAGTATGGGCGTGGGCCAGGTGCCGTGGTCTCGGTCAACACGCACCGTGGCTCAAACGAGATCCATGGTGCAGCTTACGAATACGTACGCAACCAATACTTCGACGCTTTTGATTATTTCACCAAGCAGACCAATATCGAGAAATCTGAAGACAACCAGAATCAGTACGGCGGCAGCTTTGGCGGTCCTATCCTGCACGATCGTGTCTTCGGCTTCTTTAACTACGAGGGCACACGGATCAAGCAGGGACTTTCGCGCATTACAACAGTGCCACTGGATAACGAGCGAATCGGCGACTTCAGCCCGGCGGCCGCGGCGGCAGCCGGCGTGGCCAATTATCCGACCGTCTACAACTTGTCGACCTGCTCAGCGCCCTATACCGCTACAAACTGCAAGCCTTTGTTAAACAATAGCTTTGTGACGGATACAACTGCGAAAATCGATACGGCCGTTGCCAAGTTGATTGCCCTGTTTCCCGAACCAAATGACAAGCAGGGTGGCGCCAACTATCCCGAATACAACAATTTTGCGCGCACCGGCGCAGCGACCGACTTCAACTCCAGCTACGACGCTCGCGCGGACTGGACGCCTTCACAGAACGACACCCTCTTCACTCGGTTCAATTACTTCAAACGCACACGTACCATCCCAGGCTACCTGGGTGGCCTGGCCGATGGCACGGGCACCTCGGCATGGGGAAACCAGTTCCTGAGCGGCGCGAGCGTGGTGCTCGGCTGGACGCACATCTTCAATCAAAGCCTGGTCAATGATGCGCGTTTTGGCTGGGTGCGGGATAAGAGTTACGGTCAGCAACAGCCCTTTGGCCTGGCCCAGACTGCAGGCGATTTTGTACCAGGCATCCCAGCTAACCCTGCCATCGGTGGCGGCGTCCCCCTTACTGCATTCACAAATCATACCTATCTCGGCTCTCCTGACTATCTACCTAAGTCGCAATCACCGATGCTCTACCAGTACGACGACACGCTCTCGTGGGTAAAGGGCGCACAGAGTTTCAAGGTCGGTGTCAATCTCTTCCTGCCCATGCGCAACATTTTTCAGGACGAGCCCGGCACGCGCGGCGACCTTTACTTCGCCGGCGTCTTCTCCGGTGTTGGCAATCCATCGGGCATCACCGACTACGCCGACGGCCTCTTCGGCGCGCCCTATTACGCGCAGTTAAGTAATGTTCTTTTTGTCGATCAGCGGCTGTGGATGGCTGGAGGCTTCGTCGAGGATGATTGGAAGGCGATGCGCAACCTTACTCTCAATCTCGGTCTGCGCTACGACTTCGCCACGCCCCCACTGGAGGGCAAGAACCACATGGCCAACTTCAACCCGGCCGGCAGCGGCTCCCTTGATTTCGCAACAGATAGCTCACTGGGCGACCGTGCGCTGGTCGAACCGAATACAACAAACTTCGGCCCTCGGATCGGTATCTCCTACGCGGCTACACCCACGACCGTTCTCCGCGCAGGGTACGGTACCTACTACACGCTGCTTGAACGCATCGGCAGCGAGAATGAGTTGGCGCTTAATCCCCCTTTCCTGGTGAACAAGACACCATCAAGCACCACGGTCCCCGTGCTGCAACCCGAGGTAGGCTTCGCGTCGAACTTCCTTGATCCTTCAACCATCGACCTCAACGCGCTGCAGGCATACCATGTCCGGGCCGTAAACCCGATCAAGAAGGAACCGATGGTCCAGCAGTGGAGTGGGGGCATGCAACAAGAGTTGAGCGGCAAATGGCTTGGTGAGGTGGACTATGTTGGCACCAAGTCGACTCATCTCGACCTTATCTATGACTACAACCAACCCTTTATCACTGCGGGCATTGTGACCCAGACTGTGCCTTACCCTGACTTTGGACAGGTGGAGTACACCACGCCGACAGGATACGGCAACTACAACGGCTTGCAGGCGAGCCTCTCGCACCCTATGGCAAATGGCTACAGCGTGCATGTGGCTTACACTTACTCTCGCAGCCTCGACAATACGCCAGAGGAGCTTGAAAACAATCCTGGCGGCCCGCCGAACGGTCGCAATCAGAACGCCTGGTACGGACCGAGCGAGTTCAACACGCCCCAGCGTGTATCGATCAATTATGTGTATGAGTTGCCTTTCGGCCGCGGAAAAAGCATGTTGAATCGTGGAGCCCTGTCAACGTTGCTGGGAAATTGGCGTACTTCCGGTGTCTACACCTTCTACAGCGGCGAGCCATTCACGGCCGTGCAGGGCAATGAGAGCAGCCTGCTCGATCCTTATGGCTACGCGACTGCTGTACCGAACGCGATTGGCAAGGTTGCGTATGTAGGCAAGCCTGCATGCTGGTTCTTCTCGAGCGCCACAGGCGGATGCGCTCCGTATGCCTCCGGCCATGCAGATGCCTTTAGCGACCCCGGCGACGGCGTGGTTGGCAACGGGAGGCGCAACTCGCTTGTGGCGCCTAACACGCAGGTCTTTGATGCCGCGCTCATGAAGGACTTCGCCTTCACCGAACGGCTCAGGGCACAACTGCGATGGGAGGTGTTCAACGTCGCGAACCATCCGCTCTTCGCCGCTCCGGGCGGAGATGTCAGCACCGGGTCCGCCGCAACAATTACTTCTCTTTCAGGCGATCCTCGCGTCATGCAATTCGCTCTTCGTTTTGATTTCTAGAAGAGCGCAGACGCCGGCGGGGGATATGCGGCTCTGTCTCCTCAAGCGTCCTACGCTATGCTATTGACTTTACCGCAAGCTCGAGCGCGACGATCACCGGCCATCAAACGGCGCGAGGTCGATTCGCACGAATTGCTTCAACTTAAAGGCATCCACCATGGTGACGCGTTTTCGGCTACGGCTTTCCGCAGCTGCGCTCTTGCTCTTTCTTTTGCTCCCACTCGTATCCATTCTTCGCGCACAACAATCCACTCCGGGTTCGCGCACTGTGATGGACGCGCACAACTGTTATCCCTACTTTGAATGGTGGAGCGATCGCATCGACCGTGCTTTGTCTGCCGGTACCCCGCTCGCCATAGAGCAGGACCTTGCCTGGCACACCGACGCGAAAACCGGGAAAAGCTGGTCGGTTGTTACCCACGGAGACCCGACATACGGCAATGAGCCGACCATGGAGCAGTACTTCTTTGAGAAAGTACGTCCCATCGTCGAGAAAGCGCTGCGAGATGGAAGTCATGGAGACTGGCCGCTTCTCACCCTCAACCTGGACTTCAAGGACAATAAGCCGGAACACCTCGCTGCAGTCTTGACCCTGTTGCGAAAATACCAGCCTTGGCTAACATCGGCTGTCAAGGGTGCACAGGAAAGCGAAAAGCAGCCGCTTGATGTCAAGCCTATTCTGGTTCTCACAGGCGAGGCAGATGCCCAGCAAACAGTTTTCTATGACCAGTTATCAGAAGGCCAGCAAGTACTGCTCTTTGGAGCGATCCACTCCGAGGACAAGGATCCTTCCGCGGCGCCTCAAGTCATAGGTGGAGAGAAAGCTACAAACTATAGGCGTTGGTGGAATAATCCCTGGCAAGTTGTTGAGGCGGGCGGGCAGGCGCATGCCGGCGAGTGGACTCCTGAGAAGATGACTCGACTGCGCGCTCTGGTTGAGCAAGCCCACACCAATGGTTTGTGGATTCGCTTTTACACGCTCGATGGCGCGACCGATGCGGAGCTGAGTTGCCATGGCTGGTTCCACGACTACAACTTCGGCTCAGTCGGTACAGCAAGCATCCGCTGGCGCGCCGCAATAGCCGCGCATGTGGACTATCTCGCGTCAGACCAATACGAATTGCTTGGCATGGAAATCCATACATCGCGAGACAAGGGTATCCACAAGTAGAATTAAGGGCTGACTACAACCCACCTCTGAAGTGCACTGGCGCCGGCCGAAGCCGAAGACTTAGCTATTTCCGGGCATGGAGAACAACCGGCGAGCCGACGTACCCGGTCACCACCAGGATCGTCTGACTCTCTGTGACCGAGGACGTAAAGTGCGCTCGGCTTGCTCTTGACGCGAGTCTCTTTGACGTATCGCCTCTTCCGAGCAGGCAGCAAATATCTCCAACCCTGACTCGACTGCTTGCGCGTCTTGCAACGCGGGTGATCTGTTGCCCCTGCGGGAAGGACAGGGTTCTCTCCCCAGCCTCTGTGCATTTATATACAGATGCTGGCCCGATGGAGGCGGTAGTACAGGTAGTTCCATTGCTGGAGTCATCAACCAAGCGGGGCGCACATTGCCCTGTTAGACCACTCGTCAGGTCAAGCCAGAGCTCAGCCTTATGCGCAAAAGGGGATTCTGCCGAGGCGCTTCACAGGCGACATCGTAGCACCCGTAAAGTTCCCAGAAGACTTTTCATGCAAGGACTTTCAAGGTGATCAGCGGAGTGGCCCTCAACGTTTCTCAAGGCAAGTTGGACCCGTCAGCCAGCGAACCAATCACACCTATTTGCGGGAATGCAAATCGAAATGAGCTTCCTCTGCCCGCCCCGCTTTCGAGCATAAGGCTTACGTCGTGCTTATCGGCGATCCACTTGGCCAACGCAAGACCCAGACCGGCACCGCATGAGTTGCCGCCGTGAGTGCGGTTTGCCCGATAAAACCTGTCGAAGATGCGCGACTGGTGTTCCGGAGCGATGCCGATACCGCTGTCCCGAACAGTAAACATCACTCGATTTTGCTCGCACGCGACTTCCATCTGCACCGAACCACCGGGGGGCGTGTAGCGCAACGCGTTGTCGAGCAGAATGGCGAGTAACCGCTCCAGGCTGCTCGCATCTCCCGAGATCGAGGCTTGCGTGGAAGCTTGCACTACGCTGAAATCAAGCAAGGCGTGATGCATGGCTGTCTTCCATTTCGCCCCGACCTGGACCGCGAGCTGATTTGCGTCAAGCGGCAGGAAGCGCAGCGGCTCGCTTCCTGCGTCGGCGCGCGCCAGCATCAGTAGACCGTCGATCAAACCCGTTACCCGCGCGCTATCCATCTGCACCTGCTCGCAGGTCTCTCGATATTGCTCGGCGGAACGAGGCTTAGAGAGAGCAACCTCCACCTCGGTTCGAATCAGGGCGAGCGGAGTTCGCAGTTCATGCGAAGCGTTCGCGACAAACTCGCGCGTGCTGCGGATGCCAAGCTCCACCCGTTCAAGCATCTGGTTCAGCGTTTCGGTGAGATGAGCAATCTCATCTCCGTTCGCGACCACAGGCAGTCGGATGTCGAGGTTGCGATCGTTGATCCGACGGGCCTCTGCAGCGAGCGCGGCCACGGGCCTGAGCGCCTTGCGGCTCATGAAGTGACCACCGACAGCAGCCATCAGCAAGACTGCCGGCGTCAGCAGCAGCAGTCGCTCGCCAAAGGTTGTAAGGAGTGTTATGGACTTGTTTAACGCGATCCCTGTCTCCACCGAATAGGCTCGCCCATTCGCATGTATGGCGTAAGTCAAAGCGAGAACGTACCGGGCACCCTGGTGAAATTCAAGCAGCGCGCCCTCTGGAGTCAGACGCTCGGGGGTGGCCAGCTGCAAACCCTGCTCAACCATGCGTCTGGATCGATAGATCCACTTCCCGTCCTGATCAAGCACCTGCAGGTACTTGCCATCGTCTTTACCGCGGTAAACTTCCTCAAACTTCTGCTGGGTCATGGCCCTGCCGGCACCTGGCCCGAGCTCTGCAAGCAATACCTGCACATCGTCGGCGTGCTCCTGCAAGGTGTGGTACTCGGCGGAGGCAAGGCTCACGCGAAGCATCCACCAACTGGAGACGCTCAGGAGAACAGCGGCCGCCGTGAAGATGGCGCAGTACCACAGCGTCAGGCGCAGACGAAGAGGGAGTTGTTTCATGGCAGCCGGCTTCCGAATGGAAAGCTGGCAGGATGAGGGGCTGGATCGGCTTGAAGCACGTAACCACTGCCCCGAACCGTGCGGACCAACCTGGTGGCGAAACGAGCATCGATCTTGCTGCGAAGAGAGTTGACCAGCACATTAAGCGCTCCAAACGTAACCTCCTGTGGACCGTTCCAGATGGCCCCTATCAAGGCATCTCTCGGAACGACATCCGGAAACCCTTGCACCAAGACGTCCAGCAGCAGGTACTCGGTGCGAGTAAGCTCGACGGTCTGCCCTTGCCTTGTTACTTTGCGCTGGATTCGATCGATCGACAGATCATGAAGGACAAACAATGTCGAAGAAGCCTCTACCGCCGGACGGGTAATCGCGCGAAGCCGGGCCAGCAGCTCAGGGAAAGAAAAAGGCTTCGTAAGATAATCGTCTGCCAGGTTTAGTCCTCTGACGATCTCATCTTCCTTGTCGTAAGCAGTCAGCATCAGGATTGACGATGCGCATCGCCGCTCTCGAAAAACCTGCGCGACGTCGTACCCACTCAAATCGGGCAGTCCAAGATCAAGCAGGATCACGTCGAATCGTCGGTCGAAAGTCATCTTTAGGCCCTGTGCTCCATCGAGCGCCGTGGCAACGTCATGGCCGTGCTCGGAGAGACCCTTGTAAAGTAAAGCAGACATGCGCGGCTCGTCTTCGATCACCAGGATACGCATCTAGAGGGCTCTCCGGAGACAAACTTCGCCAAGCCTCATGGCAACTCGGAGGTCTTCGCACTCTTAGAATGCCACGTCGATCCGCCGCAGAATCTTAGGAAAGTTTCATCGGACGCTTAACAGCCTGTTAATCAAGCCTTCTATAGTGCGATGTGTCGGCAGTATGCCCGGCCTTGATCGTCAAGGGTCTCGATCGCACAAGGAGAGAATTATGTCCAGGAAACTTGTAAGTCAGATCCTGCTGTTGATACTGGGCGCATCCCTTTGCTATTGCAGCGCAGAAAGCCAGAGCGATAAGGCGGCACCGGGCGCGAGCGGAAAGATAACCGGCACGGTCAAGGACGCTGCCGGCGGCGTGCTCCAGGGTGCGCAGATCGTTCTGCAGCCCAGCTCCACCGCGGTAGCTTCTGATGAGCAGGGCAGTTTTGTACTCCCCGATCTGAAGGCCGGCACGTACACGGTGACGATTACCTATGTCGGCTTCACGAAGTCGGTCACGAGCGTGGTTGTCAATCCAGGTCAGGCCACATCGCTCAATGCGACCATGATCGTCGCTTCGGCAAATCAGCAGGTAGTTGTGTCGGAGGATCTGGCTGGTGACGCAGCGGCGATCAATGAGCAGCGCACCTCAGCCAACATCCTCAACGTGCAGACTGACACGCAGATCCAGAGCCTGCCGAACCAGAACGTTGCCGACGCGATCGGGCGTATGCCTGGCGTGACCTTGCAGCGTAACGAAGGAGAGGGGCAGTATGTGCAGATACGCGGCACTGAGCCGCGATTGAGCAATACGACTATCGACGGAGTGATGGTGCCTGGGCCTGATCCGGCGGTCCGCCAGGTAGACCTCGATACAATTCCAGCAGGGATCGTTGGCGGCATCGCCATCAACAAGACACTCTCGGCAAATCAGGACGGGGACGCGATCGGCGGCTCGGTTGATCTGCGGCTCAAGCAGGCGACTTCTGATCAGCTTGCACTCTCTGTGGAGACGACCGGCGGCTACACGCCGATCGCGGGTACCCGTAAGGTCTTCAGCGTGAATTCATCGGCCGGCATGCGGTTTGGAAAGAGCATGGAGCAAGGCAAGCGCTTCGGGCTCATGCTCGGCTACAGTTATGACTCCAATGGCCGCGGCATCGATGACGTGGAGCCGGTGCCCGATCTCAATACGGACGCAAACGGCAATCCTACTTCAACAACGTTCGATAAACTGTACGTTCAGGAGTATCTCTACAATCGCACCCGCTACGGCCTCGCAGGCAGCCTTGACTACAAGCTTGGCGAAGCTTCCGACCTCTACGCGCATGGGCTGTTTTCAAACTTCAGGGACTACGGGCAGAAGTATGCCTATCAGCTAAAGAACGGCGGCAAGGCCGCATATCACACCAGCGTGCGACGGCCGAATTTGCAGATCGCTGATCTGACCCTCGGTGGCAACCAGGTACTCGGTCGATTCTTTGCAAAGTACCAGGTCGCCGTCGCACACTCGCGATTTGGCGGGGCGGCCGGCAACCCCGGTGCTGACTTCGATAGCAGCGCAGGCAAGGATTGCGCCTATGACCAGGCCGCTTCACCCAGCCAGTACCGACCCCAGTTTACCTGCGACGTTGCGGGCAATGCCGTGCTCAACCCCTCCAGCTACTCGCTCCAGACGATCGACCTCACCACCGGCCAGGCAAGCCAGCTCAACCTGCAGGGCGGAGCGTCCGCCGGCTTGAACTATCACCTTGGCACGCATGCCGCAAGCTTCGAGTTCGGCGGCCAGTTCCGCAACGAACATAAGGGCCAGGACGCATACTCGCCAGAATACGACTCAAACAACGGCACGGCGTTGAGCTCTTACCTTGACAGCTTTACCAATCCGCACTTTTACGGCGGCAGCTATCGCCTTGGGCCGGTAAGCAACTTCGATCTGATTACCCGCGATCTGGCTGCCAATGCGGCGAACTTTACCCTTGATGAAGCGACGACTCACCAGAATTCTGACGCTTCGAATTACAACCTGCAGGAGCGAATATCTGCAGGCTACTTGATGAACACCCTTCAGTTCGGCACGCGGTGGCATCTGCAGACTGGCCTGCGCTTTGAAGGCACCCAGACATCCAACACCGGGTACCTGGTGTTGACCAACGCAGATGGCAGCTATGGCGGCACGACACCTCAACACGGAGGCGGCTCCTACGTCAACCCTTTACCCAGCGTACAGCTTCGTTACACAATCGACACTCAGTCTGACATTCGCGCGGTGTACGGGCGCGGTATCTCTCGGCCTGACCCCTACCAGCTGGTGCCCTACGTTGTGCTTACCACCGACGGGGGAACCTCGGGCAACAATCTCGTCCAGCTTGGTAACGTCGGCCTGGTTGCCGAGCACGCCAACGACTATGACATCCTCTACGAACGGTATCTGCCGTCTGTCGGCATGATCCAGGGCGGCTACTTTTACAAGCAGATCACCAGGCCAATCTATCTTGAACAATCCATCGTGCCGGCCACCGGCTCGCCGCTCTCCGCCCTCTATGCAGGGGCTGACGTACAGCAGGAGGTCAACGGCGACCACGCCTATGTGCAAGGCTTTGAGTTGGCCTACCAGCAGCACCTGAGCAGTCTGCCCGGCGTGCTGGGCCGAGCGCGGCTCAACGGAAACTTCGCTTACACCAATTCAAAGAATTACAACCTGGTAAACCGCTCTGACACCCCTCAGTTGGTCGGCCAGGCTCCTTACTCCTGGAATGTCGGACCATCCTACGCAACCCGGCGGGCGCTCGTTTCCGTTGGCATGTCGCATAACAGCGCGAACATCTACGCCTACCAGTACCAGAGTGCCGGTCCTGGCGCCGTACCCTACGGGGTGACCGGGCCGAATGGAGATAACTACTTCTACTCGCACACGCAGGTGGATGCGCAGGCAACGTATGCGATCCCCTTCGGGTTTTCACTGCTCGCCTCGGGGCTGAACATGAACAACGAGGTGTTCGGCTTCTTCAACGGAAGCCCGAAGTACATGACGCAGCGCGAGTACTACAAACCGACTTACTCCTTTGGTCTGCGGTGGAGTCCGCACCGCGAGTAGCAGGCTCCTTTCAAAAGAGCATCACCGTCCCCCTCTCGGCCGGAACGCTTGCCCGCTTTACCATCTCAAGGGCAAAGGAAACATGCATACAGTAGCTGCCGCTCTCCTGCTGCTCATACTGAACGGGCTTTCTGCTCAAACGCCAGACTCCTCCTCTGAAAATGGAGCGCACGATTAGCTTGCCCGAAAGTACGGGGAAATTAAACATTAACGCGACCTACAATCGGCTGATGATTTCGGAGCCTGGCAAGCAAGGAATCTTGAAGGGTTTACAAGGGGTCCCGTTCAAGCTGGCCAGGACGATCAAGCGCTCGGATGATGCTGACGACATGCGCAAGCGGCGCAAGAGCCGCAGTGATCCTTGCTTTCTCGACAAAGTAGCCGCAGCTATTTAGCCATGGAGGGTTCCCGGAATGATAAGGAAAGTCAACAGACCCTTCGGGGTGGCGCTCGGCATCAGCGCGCTGGCGATGATCGTCGGGGTAAGCTCGACGGCGCTTTCGCAGGCGGTAAAAGCCTCCGCAGACACGCTGCAGTTTGTCGTCATCGTCAGCCGGCACGGTGTTCGCTCGCCTACCGGGAGCGTCGACCAACTGAATGAGTATGCGGCTCAACCGTGGCCAAAGTGGGATGTGCAGCCCGGCTATCTTACTCCGCGTGGCGCCCGGCTGATGTCCCTCTTCGGCGCTTACTACAAGGACTATCTCACCCGGCAAGGCTTGCTTCCGTCGCCAGGTTGCGAGGATGCGGCCAAGGTAGATTTCTACGCGGATGCAGACCAGCGAACGATCGAGACAGGCAAAGCTTTAGCGGCGGGAATGTTTCCAGGCTGTGCTGTAAGTGCCTTGCCGGAGCAACATGCTCCGGCTCAAGGCGAGGCACTCTTCCACTCCCGGATATTTTCGGCCTCGTCAAAGGACAAGCTCGATCACGCGCGAGCAGCCGCCTCGATCGCCGGCCGCATTGGCGAAGATCCTTCTGCGCTTACCTCGGCCTATCAGCAACTGCTCGATCGCATGCAGGGCATCCTGCTCGGATGTCCGACTGTCACGCCATGTCGCGGTCATTCGACAGGTCGACTGCTGGCCGAGATCCCGGCGAGCCTCGACGCGGGCAAGGACGATCACCTTGTCGACTTGAAAGGGCCGCTCAACACTGCTTCAACCATCGCGGAGGATTTTTTGTTGGAGTACACCGACGGCATGCCTGCCGCTAACGTGGGGTGGGGCCGCGTCGATCTGCAAACGCTCAAAGACTTGATGGAGCTGCATACGGCTGCCTCTGATCTTACCCGGCGCACCCCGTACCTGGCCGCGACGCAGGCCTCCAACCTGCTCGCGCACATTCTCGAAACAATGCAGCAGGCTGCTACGGGCAGCCCGATTCCTGGAGCGCTCGGCAAGGTGGGAGACAAGGCGGTCATCCTGGTTGGCCACGACACCAATCTTGCCAATCTCGCCGGGGCATTGCAGATCAACTGGCTTATCGATGGTCGCCGCGATGACACGCCACCCGGTGGCGCACTCGTCTTCGAACTCTGGCAGAGGCCCACGGCCGCCGGCTACCAGGTACGTGCCTACTACACCGCACAGACGCTCGAGCAGATGCGCAACCTCGTGCCGCTCACCACCGGAGCCCCTCCAGCGCGGGCCAATGTTTTTCTACCCGGCTGCAGCCAGGCAGGTCCGGGATTCCCCTGCGCATGGAGCACTTTTCAGCAAACTGTACTCGCGATTATTGATCCAGCCTTTGTCAAGTAAATCCGCTTAGGGCTTCCGTAGCGCCAGGCTTTATAGCGACGGTCAATCCGCTCCTGGCGATCAATGAGGGCAACGCAATCGTGATCTTCAACGATCGATACGCGGAAATGGCGGATTAATCCGGCCTGCCGCAAAGCTGCCTGCAGGAAAGCAGGCAGCATGACGCAATTAGTAATTTACGTGAAGTGACATCTGTATGTTCCGTGGGCTGCCGATTGTCTGTTGCACAACGCCCAGTCCCTGGCCGCCAGCAATCGTTCCGTTGCTATTGGTGTTGTAGAGCGCTTGTTGGTTCGCGGTGACGCCCATTACGGGATCATAGGTTGGCGTGTTGTTGTAATTTGAGTTTGCCGAGATCGAGTTATTAGGGATATCGAAGCTGGGGGTGTTGGTAGCGTTGTACATGTCGAATGTGTATTTGAGCGAGATGCGCTCTGTAACACGCATGTACTTCACCAGCGAGATGTCTGCGCGCTTCTGGAAGCTTTGGCGGAAGATGTTGCGCTGACCGCCAGGGCCGAAGTCGGTCTCAAACACGTCGCAGACCGGCGTCCCTGCTGTGCTGGCGCCGCAGGTCGGCACCCCGTTCTGCCCGGGTGCAATAAAAGGAACCGAGAAGGCGGCCGAGTTCAGTGCGGGTACCGCGGTTCCGCCGGAAAGAAAAGCACCGCTGTGGCCAGTAAGCGCCTGCTTCGGGGTAACTCCGGGTACTAGCGGCAGGATGGGATTGGTGATCCCGTCGTTGGTGCTGTAGTAAAGACTGCCGACGGTGCCTGAATAATCTTCAATGCTGTAAGGCTGCCCACTCTGTAACACGGTAATGCCTTGCAGCGCCCAGCCATTGGTGAGTCGGCCGAGTACATTGTGTCCTTTGACAAAGTCGGGGAGTTTGTAGAGGTAGTTGAAGGTCACATCATGCGTCAGGTCGAAGTCGGAAGAACCGTAGCCACTGCGCAGGTTGAGCGCGTTGCTGCCATTGTAAAAGAGGCCAAGGCCGCTCTGCTCATCGAGTGAGTGCGAGTAAGTGTAGGCGAAGCCGAACTGCAGGCCATTGTGCATACGCTTTTGAACGTTGACCTGAAGCGCGTCATAGGCCGAAATACCAGCCGCGCGATAGCTTACGGAATTAACGCCATAACCAAGATAGGGAACGCGCAAATCGGTGTTGCCACCGTCCGCGGTCGAATGAGGCTCCGTCGTGAGCGGGTTGTAAGCCGCGTCCTGCACCTGGTAGCCGTAGCTGGACGTTTCGCCGTTGATCGGGTTTGCAGGCGTGGCGATGCCGGGTTGATTGAACGGGACGGGGACGACACCGTGGCGGCCGCGGTTGCCGACATAGCCGAGGTCAATCGACATGTCGCTCAAAGGCTGCCATTGCATATCAAAGGTGAAGTTCTCGGTGTACGGGAGTTTGTTGGTGATGTCGTAAGCGCCGAAAGGGTAAGTGCTCTCGCCTGATTCGAGTCGCGCCTTGTTAGGCAGGTACGCGTAGAAGTCTGCCGGATTCCCTGTGGGCGGCGTAGGCAAGGTGGCGCCGAAGGGATTGGAGAGTGTCGCACCTTTAGGCGCATTGAAGGGGACGACAAGTGGTGGCTCCTGGGTTACCCCGAAAGGTCCGCTGATGCCGCTGCCTGCCCCGGGTGAGAGATAGGTGAAGTACTCACCGCGATCGTAGTAAAGACCGAAACCGCCGCGGAAGACGACCTTGCCGCCGTTCGAAGCAGGAGCAAAGGCGAAACCGATGCGCGGGGAAATGCCCCACTGACGGCCGGGCAAGGTGGAGCTACTCACACCCGAGGTATGGTATTGCTTGTTGTTGCCGGCAAT
>CAXTMM010000052.1:0-19243 GCA_964245415.1 uncultured Acidobacteriaceae bacterium | reverse complement strand
GGTTCATCTCCTGCGCATGCAGTGCGGCAAAGCTCAACGAGCCAAGTATCAGAGCGGCAGGAATGTATCTTGTAAGTTTCACCATAGCTATCAATGTCCTTTTCTGACCAACAAGTTCTGCGTGTCGGCGAATTCTCTCGAACTGCTTCTCTCGAGAGAGCCTGACCTCGACTTTTATATCGGCGCGCTTCGACAACGCAACAACATGTGAGACTGCTAACAATCCTACCGGTTGCCCTACGTTGGTCGCCCAAAAGAATGGATGCGCGGCCCACCGGCAAAGAGGCCTCGGTTACGAACCCATTTTGATTACTGAAGTCTTGCTCAACTTATTGAAACCATTCGAAGAGCGGAGCGTCAAATGGAGGACGGTAACCTGCCTTGAAGCGCGGCCTATGCTGCGCGAGTGAGCAGACCCGCGCACCGGGTGCTGGCCTGAATTGAAGTAATGAGGCACCAGAGTAAGCGGCTATGTCTGCTGGGAGACATAGCCGCCAGACTTACTCGAGGTACTTAGCCCTGCCCTTATCGCGTAGCCGAATCAACCTCGTTGAGCCAGCCCGGCGACTTGAGTATCTCCCGCGGCTTTGACCCATCTGACGGTCCCACCAAGCCGTCGCGCTCCATCATATCGATCAGGTGCGCGGCGCGGCCGTAGCCGATACGCATGCGACGCTGCAGCAGCGATGTGGACGCTTTGCCAAATTCGAAGACCAGCCGCACTGCATCGTCGAACAACTCGTCGTCCGCATTCTCGTCCTCGGCCTCGACATCGAGATCACGGCCCTTCTCGTCCTTGGGTGAGTCGAGAAAGCCCTGCACATACTCTGCATCGCCTTGCGCTTTCCAGAATGCGACCACGCCTGAGATTTCCTTTTCTGTCACAAAAGGTGCGTGCACGCGCTGCACACGCGACGTGCCCGGCGGCAGAAAGAGCATGTCGCCACGGCCCAACAGCGACTCCGCACCATTCGAGTCGAGGATCGTGCGCGAATCTGTTTTGCTCGCCAGCCGAAAACTCATACGCGTCGGCACATTGGCCTTGATCAGCCCGGTTATCACGTCCACCGAGGGCCGCTGAGTTGCGAGCACCAGGTGAATTCCCACTGCGCGCGCCATCTGCGCCAGCCGAGTAATCGCTTCTTCCACGTTCGACTTATCGAGCATCATCAGGTCGGCTAACTCGTCGATGATGATCATGATGTATGGCAGAGGCTTCTGATCGGCCTCAGGGACTTCGTCGCCATCGTCGAACATATTCAGGGTGCCTTCAGCGAATAACTTGTTGTACTGGTCGATGTTGCGCACGGACTTGGATGCGAGCAGCTTGAGCCGCCGCTCCATCTCCCGCACTGCATTGCGCAACGCGTTCGCGGCCAGCTTCGGCTCGGTGATGATCGGCGTGAATAAGTGCGGTATGCCTTCATACATGCCGAGTTCCACGCGCTTTGGATCGACTAGGATAAGTCGCACCTGCTCGGGCGTTGCCTTGTAAAGAATTGACATGATCATCGCGTTGATCGCGACCGATTTACCCGAGCCGGTCGAGCCCGCAATCAGCACATGCGGCATCGTGGCCAGATCCGCAACCACGATGCGGCCATTGATATCCTTGCCCATCGCAATCGTGATCTTTGACTTCGATTGGGTAAAGTTGTCCGCCTCGATCACATCGCGGAGCCAGATCGTCTCGCGCGTCGAGTTAGGCACCTGGATGCCGACCGTCGACTTACCCGCCATGCGCTCGATCAGGATGCTTTCGGCCGCCATGGCAAGACACAAGTCTTCCGCAAGCCCGGTCACGCGCGAATACTTGACGCCGGCTTCAGGCCGAAACTCGAAAGTCGTCACCACAGGGCCGGGATTGATCTGCACGACTTGACCGCCGACATCGAACTCCGCGCATTTTTCGATAAGCACCTTCGCTTCGGCGCGCAGCTCTTCTTCGCGAATGACCTGCGACTCTTCCGAGCGATGAAGCAGCGTCGAAGGCGGCAGCTTGTAGGCGCTCTCAAACCCCGCAACCGACCTCTGCGTTACTGTAACCGTGCGTGTTTCGATATCCGCGCGTTTGCTGAAGGCAATCGTCTCTGCCTCGCGAGCAGGGGCCGGCACAGGCTGCGGCCGCGGCACAGGCGACGCAGCGGTTGCAACTTCCGCTACTGCGGACGCGGCCACTGCATCGTCTTCCCAGCCACTAGCGACAGGCCGTGCTTCCCCGACCTTCGCTGCTGCGATCTCCGGGCTGCCGAGATCGGAGAATCCGCCCCGCCGCCCCGGCATCGCTTCTTCCTGACCGTGCCCGCGCGTCTCACCGCGCGATCCTTGCGCAACTGACTCAGCCTTGCGAGCCTTCTCAAGCAGCTTCTGCTTGCGCAGCAACTCGCGCGCGGCCTGCCTTTGCGCCCGAGCCTGCGCCCGGCGACGGCTCCAATTCTGATATCGATCGCGCCAGGCCGCGATGAAGGCAAAGCGTATCGTCGCCCAATCCCGCGCCGAGTTGAGACTAACGCTGGTTGTGAGATAGATGCCCACCCCAAGCAGGCTCGCTACCAAAACGCAGCTGCCGGGGAAGTTGACCTGCGTAATCAGCATGTCGGCGAGAAAACGGCCGGTAAGCCCCTCCAGCGGCAGCCCGCCAAACATCTGCAGGTGACCGGGCACCAGCGCGAATGCCGCTGGCCCGAACACCAGGCAGAGCACAATACCCACTAGCTTGACCGTGGGTGAACCAACCGGGCGAGAGCGCAACCATACCCAGCTAAGCGCCGCCCCAAGCAGCGGCAGCCCAAAAGCAGACGCGCCCTCCACCTGCAGCAGCATGTCGCTGAGCAACGCGCCCAACCGCCCGACCCAGTTATGGACGGGATGGCCGGCAGCAACGGTATCAAATGAGGGGTCGGAAGATCGGTAAGAAGCTAGCGCCAGCAGGAGCAGCACAGCCGCGACCAGCAGCAGGAGGCCCACTAACTCGTTCAAGCGGCGATAGCGGGTGGGGGTAGCGATCAGCTGGAATGGCTTCATGGTGAGGGCGCACCTATGTCCCGACCGCAAGCGCAGACGGCACAGGGCGAGAACCTCCAGAGCTCCTTCAGTATCGCAGAGGCCAGGGGCGAAGGGAAAGCAAAGTATTCAAGCGTATCCAAATAGTACGAGGCTACGTCGGCCTGGTAAGCGGCTGCTTACGGCCGGCAGAAGTTTGCCTGGGAGTACAGGGTCTACCTTTCCGAAGGATCAAAGACAAGCCTACTTCTGTCGGCAACAGCGCGAGAGCCGGGCGCACCTTACCGATAGCAACCATGAGAACCGCACCAAAAAGGACTCCTCAGACTATGAAAATGGAAACGATCGATGACCTTTTATTTACAGGGTTAACCTACGTGCACAACTTCGAGCAGCAGATATCGCAGCAAGCCGCAAAGATGGCCGAGGCCTCCACAAACGCCGATCTGAAAGCAGCCTTTAAGAAAAGCCAGTCCAAGGGCCAGGAGTATGGCAGGCGGATCGAGCAGGCGTTTACAAAGCTGGACAAGCAGGTAAAGAGCAATGATAACCCGATTGCCAAGGCAATGATTGACGAAGTAGAGAACATGATCGCGAGCACTGACGCCTCGCCAATACGCGATGCCGCGCTCATTGTGGCTGCAAATCAGCAACAGTTGTACCGTGTAGCTGTTTACGGCTCCCTGAAGACCTATGCAGAACTAATCGGCAAGTCTGACGCGGTCGTCGAATTGGAGCAGAACCTTGAAGACAGCAAGGGTGGCGACCAGAAGCTGACCAAGATCGCCGAGACGCAGGTCAATGCGCAGGCGGCAGAAGGGCAGACAGCTTCTCGTTAACATTGTTCCATTCGAGGGAAGAGGCGGTCACCGTTGCCAAGGACCGCCCGTTTCATGGTCAAGCGGCAAACAATCGCGATCCAAAGATCATCAGCAAAATCGCCAACACAATCCTGTAAATCGCAAATACTGTAAACCCGTGCTTGCGCACAAACTGCAGAAACCACTCGACCACCCCAAGCGCCACAAGGAACGAAACCACCAGCCCGATCCCCAGAATGATGTAGCCGTGCGTGTCAATGTGCAGCGGCGCAATCGCAGCTTCGCCGATCTTGTGCTTGGGGTGGATCGTTTTGAGTAGGTCATAGCCGGTCGCGGCCATCATAACCGGGATCGAGACCAGAAACGAAAACTCCAGCGCAGCCAACCGTGTCATGCCGGCCACCTGCCCGGCGGCAATAGTTGACATGGATCGTGACGTACCTGGAAATAATGCGGATGTCACCTGGCACAGACCGATCCACACTGCTTGGCCAACTGACATCTGATCAACTTCCTTGGTCTGCGGATCGTTGTTCGATGACCACCAGTCGATTACCCACATAAGAATGCCGCCGATCAAGAGCGCCAGCTCGATTACCCGTAGGCTCTCAAGATGCTTGCCGATCGTCTTTTCGAGCAGCAGCGAGGGCAGCGCTGTACAGAAGAACGCGATCATCACCAGCGTAAGCGGGTGCGTCCACAGCGTGCGGTCACCCTCCTCTCCCCTGGGAAAGGTACGAACAAACGTCACAATGCGAGCCAGGAACAGTAGCACCAGGGCCAGAATCGCACCCAGCTGGATGACGATCGTGTACATCTTCCAGTATCCGTCGGTTAGGTCGAGATGGAGCAGCGCCTCCACGATGCGCAGGTGCGCAGTCGAGCTGACGGGCAAGAACTCCGTGAGACCTTCGACGATGCCAAGCAGGACAGAGACCAGATAATCGTTCAACAATCTTCCTTGTGTGAAAGGTCTCCCGGCGGCGGCGTTTACTCGTGATCGCTGCCGTAGATCGCAATTTGGTGCTGCACCTTGTATATCAGAACGGCCCCGCGGGCTGCCCAGTCGGTTTGGGGGTACTTGACCACCAGTCGCCCGGCTAGCTCCTGCACATGGGCCTGATCCTCGGCGGCTTTCTTCTCCTCATTGTCGGCAATCCACATGTCGCCCGCGCAGGCCAGCCGCCAGGCCGCTTTGTATAGCGCCTCGGCCGCGCGTGGCGACTCAGGCCGCTCATCGGCATACTTCGCGTAGTAGCCGGCCTCTTTCTCGGGGCACTTTTCAGATCCCTGCCAGTCGCCGCACAGCTTGTTATCGATCATCTGATACGCCGCATAATCAGCCCACTTCGATCCCGGATACAGCTTCTGAATTTTCTTCATCTCGGACTCATCGGGCAGCTGGCGCAGGTAATTTTCCTTTTCGTGCGCCGAGGGCAGGGTCGCCGCATCCGCCTTCTGCAACTGCCAGCGAATGTCGGCCGAGCGCCAGGCGGCCTCAGGCGCGCGGGCCGACTGCGGGAAGAGCGAGGCAGTCATGCGGTAGAGCCGGCGCGCATCTTCAGCCGCCTCGGCCGCAGCGTGCGGTTCGCTCGCCGCCTGCTCGGTCGACACGGCTTCGCCAAACAGGATCGCGTCTCCCTGCGGCGTGTCGGAGTCGATTACCCCTTTCTCCTCCACCCAGCCGGAGACAGGCGGCGTCGCCTGCTCGCTTGAAAAGGCAGGCACATCCTGCTCGCGAACTGTCTCGATATCCGTGTTGGCATAGACCCGCAGCCAATGGCTGCTGCGCTCGATGATGACCATCTCGCGACCCGGCGTAACGGAGGTCAGCTTTTCAGACGTGGCATCGCCCTGCACATAGAGAGGCGTAGGACGCACCACGGTCGCCCGCGCCGCATCCTTCGGTGGCGGCGGAAGAGGCTTTTGCGCGACCAGAGCCGGGCAGAGTGCCAATAGTGGCATAAGCAGCAGGGCAAAAGAGCGTGCGCAACGCAGTAGCAGTGCGGTGATTTTCATCATGGGCGACTCCTATTGTCGCCTACACGCTTAAGGGTCTGTCAAAGGCCCATCATCTGCCACGTTTTATCGCGGCCATAAGACTTTTCGATGAGAAAACATTTCTGCTGTCAATTTGCGGCTCATTAAGTACTCTTGCGGCAGCGTTGGCTTTGGCAGTTTCGATGCATGTGCGCCGCATCACAAGATCACTGGAGGATGGGGCGCGCAGCTAATCGTTGGGCTGTTTGTGCGGCGTTGTGTAACTCGTCTTATCCCACTCGTCAGGTTTGGATGATTCACTCTTCTCATGCACGATGAAAGTGCTTGCATGCATAGGCGCAGGTCGGCAAACGCGTCCCTGGTTCTTCCTCGCTTTCTAGGCGAAGCAAGGCGTCAATGCTCGGCTTTTTGTAGTGGTTTTGTTGCGGCGCGATGGCGGCAACGCAAACCCGGCAGCGCTTGCGTCTTCGTTGTTATCGGTTGATTTCACGGCATGTCTTAAATAGCCAAATACTTGAGTAGCAGTACAAACCTGACATGTCACCCACATGTTTCACCTTCCAAGGAGAGTCCTTTGCTGAGTAAGTGTGCTAACTACTGTGTTTCATTAGGCCTTGGCGTTTTTTCACTCACTGCCGCGGCCATTGCACCTACCGTGCAGTTTCCCCTTGATGCGCTCACCCCCCAGGAGTACTGGGCGATCTACCAGATCATGCGCTCTGCCGGCCACGCCGGAGAAAAGACAATCTTTGCCAGCGTGCTGCTGCATGAGCCAACCAAGCAGGCTGTGCTGGCCTGGAAGACCGGCGACCCGATCACCCGCGAAGCAGACGTGGTCATGCTGGAAGAAGGCAAATCGTACGCCGCGCTGGTCGATATCTCCGGTAAAAAAGTCGAAGACTATCAGATGCTCAAGGGCGAGCAGGCGAACTTTACCAGCGAAGAAGAGCACAGTGTTGACGACGTGATCAAGCACGATCCGCGCGTCATGGACGCGCTCAAAAAGCGCGGCATCACTGACCTGCGGCACACCGTCTGCTTTGCCACCCCGGCCGGCTTTATCGATCTGCCTGAGCAAAAGGACCCATCGCGCCGCATCGGTTGGGGCGGCTGCACTAACACAGAGGGCGCTATCTCCGGCGCCTGGGATCGCGAAGTGCCGGGCCTCTTCTTCGTCGTCGACATGACCACCAAGAAAGTTCTGCGCGTGAGCGACTACGGCGCCGTGCCCATGCCCGAGACCACCGGCATTTACGACGGCATGGGCGGCGAGGCGCTCGTCAACACCAAGCCCATCATGCTCTCCGAGCCCGCCGGCCCCAGCTTTAGTGTTGATAAGGGACTTATCTCCTGGATGAACTGGCGCTTCCGCTTTCGCATCGATCCGCGGGGCGGCGTGATCCTGAACAATGTTGGCATCATGGACAATGGCGCACTCCGGCCCGTCATGTACGAGGGCGGCCTCTCGGAAATGTATGTCCCCTACGAGGACCCGGAAGAGACCTGGAACTCGCATGTTTTTCTCGATGCCGGCGAATATTTTATGAATACCGGCCTCGGCATGCTCAAGCCACTAGTGGCCGGCATCGACTGCCCGGAGTATGGAACCTTCTTCTCGGCCTTTCTCGACCACGAAGACGGCGCGCCGTTCGAGCGCCCGCAGAGCGTCTGCCTCTTTGAGCGCACCAAGGGCGATGCGGCCTGGCGGCACAGCGACGAAAACGGCACCTTCGGCCGCCCCTCGCGCGAGTTAGTCCTGCGCAGTGTCGCCACCGTCGGTAACTACGACTACATCCTCGATTGGCGCTTTGCTGAAGACGGAACCATCACTGGTGCTGTCGGCGCAACCGGCATTCTTGAAGTCAAGCCCGTCTCGGACACGAACGTGAGCAACGGCATGTCGGCCGGGCTTGAAGACAAGAATGCGCCAGGCGGCCCGGTCCAGTTCGGCACCTTGATCGCGCCAGGCATCGACGCTGTCGACCACGATCACTTCTTCTCCTTCCGCCTTGATATGGATGTGGATGGAACGACCAACTCGTTCATGAATGACAAGCTCGTGCCCTACAAGATTCCTGCAAACAAGGAAACCTACGGACGCCATGTGATCTGGGCGATGCAGTCCACGATGCCCAAAACAGAGAGCGAAGGCATGGAGGATATCAGCATGGAGCACCCAGTCATGTGGCGCTTTATCTCGGACAAGAAAGGCCCGCTCGGCAATCCAACCGGCTACGCACTCATGCCCGGGCTCACAGCAGCCACGCTGCTGCCCGCGGATGAGTGGCCCTCCAAGCGCGCGGCCTTTGCTAATCACCAACTCTGGATCACGCCCTACGAGCCAGGCGAGCGCTTCGCAGCCGGCACGTATGTGAGCGGCAGCCGCGGCACAGATGGCCTGGGAGCGTGGACGAAAAAGAACCGCAACATCATGAACACCGACATTGTCGCCTGGTACACGGTCGGCTTCCATCACACCCCGCGCGCCGAAGACTGGCCGCAGATGCCGACCATGTGGCACGAGTTCCAGCTCATGCCGTTCAACTTCTTCCCGAAGAACCCAGGCATGGACCTGCCCATGAAGCCGTAATACCGGCCAGAGCCGCGGCGCCCCGCACAGGCGCCGCACCTCACCTTCTATAGCCTATCTGCCACTTAGAAAAAAGCTGTCACAGGAGTGAACCGTGTCCAACACCCGTTTGACTTCAACGACTCGCCATCTTCGTTTCCTCTGCCTGCTGCTCGTCCTAGCCTTGAGCACCGCTGCGTCCTTCGCGCAGTCCACCTTCGGCAACATCGTCGGTTCCGTGACTGATAGCGCAGGCGCCGCAGTCGCGAACGCCAAAGTCACCCTCGTCAATACCGGCACGAACCTGCAGCGCACCGTCGTCGCCAATACCAGCGGCGAGTACGCCTTCAACATCATCGACGCAGGCACTTACAAGGTCACAGTTGAAGCGCCGGGATTCAGTAAAGCCGAGTTCTCGAACCTGGTCCTGCTCGCCCGCGAGACCAAGAGTGTCGACGCAAAACTGGCCGTAGGCTCCGACGTGCAGACAGTGGAAGTGCAAGGCTCAGGCGAAGGCGTCATCACCACAGAAACCTCGCAACTCGCATCGACTGAAACCGGCGAACAGCTTACCGATCTCCCTGTCGGTATCTTCGCCCACTCCAACGGCTCGACCAGCCCCATCACCACGCTTACCCAAACCAACCCCGGCGTGCAGATCGACGACTCGGGCGACCTTGTGATCGCCGGTGCAACGCCCGCGCTGCTTTCCGTCACCCTTGATGGGATCTCGAGCGTGAGCGTCGAAGACAGCGGCCCACTCAACGAGCTCTTTCCATCCTTTAATTCGATCTCTGAAATTCGTGTCTCCGAGACCAACAACAACGCCGAGTACTCTGGCGTCGCCGACATCACGACCACTTCGCGTTCCGGCACCAATCAGTACCACGGTGGCATCTTTGAAAATCACGAAAACACCGCCTTGAATGCGGGCAACACGTTCACTGGCGGCAAGCCGAAGATCATTATGAACAACTTTGGCGGCTTTGTGGGCGGCCCTGCCTCGGTACCGCACCTCTACAACGGGCACGATAAAACTTTCTTTTTCGCCAGCTACGAGTCGCTGCACCTGCCCCGCGAAAGCCCCTTGCTGCTCAGCGTGCCGTCGCTCGCCATGCGCTCCGGCGACCTGACCAGCTATCTCGCCCAGGCGGGCGCGCAAAGCGCCTGCCTTCAGGCTGACGGCGTCACCCCGGTGGTCGCCGGAGCCGTCTACAACCCCGATTGCACCCCGCTCACCAACGCCGCCACCGGCACCACCCAGGTCGCTGTCTCGCCCATCTCGGCCAACATCATCAACCTCTTCTACCCTCTCCCTAATACGGGCTCGCCAGACGCATACCAGAACAACTATGCCGTCAACTTTCCCTCACCCATCACCACCAACCAGGGCGACCTGCGCCTCGACCAAACCTTCACGTCCAAGCAATCCGGCTTCATCCGCTTCAGCTATAAGGTGCGCAATGTCGTCAATCCTCCAAATCCAACGGCCAGCGGCTTTGTCATCAATGGCGGCTCTACCCTCCAGGGCGGCTACGGGCAGCCTGAGGACGATGAAGGCTTTACCCTTGCCCACACGTATCTGATCACCCCTTCGCTGATCAATGAATTCCGCACCGGCTTCAACGCCTTTCGCACTGCCGCCACGGTCAACATAAATACGCAACAGCTGCTGGCACAATCAGGCATTGGGCTTACCGACACCGACGCGTCACCCGAAGCGCCCGATGTGACCATCCCCGGATTCATCAACACCGGCGGTGGCAACCCCTCGCGTCAGGGCTCGGGCATCTTTGAGCTGCTCGATAACGTGACCTGGACCAAGGGCACCCACACCCTCAAATTCGGCTTCGACTTCAAGCGGCTCACCGACCACGACGACAACGTTTTCGGTACCTACCGGTCAGGCCTGTATGCCTTCAACGGCAGCTCGCCCGTCGGCGCGAACATCGGCGATCCATACACCTCTTTCCTGCTCGGCTACCCCGACTACTCCATCCTCGCCACTGTCACCGACCCCAACATGGATGGCCTCGGCTACAACTATGCCTGGTACGGTCAGGATGACTGGAAGGTGACTCCGCGCCTGACGCTCAACTTTGGCCTGCGCTACGAGCTCCACCCACCACTCAAAGAGATCAACTACGACACCGCCGCCTTTGATCCCTCCTATTCGAGCGGCGGCGTCAACGGCGCGATCGTCGTACCCAATGCCAAGTCGCTTTCCTTGACTGACCCTGACTTCGCCGCCTCTGTCGCCCCTACGCCCATCCTCACCGCGGCCCAGGACCACATCACCCCCACCTTGCGCTACACCGCCTACGGCGACTTCGGCCCCCGCATTGGTATCGCCTGGCGGCCAATGAACAACGAAAGAACCGTCATCCGCGGAGGCTGGGGCAACTTTATCGAATCGCCGCTGGGCTTCTCGCTCGTCTCCGGCTGGAGCGTCAGCGCCAGCTTCGTCGGCCAGTACAGCAATAGCCTCAGCGCCACCAACAACCCGGCGCTGTCATTTGCCAACCCCGTTCCTGCAACCCTCGGTCAGCAGGGCGCGGCTAACTTCGAGTACGCCTTCCCTATCCACTACAAGGACCCCTCCGTCCAGCAATGGAACCTGACCATCGAGCAGGACCTCGGCTTCAACACCGGTCTGCGCCTCTCCTATGTCGGCTCTCATGGCAAGAACCTTGAAGCCTTTGAGAACCTCAACCAGGTCCCAGCCAACACTATCGGCTACACAGCAGCATCCGCCAACGTGCCCTACCCTGACCTGCAGATCATCCAGAGCGTATTCAACGGCGCCGAGAGCAATTACAACGCCCTTTACGCCGTGGTCAACAAGCGGCTCGCGCACGGGCTTGAGTTCCAGTCCAGCTATGTCTACACCCGGGACCTGTCAAACGAGGGCGGCGCCGTCCCCACCGCATTTCCTGCCGCGGGCGGTAACTACGTCTCGGACCGCTTTCACCCTGGGCTCGACTATGGCGATGTCGCCTACGACCGGCGTCACCGCTTCCTCACCTCTGGCCTCTACACCCTCCCTTTCGGGCGCGGCCAGATGTTTCTCGGGAGCGCCAATCGCGCCGTCTCCTCACTCGTTGGCGGCTGGCAGCTCGGCGGCGTGCAGATCTGGCAGACCGGCCCATTCCTCACACCTTACGAAGAGTCGGACGATCCCGCCGGCACCAACGAAGTCAACACCATCGGTTACACTCGTCCTGACCGCGTGCCCGGTGTGTCGCTTTACCTGCATACCCCCGGCGCAACTCCTGGCTTTCTCAACCCGGCGGCGTTCGTGTCGCCAGGCAGCAATATCGGCCGCTTCGGCAACGCGCGTGTCGGCTCCATTGTTGGACCGGGCACCGTCAACACTTCGCTTTCGCTGCTGAAAGAGATCTCCATCACTGAGTCAGCCAAGCTCCAGCTCGGCCTCTCCGGCTCAAACATCTTCAACCATCGCAACTATGAGCCACCCAATACTGAAACAGACACCCCGCTCTCCTATGGGCTGAGCAGTGCACTGCAGACCGCCGAGGGCGCCGGCCCCCGCAATCTGCAGATCACCGGCCGCATTAGCTTCTAAGGATTCGCCCGCGGCAGCAGAAAAGGCGCGCCTACGGGCTCCACCTTTTCTGTATGTCGCCGATGCGCAGTGAGTCAGTCGCCAGAGCCGTTGCCCGAGGGGTGTAGACGGCCATTTACATTTACAGTGTGACCTGCCCCAAGTTTCCACACACGAGTCTACGAATAACCCGCCGCCGGAGCTATGACAATGTGGAAAACGCCGGAGGCGTTTTCCAAGCGGGCCAAGCCACGTCTTTCCCATAGCTCCTCCTTCCTGCAAGCTTTCGCAAACTCGTTCGGTATTGGATAACGAGACTGCTATGTGACCCGCTCCTCGTCGTACTCTATATTCCATCTCGAGGTCTTGCGTCGAGCGTCGAACAGGTTGGTGAACCAACTCACGCGCAAACCGTCGTCTGTACTATGACCAGCTGAACGGAACCTGCCAGGATTATGGCCTGAAAGAATGGTTGGATCCTTTCTAGGGCGCCCGAGACACCGCCAATGGCGGCGATCGACGTAGACCGGCTATTCCGCGCAGACAAAGACAGGATTGACCAGTTCGATCGCAGCGCCCCATCAGCGCTACTCGTCTATCAGCTCGCCCAAGCAAGTCTCATCTTCCAATCAAACACGCTTCGCGAGAATCTAAGCTCAGCTTTCCGACAGCATCGGCAGCCATTCAGCGACTTACCGATGCTGGAATACTCCAGGAGTCCAGCGGCAAACGGCGGGATCGTTTGTTTCCTCTGTGCGGAGTAGTTAGATGTCCTCAATCGCGACCTCTGACCTCAGATAAGGTTTCATCATTTGGCATATTTGGCATCGATTCGAGATGCGATCACTTCGTTCATCCACAAGAATTGCCTCACTTCGGGCCCAATCTAAATCTGAAAGGTGGAAACAAATGTTCCTATCGCAAGCCGGTCAATTCCATTCACGTCGACCAGCCGGTCATAATCGGAGTCCTGGTCGCTGACTGCCACAAGGTTAACGAACCTACGTGGTGGCACTGCCCGATTGCGCGGTAGATGCAGGGCGGGATGTTGCGCCTACTGTGCTCACCAGCAGGCAATTTGGAAAAAGCAGCCGGAGCTGTTACGACGCTAGACCTCCGACCGGAGATTGATTGGGCGCTAGTTTACTCAGCGTCTTGAAGTGCCCTCAAAGATGTGCGCTGAACAACCGGCCAACTCGGAGCCGTAATCCGAGCAAAGGAGATTTTCGTTGAAGATCATTATCGCAGTGTTCGCATCTGCGGCTTACACGCTACCGCGCCTACCGCAGAACGCCGTGGTATAACCTCTCAAATCTGAGCACGCAGCACAGCTCGCACGGCTTAGCTTTGCTAAGGAAACTGCGGAATCGGCTTATAATTCCGAGGTGAGGCGGATTGAGGAAGAGTACATGAGGGAGCCAGTTGCCGCTGGCCGTTGTTACACATACCGTGCCGGCGACACCTCGGGTCTGAAAGCAGGATGGGCGTTCAGCTATAGATTCACCGCAGACTATAAGTTTGCTGTGCCAGACCACAGACCGAACACATTCACACAGCAAACCTGTTTGCCTTATGGGTACTGCCTCACGCTTACCACACCTGTCGCAGCTAGCAAAGACACTCGCGTGACTAATAATCTTGCTTTCCAACCTCAAACCAAGGAATAATCATGAAACTCGCACACGCATTGCTCTTACTTTCAACCGCACGTCTTTACGCGCAGGCTCCTGACTGCCGCACGCCTAACCTGCCTGCTGGGACTGCCTGCACGTTCTTCGGCACTTCGCTGCCGCCACAAAAGAGTTTAGGCGACATCACGTTTGACCAGACTGGTCAGCAAGCGCACCTTACAGAGCCGCTCTTTCCGATGCACGGTGCTGTTGCCACGCTTCAGCCGACCACTCGTCACGAGATCACCATCGGCGGACTCTACACTAACCAAACCGAAGCAGGCTTCTCCTACCGCACGCATGATTCGGATGGCTTCAAGCTGTTCGCCGACTATGCTCTCAGCAAGCACCTTGGCATTGAAGCTCGCGGCACAGTCATCCGCTACAGTGTTGCTGAGATCGGCTACTATTCAGGCAAGAACCACACTTTTGCGGCGACGATCGGGCCCAAGTTCCAGGCCACTCCTCTCAGCCGACTTGGTTTTTACTTCACCCCGCAGATCGGCGCAGTTCACCAGCAGTATTACGGCCTCGACCTAGGCGCCGCTGCTGGCGCCGATCTCAAAGCGACCAAGCACTTGTCTTGGCGCGTGCTTGACGCCGAGTTCCGCTCGGACCAATTCGACCCCAGCTATCGCAACCCTCGCAAGAGCAGGCAGGAGTTGGGCACAGGATTGTCTTACATGTTCTAAGGCTGTCCGCCCACACGCGTCATACACAAGCTTCACCGGGGAATGGGAGTCCTCGCAGCCATGTCGCTAGACAGCACCTTCTTTTCCGGCGCTGACCTGACCCCATTTTCCGTCCACTTGGGTGCCTGAAATCATAGCTTGATTATTCTTCCCTTTCTTCCTTGTGGAGGTTTTGTTTTAGGCAGGCAAGCAGCCACTGCTGGGTGAACTCCTCCGGCGTTCGATAGCCGAGGGAAGAGTGCGGGCGCTGGGAGTTGTAATCCAGCTGCCAAGCAGAGATGATCTTTCTTCGAGCATCGAACAGGTTCCAGAACCAGCTTGTGTTCAGGCATTCATCACGCAGTCTTCCGTGGAAGCTTTCGACATAGAAGTTTTCAGTAGGCTTGCCGGGACGGATGTGGAGGATGTCGATCTTGTTCTCGATCGCCCAGGCCAGGAAGTGCCGACTGGTCAGTTCAGGGCCGTTGTCACAGCGAATTGCTTGCGGCTTGCCGTACTTGCCGATAGTTCTGTCGAGCACCCGCGTCACGCGCCGGCTGGCAAAGCTCGTGTCTACTTCCAGAGCCAGGCTCTGCATAGGACTCATATGGTCCCAGCGGTCATGTCGCCAATGATGGTAAGTGATTGGCTGTGAATGGCAATGCTCATGCCGCCGTCGGCCATCACCATGGCGTCCACGATAAAGCTGGCCTTGTCCGACGCAAGAAATGCAACGACCTCGGCGATCTCCTCCGGCCTCCCCGAGCGCTTGATGGGTGCGTTCTTGCCATGCTTGGCGAGAAACTCGCGCCCATCTGAACGGAACGTGTTCAGGAGATTTGTAACTACATCACCTGAGCCCACCCCGTTCACTCGGATACCGTGTTCGATCGCTTCAAGGGCGAAGGTTCGCGTAAGTTGGGCGAGCGCTCCCTTGGCGGCCGCGTAGGCGCTAATACCGGGGGAGGTCTGAAAGCATGCGTATGAACCGATGTTGACGATCGCTCCGCGCTTATGCGGAATCATTGTTTTCAGTGCCTCACGGGAGTGCAGGAATACTCCGGTCGAGGTGACATTTAGGATCGAGTTCCAGTCCTCCAGCGACATCTCGACTGCAGGCTTGTAGGCGATACGACCAGCGTTGTTCACGAGAATATTGAGCCGTCCAAAGCGCTCTTGTGCGAGTCCGACGGCTTGCACCGCTGTCTCTTCTTTCGAGACATCGCCGACGAGAGTCGCTACCTGCGCATCAGCCGCAAAGAGCTCTTCGATCTCAGGATTAATATCTTCTGCAACGATCTTGGCTCCCTGTCAGAAACAATTTCGTTGTTGCCAAGCCGATACCACTCGCCGCACCCGTAACAAGGACGACCTTTCCTGCAAAGGGCAAGTTTTCTTGAG
Source organism: uncultured Acidobacteriaceae bacterium (assembly GCA_964245415.1). Classification (GTDB taxonomy): domain Bacteria; phylum Acidobacteriota; class Terriglobia; order Terriglobales; family Acidobacteriaceae; genus EB88. Next base: position 3,542 of record CAXTMM010000052.1, on the reverse strand, counting down.
TCATATTCACTACTAAAGCTACGTATCGTAGCTTTAGTAGTACGATGTAAGCGCAGCCGCAGAGTTGCGCACTTGAATCGAAGAATGTATGGCGAAAAGCGCGGAAGGTTCGGAGTGTCGGGATGGGTCGGTTCGACGGCGCGGGTCGAAGGCGACTGCATCGATCCTTCGGGCTACCCTGGAGCTCGGTGAGCAGCTCGGTTTTGACCTACTTACGGTCGAGAAGATCTCTGCCCGTACTGGAATTGCGAAGACCACGATCTATCGGCGCTGGCCAAACGTCTCCGCGATGATTGTTGAAGCTGTTCTCTCAAGGGTGACAGAGGACGCACCCATCGTTGAGAAATCGAACCTGCGGGAAACATTTTCGTCTGCAATGAAGCTGCTGGTTCAGCTCTACCGCGGGCCTCACGGACCAACATTCAGGACGCTGATCGGCAGAGCACAGAACGATGAGAGCCTGCGCCGCGCGATCGAAATACACTGGGTCAAACCCAGAAGAAAGATTGCGCGTGAGATCCTACGCCGGGGGATGCGTAGCGGAGAGCTTCGATCGGATCTTGACCCTGATGTCATCCTAGACGCGCTCTACGGGGCCATCTATCACCGTTTTCTGGTGCCGTACAACAAGGCCGGCCGTCTTATCGCTAGAATTTGTCGATGCCATGATTGCCATTGTTTTTTGGCGGTATCGCCGGTGTGAATCGGTAATCTCTGCGAGATCGAGAGTCACTACAATCCGCTGATGGTCGGAGGATTGATAGCGAGAAATGGTTCTCACGTCAGTCAGCCGCCCGCCCATGCTCGGATCGTCGTTTGGGCCAACAATCCCCCGCTATTACGACTTACCTTTAGCGATCTGACTTGTTACTGAGTACCTCATATTGTTGAATATCGACTCGTACTCTGTTCGCCCATTTTGCTCAGGGGCGGACGAATTTATCGACTACACCAAGACACCACCCGAAGATGTCGTTCATGATATTGACCTCATTCTCACGCGGGTGGTGGTCCGCCAGCTAAGGGAGTCTCACAAGTACGACCCCCGATGTACTGCGCTGCCGGCTGGTACAGGGTCAGCACGCACTTTCCGCGAACGCCCTTTGTCTCAAGCACCGTGTGCGCTGCAGCGATGGCTTCGAGAGGAAAGACCTCACCGACCTCGGGGCGCAGTGTTCCGGCTTCGATGTAGGGAGCAATGGCGTCAAACTCGCGACGCATAGGATCTGCGCTGAAGGTGCGGATGCGGCGCGAACCGAACAGCGTTGACAGACCGATAGAGAGCATAGCGCTGGCTGAACCGAAATTTACCGTCACCATACGTCCTTGAGGAGCCAAGCGGCGACGGAAGCCTTCTAAAGAGGCGCCCGCTGTGTCGAGGATGACATCGAAGGCGGGTAAATCTTTCGGCCTGGCCGTCTTGTAGTCAAGGACCTCGTCAGCTCCCAGGCTTCGGACATAATCAGCGTCCCTGGCCGAGGCGAGAGCTGTGATGTGCCCCCCCATGGCATGGGCCAACTGCACCGCTGCGGCGCCCACCCCGCCTGCCGCACCGCGCACCAGCACCCGTTCACCACGCTTCAGCTTCACTTTGTCTGCGAGTGCTGTGAAGGCAGTTGTTCCAACAACGGCCAGCGCCGCCGCTTGGACGTCCGTCAAATTCTGCGGTGTCCTGGCTACACGCGAACTCGGCACGGCTATATATTCGGCTGCAGCCGCAGTGGTATGTTTTCCCGTGACGGGGACCGTGCCCCAGACACGCTCACCTACCTCCAGGTCATGGACATCTTCGCCGATCACGCTAATCTCGCCTGCAAAGTCAAGTCCGGTCCCAAGCGGAAACTTCGATCCAGTGACGATGCGCAGCTTTCCAGACCGGACGATCGTATCGTGCGGGTTGACGCTGGAAGCCCGCACTCTGACAAGCACGCCGCCAGGCTGAAGCGTCGGCTCGGTAACCTCACTCACACGAAGCACCTGCGGTGGACCATACGAATCAAGTTGTGCTGCGCGCATTTGATCTCCGAATGGTCTCCGTGTCCTGAACACCAGCCTACACGCTGAACGCTGTTCAGTAAACAATGTTCAGCATAGGATGGACGTACGGAGTCTTGCATGGGAGTGAAGGAACGACGTGCGCGTGAACGGATACGACAGCGAAAGAATATCTTGGATGCGGCGCTCGCAATCATCTCGCAAGAGGGCTTCACTGCACTGTCCATGCGGAAGTTGGGGGATCGGATCGAGTACTCAGCAGCGTCGATCTACCTCTACTTCAAGAATCGAGACCAGCTTGCACGGGAACTGCGACGAGTCGGTTTTGAGCAGCTTCTGGCAAAGATGGAAGCCGCGATCAGAAGTCGAAGCGGCCGTAAGGCGCTGCAAGCCATGGGAAGCGCCTATGTGACTTTTGGGAAGGAACAACCTGAGCTCTATCGATTGATGTTTATGGGCGAGCCCGATGCGATGCGAGAGGTTTACGCGGATATGGAGTCCGATACCACCGCGGATCGTGCCTACCAGCTTCTTGTTGAGGTAACACAAACGCTTGAGGGTGTCCCAAAACAGAGAGCCACGCCAGTTGAGATTGCGGATGTGATCTGGTCCTGCCTGCACGGCATAGTAAGCCTTCATATTGCGCTTCCTGGATTGCAGATCACTCCGACAGAAATACAGGAGAAACTTTCACTTGCGCTGTTTGCATCAGGCCTCCAACAAGCGCAAGTCAGGTAGTCTCCGACCGGCCAGCATAGGCGCGATCAATCCTCACCAATGGTATGAGCCGGTCGCTTCGAAGAAGGAGACTATTCCTGTGAAGAAATCAGCGCCTCACCTCATCGCGGAAGTCCCACGCAGGCGAACCCAGGTCGAGAGAACGATCGGCATCGACCTTCGACCGCACGGACGAGACTCGGCTCTTCCACAATTGTCTGCCTACCCCGCGGGGGATGAACCGTAATGTCGCCACTCGATCAGGATCGTCGACGCGCCAAGCAAGACAACAACTCACGCCGGAAAGTCCGCTCCCAGCGTTTGGGTGTCATGTCCGCCAGCCCATAATGCCTGCGAATGCTTGCATATCTGGTGAACCCGCTAACAGAACTGAAGGAAGCAGATTCACGCAGCTGACAACTTTCGGCCATCCGCCGCGTTCTTACCCGTCATGACACTCACAAAGGTCATCCTCGCCGCCGCTCTCCTCACCGCCTCCGCCCAGGCGCTCAACACGCCCGACACCCGCCTCCCCGCCTGGCGCCCCGGCCCACGCGGCGATCTCGCCTTCATCACCAGCCCGTTCCTCACCCAGACCGCCTACCGCAAGCCCGACACCGCCGCCGACCAATTTCTTCCAGACGGTGCGTACGGCCCGGTCAACCAAGCGTGGGACCGTACCCACACCGGCCTCTGGCTCATCGAAGAGCAGCGCTACGGCTCCGACGCCATCTTCGCGGGCCTGGGCACCCACCGCCAGGACCTCGTCGAGCGCGGCGAAAACATCCTCAACTGGGGCTTTGCCCGCGAGCGCCCCGACGGCTCCTTCG
>CAXTMM010000051.1:0-19391 GCA_964245415.1 uncultured Acidobacteriaceae bacterium | reverse complement strand
GCGTACGCCGCCCGGCGTCAGGGTCAAACTCCCGGGCCGGTTCATTCGGGAGGTTAACAGACAGCTCCGATCTGGGGATTGGGGAAGGCGTCCTGATTTTCGGCGTCACTCAGGTCCAGGCAGGCAAAATCCTTCTCGACGGAGATCTCCAGGCTGCGGGTGCTGCCCAGATCGATGGTTGCGTAGATGCCGATTTGATCGGTCTCTGCCCAGGTTCTCGCCTGTCGGCCTGGAATAGCTACCGTGATCCCGGACGGGTCGGGCCGCACTTCGAGTTGCGCCAAGCCGGGTTGGTGTTGGAGGCCGTACTGGAAGAAGGCGCGGGCATCGGGAGCGAAATGGACCGTGTGTTCTATGCGGCCTGTTTCGATGAATGTAGTGACTTCGGAGCGCAGAAGTCTGAAGCGAACCGAGTTTCCTTGGATGCGCAGCTTCATCTTAAATCTCCGAATCTGCAGAGGTGCTGGAGATGCGTTCCGCGCCGTGATAGACGTTGAAGTGGTCATCTCTGAGAAAGCCTACCAGGGTCATGTCGAAGTCCCTGGCCACCTGCACTGCGAGGCTGGAAGGCGCTCCAACCGAGACGACCATGGGGATTCCGGCCATAAGGGCCTTCTGCAAGAGCTCGAAGCTGGCCCGGCCGGATAAGAGGAGGATCCGGTCGCGGAGTGGCAGGCGGTCCAGGAGGAACTCGGCTCCAATGAGTTTGTCGACTGCATTATGACGCCCGACATCTTCTCGAATGGATTGAAGCTGCCCGTGCGAATCGAAGAGCCCTGCAGCGTGCAGGCCGCCGGTCCCGTCAAAGATGTCCTGCTGCGCTCGCAGGCTCTGAGGGAGCGAGTAGAGCAGGTTCGCGGCAACCTTGAGCGTGTTGGCTGTACGCGGTGGGCAGACGGCGCGCAGCGCCAGAAGAGAGGCCTTGCCGCAGATGCCGCAGCTGGATGTGGTGTAGAAGTTGCGCTCCAGGTTGGCCATGCTGATGGCGACCTCAGGGGCGAGCTCGACGCGAACGACGTTGCGCTCGGGCTGATAGGGCAGCACGGTGGTGCGCGGAGGCGCCGGTGTCGAACGGACTTTGATTGCAGGGCCTGCGACGTAGCGGATGGCGGTAATGGCGGCGGGATCGCTGACGATGTTTTCAGTGAGCAGAAAGCCAGCGACGAGCTCGAAGTCGTTGCCCGGGGTTCGCATGGTGACCGAGATGGACTTGAGCTGGCGAGCCGCGCGCAAGCCGTATTCGAGTTGCAGCTCAAGCGGTTCTTCGACGGCAAGGGTGTCTGTGGTGGTATGGGCCTGGTCCCCGATAAAGCGGCTCACAACGGCCGGTGAGGTGGCCCTGGCGTCCTGAGCGGGGGCCTGGTTGGTGAGCGTTTGCAGCCCATCCGTGTCCGGAAACATACATGCCATAAGTGGAGTTGGATGCCGGGGGACGGCTTGCGGCCGGGTGCCTGGTAGATACTTGTGAGTGTGCTGCATACACGGGCTGGGGTGAGCGTGCTGACCGGATTGATGCAGCGAGTGTGCTTGCTCCGCCTCTGCCGGTCAAGGCTTGGGCGTCGTCGAAGCGCCTGCGCTGGAATGTCCCTCCTAAAGCGGGTCAACTTTGGTCCGTGACCTGTTGGAGGCTTGTGTCGCCTGATCTTCAGCCAGAGGCGGTATCTAGTTCTCGGGCCGGTTGAGACGGGCAAGCCGATCCGCTTGCGCGTGAGACTGGACGGCAAGGCGCCGGGCGCAGATGATGGAGCTGACATGGATGCCGATGGCTATGGCACAGTTACGGAAGATCGGCGCTACCAGCTGACTGGCCAGCACGACGCAGTCGAGGACCGGAACTTCCAGATAGAATGTCCAGCACCAGGGGATAACGGCGTACTCGTTCACTTTCGGCTGAAACATACGTCCAACGACAGTGGCCGTACTTATAAAGGGAAGCAAGATGACAGGCAATCCGCGCAAACAGGCACAAGCTTGGGGGAAGAACGCTCTTCAGCGTCCCAGTCGCCGTACCTTTCTGATCAGTGCAGCGAGCGCCGCAGGGCTGGCCGGGCTCGCGCTCTGGCGCCCATCGCTCACCGTCGCCGCGGGTGGGGGAGCGGGCAGTTCCGGACCTGTGACGATCATGCAGTTTTCAGACGCCGGCAAACCGACGGGCAAGGTCACGGTGCCCAAGGTCGTCAAAGCGGAGGCAGAGTGGAAGCAGAAGCTGGCGCCGATCTCCTTTGACGTGACTCGTCATGAGGGCACAGAGCGGCCCTACACGGGCAGCACGTGGAACAACCACGATCACGGTTTTTATCGCTGCATCTGCTGCGACAACGCGCTTTTCAGCTCGGAGACCAAGTTTGAGTCCGGCACCGGCTGGCCGAGTTTCTGGCAGCCGATCGCCAAGGAAAACGTTGTCGAGACACGAGACATGAGCGTGGGTATGGAGCGTACCGCCGTGTCCTGCCGCGAGTGTGACGCGCATCTGGGGCACGTGTTTGATGACGGTCCCCGTCCGACGGGTCTGCGCTACTGCATGAACTCGGCGGCGATGCGGTTTGTGAAGACCAGTTAAGCGGGCGGTGGTTGCAAGCTGAGTAGAAGGTGAGAACTTCATGAGGCAGAGCTTGCTTGTCCCCATGGAAAGACAACAGGGTCGCAGGAGTGTAAAGCTTGCGAGCCTGCCACTCGATGCGGGGTGAGAGGCCGCAGGATGGATGGCAGGGCGAGGCTCGATCGATTCGCGGGCGCGGTGTTGCACGGAACGGGTCTGAGCGGCTTCTTGGTCGCTTAGATCGAGCTTGATTTCGGTCGCTTTCATGCACTCCGACAGGCGGCGGGGCCTTCACCGGGCAGCGGCAGTGTTACCCGCGTAACGAGCGAAGTTTTCGCGCGAAGCCGATAGTAACAGTCATGGCCCTGCGCGTCAGAGTGCTGATCGGCGTGATCGTTCTGGCTGCTCCGCTCGTGCTGCTCACGCCTGCCCGTTCTACTGCGCCCCACTGGCTTCTGTTCGCCGGCTCGCTCGCCGCGGTGGTTCTGAGCGCGGGGATGAAGGTCTCTCTTCCCAAGGGAGACGGCACGATGTCGGTTAACTTTCCCTTCATCTTTCTGGCCATTGTGCAGCTCTCGCCGCGGCAGGCGATGACAGTCGCGGCGATCTCGGTCTTTGCGCAGTGCAAGTTCCGGGTGGAGAAGCTGTTTTCGCTCGTGCAGATCGCCTTCAACGTGGCCAACGCCATCAACGCGACTGCCGCTTCCTCGTTCACCTTTGGCTCGCTTGTGGGCCTGCACGTGCCAGTTGCCCCTGCGCTTACTGCGGCGGCGGTGGTCTACTTCTTCGTCAGCACCGTGCCTGTTGCCCTGGTGATCGGCTGGTCAAAGGGCAAGCAGGTGCTTCCGCTCTGGCGCGAGAACTTTCTGTGGTTTCTCCCGTTTTACCTGGTGGGTGCGGCCCTGGCTGCCGTAGCTCATTTCCTGGGGTTGCGTTACGGCTGGTCGACGGGAACGCTGGTGCTGCCGGTGGCCTACACGATCTACCGGGCCTACAACTCGCAGATGGCCCGGATCCGCGACCAGGCGAAGCACATCGCGGAGATGGAGGCGCTGCATCTGCGCACCATCGAGGGTCTGGCCATGGCGATCGAGGCCAAGGACCAGGACACGCACGACCACCTGCTGCGGGTGCGGGTCTATGTGACCGAGATCGGCAAGGCCCTGCAGCTAACCCATGCCGAGATGGAGGCGGTGAAGACGGCTGCGCTGCTGCACGACATCGGCAAGCTCGCCGTCCCGGAGCGGATCATCAACAAGCCCGGGAAGCTGACCCAGGAAGAGTTCGAGACGATGAAGATCCACCCGGCGGTGGGCGCGGACATCCTGGCACGGGTGCGTTTCCCGTACCCGGTGGTGCCGATCGTGCGGTCGCACCACGAGTGGTGGAACGGGAATGGCTATCCGGATGGGCTGCAGGGGGCAGCGATCCCGATCGGCGCGCGCATCCTGACCGTGGTGGATAGCTTTGATGCGATGGCATCGGACCGGCCTTACCGGCGGGCCATGCCGCTCGCGCAGGCCATGGCGATCGTCCGCAAGCTGGCCGGTACGCAGTTTGACCCGCTCGTGGTTGAGATCCTTGAGCAACGCTACGTCAAGCTCGAAGAGCAGGCTCGCCGCGAAGGCGAGAACCTGGAGCGGCTGAATATGGAGATCGATGTCTCCCGGGGTGTTGCACCCGGTGCGGGCTTTGAGCAGGACAGCAGGGAGGCCGAGGCGAGGGAGCCTGGGAGCGCTCCTGAGACGACGGTGTACGGCACCGGAGGCCTGCTGGATGGAGAGCCATCGCGGCTGATCGCGGCGGCGACCGAGCATGCGCAGACGCTGCTCGCGGCGACCGCTTCGCCCGGCTACCCTCTGGGGCTGGACGACACGCTCGCGGTGCTGGTCTCGCGTCTCTCAGCGCTGATCCCCTTTGCCTGCTGCGTGCTTTACCTCAAGGAAGGCGAGAACGTGGTGCCGCAGCGATTGGAGCGGGCAGCGGCGTTGTACTTCTCGACGACCGTGATTGCGCTGGGGGAAGGCATCTCCGGCTGGGCCGCGCACCACCAGCAATCGATCGTCAATGGCAATGCGACGGTCGAGCCGAACTACCTGCAGGCGAGCGAGCGTACGGGCGAGCTGAGCTCCGCGCTGGCGGTGCCTCTGCGCGAGGTGGAAGGCTCCGTCTTCGGGGTGCTGTCGCTTTACGCGGTGCCGGCGAACGCCTTTTCCCGGGATCACCTGCGCGCGCTTGAGGCGGTCGAGACAGAGATCACGCGCGCGCTCAAGAATGCGAGACAGAGCGATTCGGGCGAGGCAGCCCTGGAGACAGCGCCACTGGTTATGGCATGAGAGCTATGCGGCGGATGGGGCGGCGGGTGGGGCGCACGCTGCTGCTGATTGCGCTGGTTGCGGCCGGGACGCTGGCGCTGGTCCGCTACGCCCCGGGCTACTTTGCGGACAGCCGCGAACTGGACGCGCAGCACGCGGAAGGCGTGCGTGTGGAGCTTGACTCGCGGCGCGTGGCGGACCGCTCCGCGGCTGCGATGGTCCGGGAGGCAGCGGCCGGCTGGATGCATGGGGAGCTTGGCCTGTCGCGGCAGTATGAGGTTCCCGTTTGGGAGCTGATCAAGCCGCGTCTGCCGATCACACTAAGCCTGCTCGCGCGGGCGCTGATCTTTGGGTGGGTGGCTGCGATTGCCCTGGCGCTGCCATTGAGCGCGATACGGGGGCAGCAAGCGCAGGTGCCGGTGGCTATGGCTTCCGCGGTCTCGCTTGCCATTCCGATCGGCGCGCTGGCCACCCTGTTCTTGGTGACGAACCTGGGAGGTCCTGCGCTTGCGGTTGGACTGGTGATCGCGGCGCGGGATTTCAAGTTCCTCTACCGTCTGCTCCGGCGGGAGTGGCGGGCCCCGCACGTGTTTTTCGCTCGCGCCCAGGGGGTAAGTACAAGGCGCATTGCGGCGGCTTACCTGCTGCCGGTGCTTGCGCCGCAGTTGCTGGCCCTGTTGACCATGTCGTTTGTGCTGGCGCTGAGCATGGCTGTGCCGGCGGAGGTGATCTTTGATGTGCCCGGGCTGGGGCAGCTGGCCTGGACCGCAGCGACCAACCGGGACGCGCCGGTGCTGCTTGCGGTGACCCTCTGCATGGCAGCAGCTGTAGGCGTGGCGGGGACCTTTCGCACGTTCACCGCTGACACCGAGACCCAGCTGGAGGCAGCCTGATGCAGCGCTTGGCCGTCCTTTGCCTGCTGGCGCTGGTCGCGGCGGCCGCGCTTGCCGTCCTGCGGCCGGGGACTCACTATGCGGCGCAGGATCGCGAACAAGGCTCGGCCCCTGCCTCGCACACCCACCCGGCGGGTACGGACGCACTGGGGCGCGACCGCCTGACGCGGGTAGCGGTGGCGACGCTGCTGGGCCTTGCCGGAGCGACCGCGGCTGCGGCCCTGACGACGCTGATCGCCGGCGGGGTGGGCACCATAGCCGCCTTTGCGCCGGCGCCGGTGGCCTCGCTTCTGTTGCTGGGCTGTGACGCGTTTCTTGCTCTGCCATGGCTTTTCCTGCTCATGATGGTCCGCGCAGGGCTGCCGCTCCAAACCGCGCCGCTGGTCTCGGCAGGGGCGACCTTCCTGATCCTTGCGCTGCTGGGCTGGCCGGCCTGTGCGCGGGCCGTCCATGCAGGGACGCGCGAGCTCCTCGCATCCGACTGGATGGTGCAGAGCCGAGCGGCAGGGCTGCGCACGGCCCAAAGAATGCGCTGGCATGCGCTGCCCCATGTGCTGCCCCTGCTCGTGCCCCAGTTCCTGATCTCGATCCCGGCCTTTCTCATCGCAGAGGCGAACCTGGGCACCCTCGGTCTGGGGGTTGCGGAGCCGCTGCCCTCCTGGGGCTCGATGCTGCTCGAACTCGACAACTCGGCCATGCTGGCCAGCTCGCACTGGGTCTACCTGCCGATCGTGCTGCTGGTCCTGTTCCTGGTATCGCTTGAACTTCTGGTCATGGAGGCATAAGGGTGACCTTTTTGAGCTACTGCCGGGCAGCCGCACTCGGGTTCGCGCTTGCTGCCGGCTGCTTTGCTCCGCAGCTGACCCAGGCGCAGAGCGGCCTCGCCTGGTCGATCAGTTACGATCCGAAGACCTTGGATCCGGCCAAGGTCGACGACCAGGCCTCCGAGCTGGTGCGCTATCTGACCGGCGGCGTGCTGTTGCGCATCAACCGCTCCACCCAGCAGGTCGAGCCGTCGCTCGCTGCGAGCTGGAGCGTCTCGCCCGATGGACGCACAGTCGTTCTCCACCTGCGACCCGGGCTCGTGTTTTCGGACGATTCACCCCTCACCTCGGCCGATGCCGCGTGGTCGCTGCGGCGGGTGCTCCTGCCGGCCACAGCCGCGCCGGTCGCGGAAGAGTTCCTGAGCCCGCGTGAGGTAGCTATTGAGACGCCGGACTCCTCAACGCTGGTGGTGCACCTGCCCAGGCGCGTGGTCGATATAGACCGCATCTTCGACGAGATTGCCATTGAGCCGCAGAACCGGCCCAGCGAAGGCCGTGTGACCGCGGGACCGTACGTGGTGGCTGATTACAAACGCGGCCGATCGGTGCAGCTAGCCAGCAATGCGCACTACTGGAAGCACGATGCGGCCGGCGCCCGGCTGCCCTACCTGCCGTCCATCCGGCTAGACATCGTCGCCAACCCCGAGCAGGAGCAGATGCGTTTTGTCCGCGGCGAGTACCAGGTGCTGAACGCGCTCTCGCCTGAGTACTTCAGCCTGCTCGCGCGCACCCAGCCGCAGGCCGCGCGCGACCTTGGCCCCTCGCTCAACACCGAGCAGCTGTGGTTCAACCAGGCGGCAGCCTCGCCGCTGCCGGCGTATGAGAAGCAGTGGTTCGCAACCTCGGCTTTCCGGGTCGCGATCTCGCAGGCCATTCACCGGCAGGACCTGGCGCGGCTGGCCTACTCCGGGCATGCGACCCCGGCCTACGGGTTCATCTCGCCGGCCAACAAGCTCTGGTACGACGCGCAACTGCAGGTGCCGCGCGAGGATGTGGCAGCCTCCAACGCCCTGCTCGCAAAGGCCGGCTTCCATCGCAGCGGAGCGACGCTCTATGACGGTTCCGGGCACGCGGTCAGGTTTTCGATTCTCACCAATGCGGGCAATGCTGCGCGCGCGAAGATGGCTACCCTGATCCAGCAGGATCTCGCAGCGCTCGGCATCGAGGTAAGAGTGGTAACGCTGGATTTTCCGGCGCTGATCGACCGGCTGATGCACAGCCAGGACTACGAGGCCTGCATTCTCGGCCTCTCGAACGTCGAGCCTGATCCGAACTCGATGATGAACCTGTGGCTGAGCTCCTCGCCAAACCACCAGTGGAACCCGTCGGAGAAGACCCCGGCGACGGCGTGGGAGGCAACCATCGACACGGAGATGCAGGCGCAGGCGAGCGCGCCCGCGATACGCGAGCGCAAACGCGCTGTCGATCATGTGCAGCAGATTGTCGCGACCCAGCAGCCTTTTATTTACCTGGTCTATCCGAACGCGCTCTACGCGGTCTCGCCCGCGCTCGCCGGGGTCGAGCTATCGGTGCTCGCCCCGGGCGCGGTGTGGAACATTGACACTCTTCACTGGCAGAAAGGCAAGCCGTGACTCGCTCGATGGCCGCCGGCCGGGAGCCGGCTTTGCTCAAGGTCAGCATGAGCGCGGGATACGGCCGGAGCGACGTCCTCAGAAAGGTCAGCTTCGAACTCGAGCCCGGCGAGTCGCTGGGGCTGATCGGAACGAGCGGCGCCGGCAAGAGCACGCTGGTTCTCGCGCTGCTGGGCTTGCTGCCCTGGCGGGGCGGCTTTGCGCGGGGCGAGGTACTTTTTGAAGGCAAGAACCTTTTGGCCATGCCGGAGGGCGAGGCGAGGCAGCTCCGGGGAAGGCGCTTCGCGTTAGTGCCGCAGAGCCCGATGACCGCGCTCAATGGCGTGCTCTCGCTCGAGAGGCACTTCAAGGAAGCCTGGAAGGCGCACCAGGCGCAGGAGCGGAACGATCGAGGCGACGTGTTCGCGACCAGGGTCGGTGAGCTGTGCGAGCAGATGCAGCTGCCCGCAGGGCCGGAGTTTCTTGCTCGCCGGCCGGGCGCGATCAGTGTTGGCCAGGCGCAGCGGGTTCTGATTGCGCTCGCGCTGCTGCACCGCCCATCGCTGGTGATTGCGGACGAGCCTACCAGCGCGCTTGACCCGGCTACACAGGCCGAGGTTGTTGGTCTGCTGCGCCGCTTGAATCGAGAACAAGGCACGGCGCTGCTCTACATCTCGCACGACCTCAGCTCGGTGCTGCAACTCTGCGACCGGGTAGCGGTGCTGGACGGAGGCTCGATCGTCGAGTGCCTCTCCGCGGACACGATCGGGAGAGAGGCGCGACACCCGGCCACACTCTCGCTGCTGAACACGCTGCCGGTTCCGGCGGATGTCTTGCGCGCCTACCAGGCGCGCACCAGCCCCGGGCCGTTACTCAGTGGGGTATATAGCCAGATTTGAATCAGGGGTGAGTTGTTTTGACGGGCAAGCTAGGAAGGCTTTTTGCTGATTCCTGGATACGAAGGAAAGACGGCTCTACATTGAAGTCCCGTACCATTGAAGCATGCGGGAGATGAACGTCGACGGCAGAGAAAATCAACCTCAAAATCTAAGCACCGCCGCTTTTTTGCATTACTTTACCGAGCTCTACCATGGCTTTGCCTGCGCCCAGATTGCGCGGCTACCGGCCGCTTCGCCAGGCAGCATCGCCGGTCCATCTTTGCATTGCTGCTGCAGCGCTCCCCCCCCCGGGCCGCGCAACAGATTGAGGATTTCAGAACAGGGATCGCAGACGGCTCTGCCTGACGCCAGGACCACATGCATGCGGGCAGCGCTGTCGGACGGGACATCGGCAGCATCGGCCTCGCGCACGACCGGTTCGAGCCACCCATCAATGAGTCCGTGCGGAGTGCATTGATCGAGGGGACCGGGTGCTGCAGGCAGACAATATCGAGTTCTAACCCGGCACCAAGCTTATCCGTTACTCCGTTCTCCCCGGGTTCGATTTCACATCGATCTCGCATGCACGCGGCTTCGGCCGCAACGACTTCGCCCGCCTGGTCACCTTCGGCAAGACTGCCGAAGGCACAACCGTCCTACCCTGCCCGTGTCGATCCATGGACACCAGGCCCTGGTTGATGGCCCGCATATCGCGCCATGGATCGAGAGGGTTCACGCCTCCCGGATACCCGAGACTTCTAGCCCGTGTAGCGACGCCTCGCGAGGTCTTGCCGCCGCGGGCGGTCGTTGCCGACGCCGCAACCGGGTTAGAACCCCCGATAGACTCATGCTCGCTTTTCCTACATTCCCGTTTTGCACCTGCATGGATTTTCCCGGCCGCTGATCTCGCCTCGGCTATCGACACACAGGCTGCAGCCGATGGGGGACAAGGAACGCCGGGAAGCCTGATTTTGCCCTGGCGTCGCAACCTCTACCAGGAGTTGTGGAGTGAACAAGAACACGCGCGTGCACTTGATGGGGGCGGTGTTTCTTTTCGGCGCCATGATGCCGGGGGCGATGCCGGCGCAGGTATCGACAGTTGCAAGCTCGCTCTCGCCTGTGCAGACGCTCTCGGCGACCACCATGGCAAAGCTCTCGCCGGACGCCCAGGCTGCGAATCCCCTCAAGATGTACACGGTCATCATTCAGTTCAACACTGCCAATCCCGCGCTGCAGCAGCTCGCGCTGGTCTCGGTCGGGGGAGTACCGCTGAAGCTCTTTCAGGCAACCAAAGCGGTCACCGCCCAGCTTCCCGGCAGCGTTCTGCCGCTGCTCGCAAACAATCCCATCCTTACCTACATCTCGCTCGACCGGCCGCTGGGCGCCAGGCAGGCAGTGCAGCCGATCAGTGTCAACGCCGACTACACGACCGGGCCGATCAACGCACTCGGGATTATGACGGCACCGGCGTCGGGGTTGCCGTTATCGATTCCGGCATTTCAACTCAGACTGATCTGGGTCTGACCTCGGGTCTGGCTGCGCCGCCTGGATTGCTCGAGCGGGTGGTCTACAATGCCAGCTTCCCGTCCGCCATGGCCGGCGGCACAAACGACCAGTACGGGCATGGCACGCACGTGGCCGGACTGATTGCCGGCAATGGGGCACTCTCAAAAGGCGGCCAGTTCACGCGCACCTTCACCGGGGTCGCGCCCAAGGCCTACCTGCTGAATCTGCGCGTGCTCGACAAGACGGGACAGGGAACCGACTCGGCGGTGATCGAAGCGATTGAGGCCGCGATTTCGCTGCAGAAGAAATACAACATTCGGGTCATCAATCTTTCGCTCGGGCGGCCGATCTGGGAGAGCTACCAGCTGGACCCACTCTGCCAGGCAGCTGAAGCGGCATGGAAGGCCGGCATTGTGGTCGTGGTCTCAACCGGCAACCAGGGGCGCAATGAGAGCCTGAACGCAGAAGGTTATGGCACCATCGAGGCTCCCGGTAACGATTCCTATGTCATTACCGTGGGCGCGATCAACACCAAGCACACGGCAGCGCTGGCGGACGAACGCCACGGCCCTGCTTCGCCGTCCCAAGCCACGCGGAGCCGAGTCTCTCGACGTGCAGGCATGGGTTGCCGGCAGCTTCGAGCATGCCAAGTCCGCGGTCTACGCCACCCCGATCAACCCCGATAACGATCCGTGTGTGAAACTATCTCCACGTCCGAACGCGGCGTACCGGTCCCGGGCCAATCGGGTCGCCAACGAACAGGTCATCCTGGCTGGATACCGCCTGGCGAATCTGCTCAATACAAAGCCTAAATAAGAAGTAGAGCGAAGTGCGGTCGAGCCCGGAATCAGCTGGTGTGCGTACTGAGAACCGGTCGACGATGGAAGCGAGTGTCCGACAGGCGAGCACGGCGGTGCTAGCGCCTGGACATTCTGAGAGCCTGCCAACTCCCATCCGTGGTCCATCCGCCATCGACCGCCAGAGCCTGCCCGTTGATGAAGCCGCTTCGCCCTGGATCGGCGAGAAAGAGGATCGCCTGGGCGATGTCGTCCGGTGTTGCAAAGCGGCCCATGGGGTTCACGCCCTCAATGTCGGCGTTGGTGTACGACCCACCAGCCTGGTCCGCCACGTCCATTTCGGTCTTCACCCATCCGGGGCAGACCGCATTGGTGCGCACGCCGCGGCCGCCCCATTCTGCGGCCAGGGTCCGGGTCAATCCAACCAGGCCATGCTTTGAAGCGTTGTAGGCCGAGCGATTCGCGATGCCCACCAGCCCGGCGATTGAGGCCACGTTTACGATGCTCCCGCTATGCTGTTCCAGCATGATCGCGCCGAAGTCTTTAGCAAGGAGAAATGGCGCGAGGAGATTGACCTCCAGCACCCGCTGAAAGGTGTTGCCGGCGGTCATCTCGGCCGGTTGAATATGGCTGATGCCGGCGTTGTTCACCAACAGGTCGGCCCTGCCCCAGCGCTCTCGCACTCTTTTGACCGCATGTGCTACCAACGATTCGTCGCGAATATCGCCCAGCACCTCCTGGGCGTCAGCGCCCGCAGCCCTGATGGAGGCCAGTGTCGCCGTACACGATTGCACATCGAGCAGCATCAGCGAATATCCGGCGCCTGCCAGCACCTCGGATGTGCGCCGTCCGATACCCTGCGCCGCACCTGTCACAATTGCAACCTTCATTCGGTAAGCCTCAGATCCATGATCTCCCATCGCCCCGGCAAACGAAGACCATGCCAGGTTTCCTGCGGCTGAGTCGGCAACGCTGCCCAGGGCAGTTCCGGCTGCCAGGCTCAAGTGCCGCATAACTCGCGAGCGAGTGCGATCATTTGCACCGGGCAGGTGAAAGGCTCGCGACAGGCAGGAGATTGTGACGCCGGATGAACTGCAGCCGGAGGGGAAACGGTGGGACTGCTTGCCCTGATGTCGCTCCAGGAATCCCGTCGCGTGGCGAGAACCTCTCCGGCCGGCGAGCTGATTTTGCTAGAGAATCAAGATCGCTCGCTCTGGAACCGGGAGCGGAACGCAGAGGGAGTGGCACTGGTCGAGAAAGCCTTGAACTCCCGCCGATCTGGTGTTTACACACTGCAGGCCGCGATTGCGGCTGTTCATGCGAAAGCGGCATCGGTTGCTGCGACCGATTGGCGGCAGATTGTTGCGCTTTACAGCGATCTGGTGCGAATGCAACCTTCGCCGGTTGTGCATCTCAACCGCGTTGTAGCCATTGCCATGCGCGATGGCCCGGAGGCTGGTCTGGCGCAAATGGACGCGGTGTTGAAGCATGGTGAGCTGGCAAATTATTACCTGGCGCATGCAGCCCGTGCCGATATGTATTGCAGGCTTGGCAGGGCAGCTGAGGCCCGGTGCGCTTATGAGAAAGCTCTGGCGCTGACCCAGCAGGAATCGGAGCGGGAGTTTTTGCAGGGGCGGATACGGCAGCTGAAATAAAGATTGAAGGGAGTGTCGATTTCCGGTCTACCCGACGACTATAGGGCAGAAGAACGATGCGCCAGATTCCTGAGTGAACAGGGATGGTTCATCGAAAACAAAGCATAGAAAGCAAAAGGAGAACTCCATGCCACAGTACCTGCTTGCGGGCTATCAACCCGACGATTTCGATCCGTCCACCATAACCGAAGAGATGATCGAGGAGATTCACGCGCTGAACCGCGAAATGATCGCCGCCGGTGCGAGGAAGTTCGCCTGCGGCATCACTCCTGCCGGTGGCGCAAAGTCGCTCCGCCTGCAGCCCGATGGCAAGGTGCTCGTTACCGATGGACCGTACACGGAGACCAAAGAGCACATGGGAGGCTTCTGGATTCTGGAAGCTGCGGATATGGATGAAGCCCTCGCGTGGGCGCGTAAGGGCATCGTCACCTGCCGCTTTGGCGGTGAGCTGCGGGAGCTTCTTTTTATGCCGGACCCACAGGGAACAACGGCATAGGCTCACTGGCAGCGGTTTTTGGACCCAGGAATGAAGCAGCCCTGGAGAAGGAAGACCTGTGCGCGGGGGTCCGCAACGCGTGGGCGCGAAGCCCGGTCGCCGGCTTCCACGGGAGGATGGGGAGAAGAACAATAAACCAGCTTTGTTCTGGCTATCACGCGACAAAGGCGAATTTGATGGCATGAGGGAGAGCGAGCGAACGCCATGTTCGATGCATGCTTCCACGATTGCATGATGCGATCAGAGAGCGTTCGGATCCCAAGCGAGTGACTCGACGATCATGGCTCTGTGAAGAGATGTGTCAAGAACGATGCCTGAGTTGTAGGGCCACGTGCGGCAGAAAGCAAAGCGGGCCTGCAAACCCGCCAAGGAGGGTGAGGCAACAAGGAGCCAAGCTGTGGAGGTCACACCTGGATGTAGTTGATTGATGGTAGGCACGACTGGACTCGAACCAGCGACCTCTACCGTGTCAAGGTAGCGCTCTAACCAACTGAGCTACGCGCCTGTGCAAGGACAACTACACCCCGAGTATAGCAGAGAGGATGGGGGCAGATGGTTGTGGCGGGTCAGGGGAAAGGCTTCACGGCGGGGCCGGGCGCCGTATGATTCTGGAACATGGAAGACAGGGTGTGATTGGGCTACGCGGGGTCGCTGGTCTGCATCCATGCTGGTGGGGTGTGCCGGCCGGAGTGGTAGGGGTGCGCTGAGCAGGTTGGTAGGTGCGCCGGGCGCCAGGCGGGACGCGAGGACGAGTGCGCGAGAAGTCGTACATCATCTGGTTTGTAGGGTCGGCGGTGTGGTGGCTGGATGCTGCGCTGGTACTGCATCGCGGCTTTCGGGCGCGCGCGCTGACTTCGCTGGCGGTTGCGATCGTGTTTTTTGCGGCGGGGATGTTTTTCCAGCGCTTTGCGCCGAAACGCTAGATGTCTCGGGTTGAGCAGGGCAGCAGCGGCGTTAGAGGCTGGGCAAAGATTCACTTACTCGTTGAGCACAGCCCTGGTTGTGTGCCAAGGCACAAAGCCGGCAGGTACCGGTAATAAACGCAGGGATAGGTCAGATACACCCGCCTTATCGCGGAGATACAGGCGCGGTTACAGGTTAGCAGAGTTCAGCCTTGGTGAGACAAGCCCAGGTATCGTCACGCGGGTGTGGAATGGGTTCGGCAAGTTCACTCATAGCTCGGACGCTTTACCTGTAGTGTCCGGCAGGCTCACTTAGAGAGTCAGGCCAGTTAGTCGTAGCGCTCGAAGAGGATCCGGGGCTTCTGCCAGCCGAGTGTCAGCAGGTATGCGCGTGCTGCTTTGACTATCTGGCTCAGGCCGCAGACGTACGCATAGCGATCGGAGGGTTGATCGGATTCGACCAGGGCGAGGGCGCTGACGGCGGGAATGCGGGCTAACTCGTCTTCAAGCTGGTGGTGGTTCTGGTCGCTGCCGAATACCGGGAGATAGTGGAAGTTCGGGTGCTCGGCGGCGAGAGCCTGAAAGTAGTTGTTGTAGAAGTGCTCGCCGGCGTTGGGAGCTTCATAGACGAGCCAGTACTCGCGGGCCTGCAGGGGAGCCTGGCCGGAGGGAAAGGATGATTGGGCGAAGCCGCGCATGGGGGCGATGCCGGTGCCGCCGGCGACCATCAGCACGTGGGCGGGAGGCTGCTTGAGGGTGAAGAGGCCATGGGGGCCGTGGCAGCGGATGGAGTCGCCTGCGTGAAGGTCACAGAGCAGGTTAGAGAAGAAGCCGCCGGGGACGCGGTTGACGCACAAGTCAAAGGTGTGATCGCGGGGGGCGGAGGCGATGGAGTAGGCGCGGGTGTAGGTTTTCCCGGATGGGTCATCGGCGACAAGCGAGAGGAAGTGCCCGGGCTCGAGCGCGGGGGGTGCGGCGCCGGTGAAGCTGAACTCGAAGTGGTAGCACTGGGCTGCCGGGGAGAGCAGGAGTTTTCGTTGGAGCATGGCGGTGTAGAGCTCTCTCACTGGTGAGCCTTGAGCTTGCGTGAGGTTGGATTTGGTCGCAGGAACGTGGCACCGCGGAGAGGCTCGCCGCAGCCTTGTATCGTGCTGGTCCTCCTGCAGAGAGTAGTCAACGGAGATGTCCTCTCCACGTCAGCAATCCGATGTAGTCGTGGATGGGCATGGCGACGAGGATGCGCACCCAGCGAAGGATCAGGCGGATGGAGACTCGCTTTCATGGTCAGGATTTCGATTTCGGCTCGAGAGGCCGTAGGTTACCGTTTGCGCACCAGATCGGCAAGTCGACGAGAGAGAGATTCATGAGAAAGCGAAGAGTTAATGCGTGCTTGGATGAACGACGCGTAGACCGAGATGGTCTTCGAAAGGATCAAAGTCGCGATCGCGATGAAGCAGGGCATGTCCCTCTGAAAGGCAGAAGGTAGCGATGATGCAGTCGATTGTTTTGCGCACGGGAAGGCCGCGCGCGCGGAGAAGGCGATAGTTATGCGCTGCAAGTAAGGCGATGTTCTGGCCGCCGGTGTTGAAGACGGGAAAGAGAGAGACCTGCGGCGTGCGAGTTTGAAGAGCGCGTCTGACCGTGTCCCTTGCAGCACCTCGCAGAGGGTTAGATCGGTGAGCCCTATGTCTTGCCGGCCCATGTTTCTCTCAAGCCAGAGGGTATGCAGGTTGGTTGTGCCTGCGAAGTAGTCAATCCAGATAGCCGAGTCGACGATCACCATGAGGATAACAAATGACCGCCTTACTCTGGAAAGCGGCTGAGGCGCGATTCCTCGAGATCGCCTTCCCATTGGATCTTGCCGCGAAGGTCGCGCATGGACTCCTGGGCGCGGAGTCTGACCATCAATTGCAAAGCGGCTTCGACCGCTGCCTTCTTGGTGCGTGTCTTGCTGGCACGCATGGCCTGCTGCATCAACTTGTCGTCTATCTCGATGTTGGTCCGCATGATTGGCCTCGGTGTGTAAGGATTGCATGTTTATGTGTATGCGGCAAGGGTGGGATTGCAGGTGCGGGAGCGTGCGTGGACAGGCCTGCTTATAATCAGGTATGGCGACGGCGCACATCCCTGCCCAACCTGATCCTGAGCAGGTGCCTCATTTGACGGCGGCACTCCCGGCGGAACTACCTGGGGTTACGGCGGCTGCTGCGGGTCCGAAACTCTCCTTTAACGCTGAACAACCCTTCGGCGCTGCCCACCGGGCGACCCCGGAAGAGAAGGCAGCGGGGCTTGATGCGCGGGCGCTGACCGATCCTCGTTTCAACCTGCTGATTGCCACGGTCCGGGCGAATCGGCCTTCTGACGATACCGAGATCATTCGACGGGCGTGGGAGTTTTGCCTGCTGCATCACCGCGGGCAGCTGCGCGCCTCCGGTGAGCCGTATGTCCTCCATCCTTTGGAAGTGGCGATTGTGCTGGCGGAGATGAAGCTGGACTCGACGGCGATTGCGGCGGGCCTCTTACACGATGCGGTTGAAGATACGCCGGTGACCACCGCTGACATTACGAAGATGTTTGGAGAGCAGGTCGCGCACATTGTCGAAGGTGTGACGAAGCTTGACAAGATCCAGTTTGCCAACCGCGAAGACCGGCAGGCGGAGAGTGTGCGCAAGATGCTGCTCGCCATGGTGACCGATGTGCGGGTGGTGCTGATCAAGCTGGCGGACCGGCTGCACAATATGCGGACGCTCGAGCACTTGAAGCCGGATCGGCAGCAGGGGATTGCGCGGGAGACGCTTGATATCTACGCGCCGCTGGCGCATCGACTGGGGATGGGCAAGCTGCGCGGGGAGTTGGAGGACCTGGCGTTCCGGTATGTGGACCCTCATGCCTACAGCCAGGTGTTTGACGCGGTAGAGGAGCGGCGGGTTGAAGGGGAGCAGTTTCTTGCCGGCGTTGAGGCATTGCTGGTTGAGAAGCTCGACGAGCACCACATCCAAGGGCGGGTGGAGTGGCGGATCAAGCGGCTGTTCAGCGTGAACCAGAAGCTGCAGGAGCCCGGGGCGACGATCGACCAGGTGTTTGATCTGCTGGCGCTGCGGGTGATTGTTGACAGCGTCGCGGACTGCTATGCGGTGCTGGGGCTGATTCACTCGACCTGGCGGCCGGTGCCGGGGCGGATCAAGGACTTTATCGCGACGCCGCGGGCGAACCTCTACCAGTCGCTGCATACGACGGTGATGGGTGAGGGTGGGCACCAGTTTGAAGTGCAGATCCGCACTGAAGAGATGCACCGGGTGGCCGAGGAAGGGATTGCGGCGCACTGGAAGTACAAGTCCGGAGGCTCGCCGGTCTCGGCGCGGGATGAGCAGAGACTGGCCTGGGTGCGGCAGCTGGTGGAGTGGCAGCGGGAGATGACGGACCCGAACGAGTTCCTGTCGACCCTAAAGATCGATCTTTATCCCGAGGAGGTGTACACGTTTACGCCCAAGGGGAAAGTTGTGGTTCTGCCGAAGGATGCCAGTCCGCTCGATTTTGCGTATGCGGTGCATACCGAGGTGGGGCACGCGTGCGTGTCAGCGAAGGTGAATGGGCGGATTGTGCCGCTGCGAGCCAAGCTGAAGAACGGCGACATTGTCGAGGTGGTGACGCAGAATGGGCATACGCCTTCGCGGGACTGGCTGACGTATGTGAAGAGCTCGCGGGCGCGAAACAAGATCAAGCACTGGATCAACGAGCACCAGAGGGAGCGGGCGCTCGAGATTGGGCGCAAGCTGCTGGAGCGGGAGGCTCGGAAGTACAAGGTCGCGCTGTCGAAGTTTGATGAATCGGATTTTGCGCGGATCGCGGCGGAGTATTCGCTGCCGACCGCGAGCGACATGATGGCGGCGATCGGGTTCGGGAAGTACTCGGCGCGGCAGGTGCTCAATCGCCTGGCGCCCGGGATACTCGCCCAGCCCGCGGCCGAGCCGGATGCGGGCGCGGTAAGCACTGCGGATGCCGCGGCCAAGCGGCTCGCCATACAGACCAGCCACGCAAATGCCGACACCCTGGAGGTGGAAGGGTCAAACGACCTGCTGGTGTATCGCGCGCGATGTTGTAATCCGATTCGCGGAGAAGAGATTATCGGGTATGTGACGCGCGGCAAGGGCGTGGCGGTGCATGGGCGCAGTTGCCCGAACGTGCAGAACCTGCTCTACGAGTCAGACCGGCGGATTGCCGTGGAGTGGGGGCGGGCGGCGGGATTGGATGCGAGCAGCCCGGTGAAGCGAGCGACGTACCCGGTCAAGCTGACTGTCTTGTGCGACGACCGGCCCGGCATGCTTCGCGAGATGACCGCCATTATCAGCGAAGAGAACACCAACATTCGCTCGGTGGATACGCGCGCCGGGTTGAACGATGGCGCCATTGTCGAGATGACGCTTGATGCGGAAGATGTGCGGCATTTGAACCGGCTAGTGGCCGGGCTGAGACGGGTACCCGGGGTGCAGGAAGTGCAGCGATCGCAGAAGGTCTAGTTGGTGGATCGACGGGGCAGATGTGTCGAGGAGCCTACGCCGCCAAATCGAGACAGGAGCACTCGAGGATTTGAGAATTCGCCACATCCATGGTTCTCAGGTCCAGTTGTCAGGGCCGGTTAGTCGCAGGATGGATGGGTCTCCGGGGCGCGGCGCCAGTCTTCTGTGCGGCCGAAGACGGCGAGGCCGATGTAGCCGTGGAGGCGGAGCATGGGGCCGTCGAGAGCCAGGGTGCCGCTGTAGACGTTGCCTGACTTAGGGTCATAGAGTTTGCCGCCCTCGGCGTGGGAGGCGTTCTTCTCGTGAAAGCCTGTGCCGATGACCAGGGCGCACAGAGGCCGGCCGCGCCTGGAGGGGTCGGGATTGAGGCCGTCGGTGGTGTGGCCGATAGCTGGGTCGACGTAGACGATCTTGAGGCAGAGGGCCGATTCACATGGATAGATGCGGATGATGGACTTGTCAGGCGTCATCCAGTCGCCGGCGAGACCCGAGGCGGGC
>CAXTMM010000050.1:0-19711 GCA_964245415.1 uncultured Acidobacteriaceae bacterium | reverse complement strand
GCCACAAACGTCAGGTAAGCCGAAGCCACATGCCGGTGCGTGCTCTTGAGCGTATTCTCCGTCCACACCTTCACCCCTACTTCAAGCGAGGTACGATAAGCCCGATTCACGCTCGACTTGAGTATCAGCAGATTGCCCACATGCACCGGCGCAATAAAGTCGATGTGGTCCATCGACACCGTCACCACGTGCGTGCGCGCGTGACGCAGCGCCGCCATCGCGGCCACCAGATCGATCAGGTGCATCAGCCGGCCACCCAGCAGGTTGCCCAAGGGATTAGTGTCATTCGGCAGGATGAGCTCGGTCATCTCCGACTGACTCTCACTGCCATCCCTTGCCTCAAGCATATGCTCTCCCGTAACTCCCGTCCGGGAGCAAGCCAGGTCCACCCGTCTGGGTACAATCAGGGTACCTGCTTTGAGTTTCAGCGCTTGCAAGTCTTTGCGCAACGCGCGCGAACCCACCCCAGCCCGCGCCGCGTCTAGTAAAAGGATCGTATGAACAAAGAAGCGATGCTCACCGAGATACTTGCCCAGAACCCCAAGGACACCTTTGCTCGCTACGGCCTGGCAATGGAGTACTCGAGCCTAGGCCGCACCGAAGACTCGCTCGTTCAGTTTGCGACCTTGCTGGGCGACAACCCGGACTACACCCCAGGCTACTTCATGGCTGCCCAGACGCTCGCCCGCGCCGGCCGCACCGCCGAAGCCAAGCACAGACTCGAGCAAGGCATCGCCAGCGCCTCCCGCACAGGCAATCAGCACGCCAAAGGCGAGATGCAGGCCATGCTCGAAGAACTGGATTTTCAATCCTGATGGAAACCGTTGCTAGTCAACCGATGGCGGACGATTGATTACTCCCGCATACTTTGATGGGGCCTGGCAGCACAAGCCGGAATCCGCGGCACCAGCCAGGGAGGCACGAAGACTCGGTATGAAGATCGCCCTGTTTCCGCTGGATGTCGTCCTCTTCCCGGGCGCCCTGTTGCCTCTGCATATTTTTGAAGAGCGCTACAAGGAGATGATCTCCGAGTGCCTCGACACGGAGGCCGAGTTTGGCGTTGTCCGCGTTCAGCGCGAGGGCCTGGCAGTAGTCGGCTGCGCGGCCGGCATCATCCGCGTCCTGCGTCGCTACGATGACGGCCAGCTCGATATCCTCTGCGAGGGGCGCAAACGTTTCGAGATCGAGCAGCTTGACAACACGCGCAGCTTTCTCCAGGCGCAGATCGACTACTTCGAAGACGAGCCGCTCGACTCAGCGCGCGAAGCCCGGGCAGCGTGCCTTGCGATGCATCTCGAGGTCTTGTCGCTGGCCGGGGTCGGTCGTGAGAGCTACTCGTTCGATCTTGACAAAGGCGTGTCCTTTCAGCTCGCATGGGAGCTGCCCTCCGATCTCGGCTTCAAGCAGCGGCTTCTCACCAGCACCTCTGACCGCGAACGCACCGAACTGTTGCATGTCTTCTACGATGACATCCTTCCCAAGCTGCGGCGTGGCGCCAATGCCCACAGAAACGGCAGCAATGGGACGGTCATGTAAAGCCTGCTAAAAGCTAGATCACGGCTCAGCCGGACTTCATGACTCCCTCTTCGTGAACCATTTATCCTGAAAACGTCAGCGCGTTAGAGCGCCCACACCCAGGAGTTCTCCACATGCCCAGCAAGTCCGCTCCGTCCCTCACCCTTGCTCAACTCCCCTTGACCCTGGGCGAGCTGCGCGCGCACCCGCTCTACGGCGCCGCACGGCTCGAGCATCGCTCTGTCAAAGATGAAATGCGCCAAAACCTGATTGCGCTTATCAAGACCCAATCCACCATCTTTCCAGGCATTGTCGGGTATGAAGACACGGTGGTGCCGCAGATCGTCAACGCGGTGCTGTCCAGGCACAACTTCATCCTCCTCGGTCTACGCGGCCAGGCCAAGAGCCGCATCCTGCGCGCGCTCACCGGCCTGCTTGACGAGTGGACACCTTACATCGCCGGCTCCGAGATTCGCGACAACCCCTACAAGCCGCTCTCCCAGCACAGCCGTGAGCTCATCGCGAAGCATGGCGATGCGACCCCCATCGCCTGGCTCTCGCGCACAGACCGCTACGTGGAAAAGCTCGCTACCCCCGACGTAACCGTCGCCGATCTCGTAGGAGATATCGACCCCATCAAGGCAGCCCGCAGCGGCCAGGATCTCTCGAACGAGCTGACCATGCATTACGGCCTGCTGCCACGCGCCAACCGCGGCATCTTCGCCATCAATGAGGTTCCCGATCTTGCCGGCAAGATCCAGGTCGCCCTGTTCAACATCATGCAGGAGGGCGACGTGCAGATCAAAGGCTACCCCGTCCGCATGGAGCTCGATGTCGCCATCGTCTTCAGCGCCAACCCGGAAGACTACACGGCTCGCGGCAAGATTGTCACCCCGCTCAAGGACCGCATCGGCTCAGAAATTCGCACCCACTACCCGGAAACGCTCGAGGAAGGCATCGCCATCACCGAGCAGGAGGCTTGGGCCGAACGTGGAGGCGCAGCGCTCGAAGTCCCGCAGTATCTGCGTGAGATCGTCGAGCAGGTTGCCTTCACAGCCCGCTCCGACAAGCGCGTCGACAAACGCTCAGGCGTCTCGCAACGCCTGCCCATCTCGACCATGGAGCTGGTTCTCTCCAACGCCGAGCGTCGCGCCCTGCTCCATGACGAGTCGCTGGTCATGCCGCGTGTCGGTGATCTGTTAACTGCTCTGCCGGGCATCACGGGCAAAATCGAGCTTGAATACGAGGGCGAGATGCGCGGCGCCGACACAGTCGTCCGCGAGTTGATCCGCGGCGCCATCGGCACCACCTTTGATCGCTACTTCGCCGAGACCAACACCCAGCAGATCGAGCAGTGGTTCAATCTCGGCGGCTCACTTAAGGTCCAGGACGATCAGCCGGCCGAAGCCCTGCTTGCTGAACTGCAGCAGATACAGGGTCTGGTCGACAAGCTCGCGCCTCTCCAGATCACTGCCAAGGATGCGCCCGAGCGCATCGTTGCCGGAGCCGAGTTTTTACTCGAAGGCATGGTTGCGCACCGGCGCCTGAGCCGCAGCGAGGAGCGCGGCTTCTCCGCGGGCGAAAAGCAGCGCCGGCAGGAGCAGCGCACCGAAAAGCAACCGGATGAGCAGCAGTATGAAGCGTGGCAGTCGCGACGCAGCAGGCGCGGGGGCGGACTGAACTAGGACGTGAGCGGCAATCAGGCTCTTTAAAGAGAGGCCTCGTGCCAGGTGAAGCGAAGCACAACTACCCTATGCAGCGCTTGCTCAAGAGCGTAGTACCCGCTTCACCAAGCTCACCCTGTAAGCAGGTTCGTGATGGTTACACAAACCCGACATTGCTGCTTGAGAAGTTCGAAAGCCCAGGCAAGATCGACGGCAGATCCGCTGCAGGCACCCCGAACCACAAAGCCAGCGTTGCCGCATACTGCGAGAGCGCAGTCGTCGGCACCCAGCATCCTGCACCATCCACATCGTCCGATCCATTTAACTCCAGGCTCGGGAACTGCCCATAAACCTTCCCGCCTTTGACTGCCCCGCCCACCGCGAAATGGTGCCCGCCCCAGGCGTGATCTGTTCCAAGGGACCCGTTGTACTGCAGTGTGCGCGAAAAGTCCGAGGCCGTGAACAGGGTGACGTCGTTGTACACACCCAACTCCTGCATGGCGCTGATGAAAATGGCAATCGCCTGGTCGACCTGTGCGAAGAGTGTCGGCTGAGCATTCGCCTGCGCAGCGTGCGTGTCAAATGGACCGCAATCAAGGAGAAAAATCTGCCGTCGCGCGCCGATCTCGCCGCGCATCTTTATCATCGTCGCTACTGTCTGCAACGCTGGTCCAACCTGACTGGACGCTGGAAAGGCGGTGTTAAGCGGCTTGGCATTCGCCAGCACACCGTTGTAGAAGTTGTTGTACTTGATGGCCGTCTGGTAGATCTGCTGATCGGCCTGGATCAGGTTCACACCGGTATTGAAGCTGAGCAACTGCTGGGATGCAGTGCTTCGCGCATTGCAACTATTGCCTGCCGAACACCAGAAACCGCTCGGCTGTGATCCACCGTTCACTGTGAATGGGGCAGTCGTGTTGCCAAGCCCGAAGTTGGTCGCGCTGCCAAGCAAAGTCACCATCGGCAGGTTGTTTGCGTTGTACGAAGAACTGATTCGATCGGCCGTAAGGCCCGCCCAACCGGGTCCCGTGCCGGATAAATAACCGCCTGTCTCCCACACCTCCTGCTGGTCCTGGTGCGACATGAGAGCGTCTGGCAGCGGCACTTGATCAGCCTTGATCTGGGCCACAGTGGTCGGTTGCACAAGTGGTCCGACGTTCGCAATGAAAGCAGCCTGGCCTTGAGCAAACGCTGACGTGAGGTTTGGAAATGCGGAATGCAGTCCATATCCTGTAGAGCCCAGCGAAAGCAGGCTGGACCGCGCCAGCGCGAGCGGCCCGCGGGCCTGGCTGTAGAGCGCGAACTGGCTCGCATCCAGCGGCACGATCATGTTGTTGGAGTCGTTCCCACCTCGCATGAACAAGCAGATCAGCGCCTTGTAATCGGTGGATGAGCTGGAAGCATTACTTTGCGCAAGCGCTGCCATGGAACGGAGTGGGGAAACCCCGGCTAACTGCGCGAGCGCTCCCCACGACGCCGTTTTAAGAAAACTTCTGCGATCGATAGACACAAGAATCCTCCCGAATGTTTCTGCGCTTCGTGGCCGCGAGCGGCTGTATAAAGTGTTTAGAGAATGACTCTGTACTGCGGCGAACTGACCACCAGAAAAACGGCATTGCGAACCATGGTGGCCGTATCCAGACCGCTCACCGCGGTAAGTATGGCGGAACTCATCTCGTCGCTCATCGTGCCGTGCAGCAAAAGCCAGTTCAATGCGGACACCAGGCTACCCGGGCCCTGCTGGGCGGCGATTATGCCAAGCTGGCTGGTCGCCGATAGGTCTAACTCGAATTCGCTCATGCTCGTCAAACCGAAATGGTCATCGACCGCATCCTGCAAGTGAAGAATCATCCACGAAATTGAGGCACTGTTCTCGATCTGGAATTCCGGCGCAGACAACGCGCCATTGTTAATGGTGAAGGTCGGCGAGTAGAAACTGAATACGCTTGGCGCCGTGTGCGGGTTTTCTCCTAAGTCTGTAAGCGATGCGTCAAAGCGGCTCTCGTACTCCATGTCGTAAGGCACATTCGCGCCCTGTGTTGCTTCAAGCGAGCGCATGATGGAGGCCCACCAGAGTACAGGGTCACGCAACAGACCACCGTTTGGATCGGCGTTCGTGGTCGCATCGTCTGCGCGTGCCTCGGTGTCGAGCAGAATCGCCCTGAGAACGGCCTTCATATCGCCGCGCACTCCTGAGCCGTTATTGATAAACACGGCAGCTATCCGGCTTATGTAGTCAGGCGACGGATTGCTCTTGACGAGGTTTTGTATCAACCGCCGGCACACAAATGGCGGCAGCGATGGATCGTTAAATACATTGAGCAGCGCTGCATTGAAGTCCGTCGCTGTATCCTGCCCGGCTGGCAGGACCTGCCCGCGCAGCAGGGTCTTAACATCCGCATCGTGATACTGATCAAGCGGCTGCATTGCGCAGCCCGCTCCCGGTGGTTGCGGCCACCAGTAATACAGCGGCTTTGCAGGCTGGCTGCAATCGTCGTTGGCAAACGTGTATCCGGTAAATGCGCGCGCAAACGCCTGCACGTTGGCAGGAGTGTAATTGGGAATACTCTTCCCGTTGGCATCGAGCTTGACTGATCCATCCTGGTT
This sequence comes from uncultured Acidobacteriaceae bacterium, assembly GCA_964245415.1. GTDB lineage: Bacteria > Acidobacteriota > Terriglobia > Terriglobales > Acidobacteriaceae > EB88. Next base: position 13,925 of record CAXTMM010000050.1, on the reverse strand, counting down.
GAGCGCAACGGTGCCGATGCTGAATAACTGCATCATCTCTCGCGCGAAGTTCTCATCGTCATGACCGCTTGCGAGAGCCTGACTGTTGGCCGAGTTCAGATAAGTGCCCATCGCGCCGGAAGTGGACACATCCTGCATCAGCGTGTACCAGTTGCCGAATGCATCGTTTGAGAGTACGTCGAGGTAGTAGGGAAAATAGCGCGGGTCTACCTCGCTGTAAGAAACTACAAAGAGTTTGCTGAGTGCATAAGCTACGCGCTGGCGTAATTGATCTTGCCCGAAGATGACGTCATGCCACCACCATGCCTCCGGATCGCAGGCCCATACGTAACAGTCGCCGTTCGTAGGCGTGTAGTCTGCTGCGGGAATGACCGCAGGCATCAAGTAGGGCGCTATCGCCAACTGCTCATTCACATACGCTGCAATGCCAACCTGCTGCACATGGAGGTAGTCGGAGACGTTGGGGCCAAAGGTCGCCTGATTTAGGATCCGCCCTGCCGCTGCGTGCGTGGCCGGGGCTGAAGATGTTGCCTCTGCTTGGTCGATATTTTCTTGTGCAGAGCAAAAAGCTCCTGCGAGAGCGAAGCCGGCAAGCGCAACAGCGAGAGTTGAGTAAGACAATAATTTGCGAGTTGGCCTGTATAAAGGCATCATCGGTTGACCTCTCTTGAGATCACCCTAACCTAACTTTTCGGTCACTCCGTAGTGACTTAAGGTTAATTTTTTCACGTTAGACATCTTTACTCTGCAGGGGAACATCTTACCGCCGCGAAATGAAGTTCTGACACGCCACCGTCTCCTCAATCCTCGTGGTCGATCGATACGGTTAGTACTTCTGTAATGTCACCGGTAGCCCTTCTTCATGACGCGCACTGCTGATTCGCAGGATAGACAATCTCCATTGCATCGGGTCGCTCCGCGATGGACAATGACACTATGAAGCGCGTTCGCTACGGCAAGTACGAGGGCGGTCTGGCAGATGAACTGAGTATGGAAGATCTGCTAAAGGCACTCTCGGACTACCTGCTTGACTCCGGATTCCGGAACCCCATGATGCAGTTCCAGGATCTGGAGCAGACCATGAACGACCTCAAGGAAGCGCTAAGGCGCGCCATGGAGTCCAGCGATCTGTTTGACGAACAGACCCAGCAGAAAATCGACCAACTCGGAGCTGAAGGCAAACTCGACGACCTGCTCGACCAGATCATGGATCGCATGGAGCAGGAGAACTATATCCAGCAGCAAGGCGCACCGTTTGATCCGCAAAGCCAGGGCCAGGCCGGACAGGGTGAAGGCGAAGCCCGCTTCCAGGTTACCGACAAGAGCCTCGACTTCCTCGGCTTCAACACTCTGCGCGACCTGCTCGGCTCGCTCGGCAAATCCAGCGTCGGCCGCCATGACACCCGCCACTTCGCCACAGGTGTTGAGGCAAGCGGCGGCACCAAGCCCTACGAGTTCGGCGACGTGCTCAACCTCGACACTACCGCGACGCTGACCTCAGCCATCGCGCGCGAGGGGCTCGGCACTCCACTCTCGCTCGAATACTCTGACCTGCAGGTGCACCAATCCGAGTACCAGAGCTCCTGCGCGACGGTCGTCATGCTCGACTGCTCGCACTCCATGATCCTCTACGGAGAAGATCGTTTTACCCCTGCCAAACGAGTCGCCATGGCGCTCTCGCACCTCATCCGCACCCAGTACCCCGGCGACTCCCTGTCGCTCGTTCTCTTCCACGACTCCGCTGAAGAGCTGCCTATCTCGCAGCTCCCCCGCGTCAAGGTCGGCCCCCACTACACCAACACCCGCGAAGGTCTGCGCCTTTCGCGCCGTATCCTTGAGCGCCAACGCAAGGACATGAAGCAAATCATCATGATCACCGATGGCAAGCCTTCCGCGCTCACGCTCCCCGATGGCCGCATCTACAAAAACGCATTCGGCCTAGACCCCCTAGTCGTCGCCGAAACACTCGATGAAGTAAACCGCTGCAAGCGCTCCAACGTCATCATCAACACCTTCATGCTCGCCTCCGATTATGGCCTGATGCAGTTCGTTCAAAAAGTAACCCAGATGTGCCGCGGCAAAGCCTACTTCACCACCCCCGAAACACTCGGCGAGTACTTGCTCATGGATTATATGCAGCACAAAGTCCGCACCGTCCACTAAGTGATCTTCGCTATAGCGCAACGTCTGCACTCCCTAGCCTTAACGTCGGAAGCGCTCGCACAATCTCCATCGTCTCCAGTGAGACGGTATTTATCTGGCCACTGAACCGCGTGATGTAACGCCCGTCTTCACCACGGATCGGAGTATCACATCGCTCGGGAAAAGCGCTAATCCTCGTTGCAGAATCACTTTGGCCTTTGATACGTCACCCGCGTGCCTGTGAATGGTAGCTGCAAGTAGAAAGGGAAAGCCGGTCGTGCTTCCGGCCGCGGGCCTGCGATCGGCAGCATCGCAAGCGACCGCAGACTCTCCAGCCAACAAGGCTGTCGTCGCCAGGATGTCAAGCAGTTCTCCTGAATCAGGACTCTCCGCCACCGCCTGCTGCACTCTCAAGAGGCCCTGCGAACCAAACCTAAGCTGCACCTCGGCCGCACCCAACTTAGCCCAGGTAAGCGCCGATACATCGCCTAGCTCACGTGCCCTGGCAAAAGCCATCCGCGCCTCAACAAAGCGGGCCGTTTGAAATGCACATCACCAATCACACTCTGCACCATAGGATGGAGTGCATCAAGATGTGCCGCATTCTCAGGGTCTTCGAGCGCCTCAGCGTACTTCGCCATGCGCGTCAGGCAGGTGCCGCGAAAAAGCCACGCTACCCGCCTGTACGGATCAAGCAAGGTTGCCCGCGTGAAGTGCTCGCTTGCGCGATCAGGCCTTTCGCATGGTCGAGTTCCGCCATGCCGCTTCCAGCTGCGCCTCGTAGCTGTCCGGGGCAGCCGGTTTTCTCAGCGTCAATCGGTAGTACAGCTCGCCTATGGCCTTACGTATCGCACCGGTATCGTCGACATAGCCAAAGTGGTGGATGACAAAGCCGGCGCGGCCCCTCGCAAGCCCCGCCGCCACCAGGCTGCCGAGTACACTCTCATGCACGCAGTGCTTGAACCGGATACGCGCATCGCGCCGCAATAGCCTCGTATGATCCGTTCGAAAGCAGGCCGGATAGGCGCGGGCCTGCTCGAGCTTGCCGGGATTCGCCAGGACCTGCTCCTCCGCCGTAGCGAAACCCGAGCTCCCGCACATAGTTCCATCCCCAAGAGTCGTACCCCCAGACAGTCTCATTGCGAAGCATCGCCCACAGCTCCCCGCTGGCAGCAGTATCGAGCATCTCGTCCGCATCGAGCACCAGCACCCCATCGCACCGCGCGAGTGCCTGGTTGCGCGCCTCCCCAAAGTCGTCCTTCCAAGGGATCCTCGCCACCTCCGCACCATGCCGGCGCCCCATCGCGCCTGTCTCCTCGCTCGAACCCGTATCCTCGATCACAATGCGATCAAGGACCCGCAACGCTCTGAAAACGGCGGTCAAGACCATCCGCTCCATCGCTGACGATCATGGAAAGGTCAAGTGTGGGTCGCATGCTTTTAGGTGACGGCAATATTGAGCGAGCGCTATCCGCCCCCGCCCGAGACGCTTGCCTTGGCATAGCATCCAGGCACTTAATGGGGCCGCCGTCCGGAGTGGAGCGAAGCACCCACAATCACCGGCCAAACAGCCGTGCAAACAGGCTTACCCATCCCTGCGAAACCATTGAGACGAGGAGTTTTGCGCCTAACAGAAATCCTGATACGCCAAGACGCTCACGCCGAACTTGAAAGCCTTACAGCAACCCTCGTCAGGCCGAAGGCGCGGCCCGCTCCAGCCGGCTTCGCAGATGCCCGGCAAGCTCGGCCACCGTCTGCAGCTTGGCTGTCAGCGGGGCCGAAACCAGCGGCTCCGCAAGCGCGAGCTGCGAGTGCAGCAAAAGGCCTGTGACCGTGTCGCGCAGCTCGTTCTCGATCGCGCTGGTGGCGGCCTTCATGGCGAGCGCCTGCTCATGTTCGCGCCGCTGCAGCGCCGCCCTCACCTCCCGGATCAGCCGATTGGTACCTGAGATGGCAAAGTTGATCTGCAGCGGAATCGCCAGCCCGGCTTGCTTCCATAAAAGGTCGGCGCCCTCCGGGCTAGCCTCGGCAACCGGCTCGTCGATGACTACAATGGTGTACTCATGGCGCCTCAGCGCAGCCATGCCTTCACGACGGCTGGGCGCAACCTCGACCGGGAAACCGAGTTGCTTGGACAGGCTGGCGGCGCAGTGCTCGGCTCCCGAAATAGCGGTAATAATCAGAGCGTTCTGCATAGGGTTGATCCATTCCTTCTTCAGCGCAGCTCCTGGCTGGCCCGGGCGGCTCACGTGTAGCCTTTCTCCTGCCGTTCTTGAGCTTGGAATATCTCCCGCATCTTTCTTCAAGGAAGAGGCAGACTCGCTCACAGGTTCCGGCCTGTCGAAGCCTACCACGAGAAATACTTTGGCTGACGGTATGAGAGGTTCACGCTCAGTGTCGCTCGTTCTCGCGGTCACGTCACATTACCGAAGTGCGTTGCCATAGCCTTGGCTACTCGCCCGCGAGCCCAGCCACGCACCCCAAAACCCAACGTCTTTCTCAAGCACCCAGCATGCTGTCGCCGATGTTGTACTCCTTCAGCTTGCGATAAAGCGTCGTCTTGCCTATACCCAGTAGCCTCGCCGCCTGCAGCTTATCCCCCTTGAGCCGACGAATGGTATCGAGGATGGCCTGCTTCTCCATCTCAGCCAGCGAGGTCACGCCCGGCTGCGCGGCTGCCGCTTGCAGCGTCTGGCGCAGCGGCACCGTAAGCCGCCGCTGCTGCATGCGAAAATCCTGCAGCTGCGTCGGCAGGTCCCCAAGCTGCACCATCTCGCCCGACGCAAACGAGCACGCCCGCTCCAGCGCATTCTCAAGCTCCCGTACATTGCCCGGCCAGTCATAGTCGGCCAGCACCCGCAGCGCCTCGTCACCGAGCTCGAACTTCTTGCCATACTCCTTGCCGATGCGATCGAGAAAGTGTGCCGTCAAGAGCGGCACATCCTGCCGTCGCTCGCGCAGCGGAGGGATCTTGAGCGAAACCACATTGAGCCGGTAGAAGAGATCCTTGCGAAAGCGCCCCTGCTCGACCATCGCCGAAAGGTCCCGATTGGTTGCCGCCAGGATGCGCGCCCGGATCGGCACCCGGTGACTCGCTCCTACAGGCCGCACCTCGCGCTCCTGCAATGCCCGCAAAAGTTTCGCCTGCAGCTCCAGCGGCAGCTCGCCGATCTCATCGAGAAAGACGGTCCCCTCTTCAGCCGCGACCAGCAATCCGTCCTTATTACGATTTGCCCCGGTAAACGCGCCCTTGACGTAGCCGAAGAGTTCGCTTTCCACCAGCGTCGGCACGAGCGACCCGCAATCGACCGGTAGAAAGGGCTTCTGCGCGTTCGGGCCGTTGCCATGGATCGAGCGTGCGACCAGTTCCTTGCCCGTCCCGCTCTCACCCAGGATCATGACCGGGTGCGAGGAGTGCGCAACCTTTGACAAGATGCGGTAAAGCTTGTCCATCTCCGGGCTCTGCCCGATAATCGTTCCGAGGTTCTGCTGCGATCGAAGCCGCTCCCGCAGCTTGCGGCTGTCCGAGTTCAACTGCCTACGGGTCGCGGTGCGCTCCAGCACCGAGGCCAGCTCTTCCATCGCAAACGGCTTGGTCAGGTAATCGGTCGCGCCTGTCCGCATGACCTCGACCGCGGAGGTGACAGTGGCAAAGGCCGTCATCACGACCACCGAGGTATCCGACTGCAGCGTCTTCACTTCGTCGAGCAGCTCGATGCCCTCGCCGTTGGGGCTTTTCAGGTCGAGCAGCAGCAGGTCCGTTGAGTTGCCGCGCAGATACTCGCGCGCGGCCTCGACCGTCGCGACCGCGTGCGGCGAAAATCCGCGGCTCGCAGCTATCTCGCTGATCGCAGATCGGACCGCCGCATCCTCATCCAGAATCAGTACGTGCATTTTGCCTGGCGGTGCTGATGCCATATCGTTTGTATAAGTAACTGTGTGGCTCATTTTAGGAGACCTGCACTCGATCGCACAGTTACGGAAGTTCGCGCCACGCCTGCATGCGACTTATCTTGTAACTCCCATCCGCGATTCAAGCCCGTCGGCATGGCACTTTGATCTCGAAGGTCGTGCCTCTCTTCAATGTTGAGGCCACCCGCACGCTGCCGCCCGCGCCTTCAACCAGGTCACGCACGATAGTAAGTCCTAGTCCGTAGTGGCTCGTCGCCGGCCACTTCTTTTCTGCTTTCTTGCTGGTAAAGCCGGCCTGAAACACCTGCCCAATCGCGTGCGCCGGGATGCCCGAACCGGTATCCTGCACGCTCACAACGGCGCTGGGCCGGGCGCCCAACGCCTTTCGCACTGTAATCACCACGCGGCCACCCTGCGGCATCGCTTCGCTGGCATTCTGCACCAGGTTGATCAGCACCCGAATCAGCGCCTCGGCGCTCAAGGCCGGCTCCCCCAAGCCTCGCTCGTAGCTGATATCGAGCGCGACCGAGGGCCCGGCAATCGCCCCCAGTAGCCGCTCGCAGCTCTTCACCATCATGCCGGCGTCCCGCTGCTCTTCCCGTTGCTGGTCTTGCCAGCCTCGGCCAGAGGCGAGCGGCGGTCGCAGCGGTTCGCGAGCAAACACTGGTTCCTGGTTTCTCCCCGCGCCGTTGGCGTGAGATCCCGAAACAGAAGCCATCTGCTCCACCAGCGAGGCGAGCGGCGCAGTCAACGACTTCAGGTCGCCGGCAAAGTGCTTGTGCTCTTCGCCCAGTACCCCTGGCTCCGCCAGCAGCCCTGAGAACAACTCAAGCGAGGCCACCAGGTTGCGCGCATCGTGCGCCAGCCCGTCCTGCTCCTTCAGTTGCGGCGCGCCTGTTAACTCCACCACAGCCGGCCTGCGCAGCATGGCAATGTCATGCGGCAACTGGTCCGGCCCAAGATCCAGCCCACGCGGTGCAGGCGAGCGGAACGGCAGCAGTTTGCTCTCGGAACTCTTGCGAAGATTCTCGGTAAATTGCATCCCACTCTCCATTTGGAACAACCGGCCAGTCCGTGCAAGACTCTTTATGCACGGAGCTGGCCAAACCCCACCTGATCGGGCAACTTCATCGAAATGATCGACTTAGCAGCGGAAAGCATGAGCGCTTCGTGCTTTTTGAGCGGGCGCAACTAGCCCAAGATGGGAAAGCAGCCGCGACAGCCACGGCTAAGAAGCTGCATCCATTGGACTTAGCGACTGCCGTTCCAGAAAGGAACGGCAGTCGCGGATTCCCAATACAGCTCTCGGTCGCGCCGTAGAATGAACACATGACCCAAAGCACCACAGCCTTCTTCCGCGCCGCAGGCCGCGCCCCCCATCTTCTTCGCCCATTTCGCCTCACTCCCGATTACGTCGGTACCGCGGAGGGCTCGGTGCTGATCGAGATGGGCCAGACCCGGGTGCTCTGCAACGCGACCGTCGAGCAGGGCGTTCCCGGCTGGATGCGCAACAGCGGCCGCGGCTGGGTCACAGCCGAATACGGCATGCTCCCCCGCGCCACGCTCACCCGCACCGCTCGCGAGTCGGAACGCGGCAAGGTCGGCGGCCGCACCCATGAGGTTCAGCGGCTCATCGGCCGCTCCCTCCGCGCCGCAGTCGATATGCAGGCGCTCGGCGAACGCACGGTCATTCTCGACTGCGACGTCCTCCAGGCCGACGGCGGCACTCGCACCGCGGCTATCACCGGCGCCTGTGCCGCCCTCGCCCTCGCCTTCGAGCGGCTGGTCGAGGCAGGCACCCTCAAGCGCTCGCCGCTCTTGCAGCTCGTCGCCGCGACCAGCGCCGGTATCGTCGAAGGCACTACCCTGCTCGATCTCGCCTATGAAGAGGACTCGCAAGCCGAAGTAGACATGAACGTGGTTATGAGCGAGGATGGCGGCTTGATCGAAGTCCAGGCCACCGCCGAGCGTCGCGCCTTTCCGCGAGCCAGGATGCTCGAGATGATGGACTACGCCGAGCGCGGCATCGGGCAGCTTTTCGCCGCCCAGCGCGCCTTGCTCAAACCCCTCTCGCAGACCGCCTGATCTGCATCCATCTACATTGACGCGGTTTCCACTCGGAGCAGGTAGGATAGAGCGACGTTTCCACCCCCGATCGGAAGTGAAAGCATCCCAGGAGAAAAACAATGATCAAGCTGACCCCAGGCAAGCTGGCTGGATTGAAAGCAGTTTCGAACGAGCGCGGCGTCATTGCCGCGGCAGCCATGGACCAGCGCGGCTCGCTGCAAAAGTCTCTCGCCAAGGAAAAGGGCGTAGCCAATGTCCCGGACTCGATGCTCGAAGACTTCAAGTCCATGGTCACCGACACGCTCTGCCAGTACGCCTCGGCCATCCTGCTCGATCCCGAATTTGGCCTGCCCGCAACCAAGAAGCGCCACGGTAAGGGACTGCTCCTGGCCTATGAAAAGACCGGCTACGACGCAACCGAAGCCGGCCGCCTGCCCGACCTTCTCGATCACTGGTCCGTTCGCCGCTTGAAGGAAGCAGGCGCTGACTGCATCAAGATCCTGCTCTACTACACCCCTTTTGAAACCTCCGCGATCAACGATGTGAAGCACGCCTTCATCGAGCGCATCGGTGACGAGTGCCGCGCCTGGGACATCCCCTTCTTCCTGGAGTTTGTCGGCTACGACGTACACGGCGAGGACGAAAAAGGCCTCGGCTATGCCAAGCGCAAACCCGCCATCGTCACCGGTTCGATGGAGGAGTTCGGCAAGGAAAAGTACAACGTCGACGTGCTCAAGGTCGAGGTTCCCGTGCAGATGAAATTTGTCGCCGGCACCAAGGCTTACACAGGCGAGCAAGCGTACACCCGCAAAGAGGCGCTGGAGCACTTCCGCACCGCTGCTTCCTCTACCCACAAGCCCTTCATCTATCTTTCGGCCGGCGTCACTAACGCGATTTTCATCGAGACACTCGATCTCGCGGCAGAGAGCGGCACCAGCTTCAACGGCGTTCTTTGCGGCCGCGCCACCTGGGCCGATGGGGTCGCCATCTTCGCGAAGAATGGCGAAAAGGCCTTCGCCGATTGGCTCAACACCCAAGGAGTCGAAAATATCTCAAACGTCAACAAGGCGCTCCAAGCGGCCAGCTCCTGGCATGACAAGGTCGAAGTAAACGCGTAGCACCTGCTCCAGACAAGCGGCGGCCACAGGCCGTCGCTTTCTTTTTCAGCAGTGAGGAACCCCGGCCATGCCCATCCCGGACGATCTTCGCAAGATCGCGGAACAGGAAAGCGCCCTGCAATTTCCACGCTTTGACCACGAACAAGCCTGGCAACTCGGCACCCGTCTACGCAAGCTAGCCCTCGAGCGCAATCACGCAGTCGTCATCGACGTGCGGCGTTTCGGCCAGCAACTCTTCTTCTGCGCCCTGGCCGGCACGACTCCCGACAATGCTGAGTGGGTCCGCCGCAAGACAAACACAGTTGCGCGCTTCCTGCGCTCCTCCTACGCGGTCGGTCTCGCCCTTGAGCAGAAGCAGACTAACATCACCGCCAAGTACGCGCTCCCGGCCGAGGATTACGTAACCCACGGCGGCAGCGTTCCTATCGCCGTCGCCGGAGCCGGCGTCATCGGAGTAGCAACCGTCTCAGGCCTGCAACAACGCGCGGATCACGAACTGGTCATCGAAGCACTCTGCGCCGAACTCGGCAAAGACTACGCCACCCACAAACTGGCCACAATAGATTAGCGGCTTAGTCAGAGTCTGGCACGACTGCGCCAGGAGACGCCCACTCCCTTGACGGTGCGTGTGCAGCGGCTACGCAAACGTAAATTCCTATCTAATTGGCCACCGTTGACATATCACTTGGCTGGCTTGCTCGCTCGATGTGCCTCGCGTAGGCCGCCGGTCTTGACCAGCCGCGTGACCTGCTTCTGCACTCTTCGCACAAAGGCGTGCATATCATGGTGGCGCAGCATCTCGCGCGTTCGCCAAGCAGGCTGGTTGTACTTCGGCAACATGACAGGTACGTCCGCGCCGGAATGCGGCTGCGAACGGCGTTTAAGAAACTCACCCACCCGCAACGTGTAGTCCTGTTTGAAGTCCTGCCACCAGCTCATGCAATGCTGCTGCAATGTATCCATCTGTGCCGGTGTCTGAAGCAATTCCTTTATCAATCCGTGCGCCTCACGCCATGACCGTACCGCCGGCATGGGGTGATTGCCGAGCACCTCGCGAAAGTAGTCCAGCGTTAACCGCTTCTCGACAATGGGAATAGCCCCGCACTCCAACGACTCATAGACGCGAAAGCACTCCAGGTTCGTATTTCCCATCGGGCAGGGAGAGAAAGTGGAATCGAAGATAAACTCGTAATACTCCTTACTCGGAAACAGCCGCCGCTTTCCATCCGCCCTGTTATAAAAAACAAAGCCAGGAACATCGTCCGTAGCAAAGAGAAAATTAGGCGCAACCTTGGCAAGTGCATGTGCCATATCCGGGCGCGACGACTTATTCACCTGCCCGAGGAAGGACCAGACATATCTCCGTTTTGAAGCAGGCACGATCACCTCACGGCCCCGCTCCACTCCAACGCTATAGCCCAGCGGTAAAGCGATGACGCGTTCCGCATTAAATGCGTCTGACCAGTGGCAGCGCAGCACACCGCGAAAATTCTCGTAAATGTCGTAAGAACCTTCGTAGTTCTCATCGAGAAAGTGCACCAGAAAAGCATTCTTACCACGGAAGCGGGCATAGTACGACTTGTCCTGCGCGTAACAGAACGCATCGAGCAGGATCGCGTTATCCAACACTAACTCGTGCTTGCCATCAGTCACATAGTTCGAGATGAATGGCCTGAAGATGTCCTCGATCCACTCCCGCTCATGAGGATTCTGTGCCTGCCATATCCCGGTGTAGAGCTGCGGCAGTTGTTCATCGGACATGCTTGCTCCCGGTGGCGTACTCCAAGGTCTCGGAGCAATTATATAGATGTGCAACAGTGATCAATTCACGAAGCACCTACTCAAACTGCGACTGCCCGTACTCGAGAAGGGTGACCAGCAACACGCCACCGGTAATATTGCCAAGCGTCGCCGGCAGCAACCAGCGTAGAAACTGCCCCACATACATCTGCCCGGCAAGCACCGCCGAAATCATCTCGCCGCTCGTCGCAATGCAATGCGCAAAATGCCCAAGCCCGACAATAAATGTCATCGACCAGATCAGCATTACCGACCCCGTAATTGAGTGGCTCGCACTTACCAGCCAAGCCACCATCGCAATAATCCACCCGCCCACCACGCCGCTCCAAAACACGTGGCTCATCGGCATCGACTGCGCTTCAACACCCAGGTGCGTCAGGGCCCCAACATACTCCGGCCGCAGCGCGCCGGTCTTCACCGCGAGCAGCGCAAACAAGAGCGCCCCAACGATATTCGCCGGGAACACGATCGCCCAAAGTCGCAGCGTACGCAGCAGGTGTCGCTTCTCGGCCAGCATCAACGCGACAGGATAAAGCGTATTTTCGGTAAACAGCTGGCTGCGGCCCAGGATCACCACCATAAAACCAAGCGGATAAAAGAAGTAGGCGGCTACCCTCCCCGCAGGCGTGCCGCCCACCATTGACACCAGAATCGAGACGCTCAATCCGGTGAGCCCCATCGTAAGCCCGCCCGCCACGCCTGAGATAGCCAGCGAGACACTCGTGCGTGCCAACTCCACGCGAGCGTTCTGCGCTACCTGGTTGAATATCTGGTTCGCGGTAGGCCGGTCCAGATCCTGCTGAACTGACGATGCGCCTTCCGCACCTTCCGTTTTTTTCTGGAGCTCGATCGCGGGCAGTGCCATGCGTGCAGCTCCTTCGTTTCCGGGTAACCTACAACGCCACGCGTGCGTGTTCGCCGACAGGCGTTTTGCCGCCGGTCACCGCGCGCGCCAGTATCTTCACATTGCGCACGATCGCGTTCGCGGGCGCCTCCCAGTACTCGGCCTGCTCCACAACCACGCGCAGCACGCGGATCCCGGGATCCTCCTTGCCTTCAGGAAACCACGCCTTGTACGTCGGGCTCCATAGCTTCTCGATAAGTGCGCGATCATTCGAGATACTCGCCCTGCCCGACAGAGTCAGAAACGTATGCTTGGGATCCACATAGGTGAGCGCCACTTGCCTGTCGTCCTCAATCTCGTTCACCTTGCCCGTATCCGCCCCGGTCAGAAAAAACAGCTCTCCCTCAAAAGGCGTTTGCTGGGTAGCCATCGGCCGGCTGTGCAGCGGGCCATCTGTGCCCACGGTGGTCAGCATCGCGATTTGGATATCCTTGATCAACTCGGCAACCTTGGCGATTCCTTCTTCCCTGCTCAATACTGGAATGGCTTCACTCATGCACGTGCTCCTCGTAAGTTCGTCTTCATCGATACTCGTATGTCGCGGGCCTGCTTTGAGCTTCGATGCGCAAAGTACTTGAGCCGCCGTGGCGGTGTTGGCCGGGTCAAGCCTGCTCGCGCGCCATCTTAGCTCTGGGAGATTTGCACCAACATGCCTTCGAGACTCCACCTCGCTACCCTGGTCGAAGACATGCACCGCCTCGGCGCGCAAACCGCCGTCGTCGAGCATCGCGGCGTCCGGCGCTTCGCCACCACCTATGCTCAGCTCGCCCGTGGCGCGCAGTGGTTCGCAGCAGAACTGGTGCGCCGCGACATAGCCCCTGGCGAGCGCGTCCTGCTCTGGGGCGAAAACAGCGCCGCCTGGATCGCATGCTTCTTCGGCTGCGTGCTGCGCGGCGTACTCGTTGTCCCGCTCGAGGCAACCGGCACCCTCGCCTTCGCCGAACGTATCGTTGGAGAAACCTCCCCCCGCCTCATCGCAGGCGACACTCTGCTGCTGCGCTCACTCAGCAGCCAAACACCCCAGCTCAATCTATCCCATATCGACCAGGCGCTACGCGACCCAAACCCGGTTCTCGCGGCACCCATCCTCGAACAGCTCGGCCCCGACACCCCGCTGCAAATCCTCTTCACCTCCGGCACCACTGGCGAGCCGAAAGGAATCGTGCATACCCACCGCAACCTGCTCGCCTCGCTCACCCCTATCGAGCGAGAGATAGAAAAGTATCGCCGCTACGAGCAAGTCTTCCACCCGCTCCACTTCCTCCACACCCTGCCGCTCAGCCACGTCTTTGGCCAGTTCATGGGCCTTTGGGTCGCACCCGTGCTCGGCGCCGTCGTCCACTATGAGTCACGCCTCGAAGCAGCCCGCCTCCTGCGCCTGCTCCCCCAGGAGCGCATCTCGGTTCTAGCCGCGGTACCGCGCGTGCTGGTTCTCCTGCGCAACGAACTGCTCACGAACCATCCCAACCTCGCTGCCGAGCTTCAAGCAGCTCAGGACATGCGCATCGGCAAACGCTGGTGGCGCTTCCGGCGCGTGCACGCCCGGCTGGGCTGGCGCTTCTGGGCCATCGTCTGCGGCGGCGCCACTCTGCCTGAAGCGCTCGAAAGCTTCTGGACCAGCCTTGGCCTCGCCCTGATCCAGGGCTACGGCATGACCGAGACCTCCGCGCTCATCACCCTCAACCACCCCTTCAAACCTGCCCGCGGCACCCTCGGCGCGCCACTCCCCGGCCGCGAACTGCGCATCGCCGACTCAGGCGAACTGCTGGTCCGCGGCGAAATGGTCGCGACCACCACCTGGCAAAACGGCGCCATGCGCGAGGCCGCATCCAATTTAGGCAACTCCAACGGCTGGCTCGCGACCGGCGACCTTACCCGCCGTGACGCCCACGGCCGCCTGCACTATCTCGGCCGCACCGGCCAGCGCCTGGTTACTTCCGCCGGCCTCAACGTCTACCTTGAAGACGTAGCAGCAGCGCTAG
>CAXTMM010000049.1:0-19755 GCA_964245415.1 uncultured Acidobacteriaceae bacterium | reverse complement strand
GCCGGATGGTAAGATCAGTGCTGTAAGCCCCTCCTCATGGACTCAAAGCTCATCCGCAATTTCGCGATTATCGCGCACATCGATCATGGCAAGTCCACGCTCTCTGACCGGCTGCTGGAGCTGACCGGCTCGCTTACCGCGCGCGAGATGCAGGCGCAGGTGCTGGACGCGATGGACCTCGAGCGCGAGCGCGGCATCACCATTAAAGCTCACTCGGTACGCATGATGTATCCGGCGAAGGATGGTCTGACGTATCAACTGAATCTGATTGACACACCCGGCCATGTTGACTTCTCATACGAGGTCTCGCGTTCGCTGGCCTCGTGCGAGGGCGCGCTGCTGGTGGTGGACGCCTCGCAGGGAGTGGAAGCGCAGACGCTCGCGAACGCCTATCTCGCGATCTCAAATGGCCTCGAGATCATTCCGGTCATCAACAAGATCGACCTGCCCTCGGCAGACATTGCGCGCACCCAGGAGATGATCGAGCAGGCTGTAGGCCTCGACGCGACGGACGCGATCCCGGTGAGCGCGAAGACCGGGCTCGGTGTGCCGGACATTCTTGAGGCGGTTGTGACTCGGCTGCCGCACCCGATCGGCGACATCGATGCGCCGCTGCAGGCGCTGATCTTTGACTCGTGGTTCGACCCGTACCGTGGCGTGATTGTGCTCGCGCGCATTATTCACGGGCGTCTACGCAAAGGCATGAAGATTCGGCTGATGTCGAATGGCAAGGTCTTCGATGTGGAATCGCTCGGCGTGCTGACGCCGAAGCCGATCGAGATCGCGGAGCTCTCTGCCGGCGAGGTTGGCTTCTTTGTCGCAACGATCAAGAACGTTGCCGACACCAAGATCGGCGACACGATTACCGAAGATGCGCGGCCTGCCGCCGAGGCGCTGCCGGGGTTTGAAGACATCAAGTCGATGGTCTTCGCCGGCCTCTATACAGTTGACTCGCACGAACACACCATGTTGCGCGATGCGCTCGAAAAACTTCGGCTGAATGATTCGTCGTTCTTCTTTGAGCCTGAAAGTTCGGCAGCGCTGGGCTTTGGATTTCGCTGCGGCTTTCTTGGGCTGCTCCACATGGAGATCATCCAGGAGCGGCTGGAGCGCGAGTTTGATCTCGACCTGATCACGACGGCGCCGGGTGTACGCTATCGCATCACCAGGACCGATGGCAGCGTGATTGAAGTCGATAATCCATCACGCTGGCCTGACCCGAGCGAGATCGACGCGATTGAGGAGCCGGTGATTACGGCGACGATCCTGACCAATGAGGAATACGTCGGCGGCATTCTGAAGCTGGTCGAAGAGAAGCGCGGACGTCAGAAAAACTTTGAGTATGTCAGCTCGACGCGGGTGAAGCTCACCTATGAGCTGCCGCTGAACGAGATCGTGCTCGACTTCTATGACCGGCTCAAGTCGGTTTCACGCGGGTATGCGTCGCTCGATTACGTGCTTTCGGACCTGTGGGAATCGCCTATGGCGAAGCTCGACATCCTGGTCTCGGGCGAGCCCGTCGATGCTCTGTCGATCATCGTCCATCGCGACTTTGCCTACGACCGGGGGCGGGCGCTGGTCTCGAAGATGCGCGAGCTGATCCCGCGGCAGATGTTCGAGGTAGCGATCCAGGCTGCAATTGGATCGAAAATTGTCGCACGGGAAACTGTGTCCGCTGTCAAGAAAAATGTGCTGGCGAAATGTTACGGAGGTGACATTTCCCGAAAGAGGAAATTGTTGGATAAACAGAAGGAGGGCAAGAAGCGGATGAAGCGTATCGGCAAGGTCGACATTCCGCAAGAGGCGTTTCTTGCCGTGTTGAAGCTTGGCGAGGATAGCAGTTCTCGCTAGTCCTTATTTTGTGTGGAGCGTAGAACCTGAAGCCAAAGAAACTATTTGCTGACAGCATTGCTGCCGTTCAGAGCTGGTTATGAGCGGCGATGTTACCGCCTGTTTACCTGTTCTGTGGAAAGCTCGTCAGGAATGTTTGCTGGCGTACGGAGCGATTGAGCGGCTGCCTTCTTTCTCAAGCAAGAATGTAAGCCAAGTAGGATGAGTACCTTACATCGTGCGTGAAAGAAGGCTCACGGATGGCGACAGAATTCCGAGCTTAGTTTTACTTGTTAGGCCAGGAGAAATGCACAATTTTTTCCACAACAAAGCTCGGCCTGGACGGAAAACGAGAAGCTTGCTGGAAGGTAGCGCAAGAGGCAAGCAAGCGGAGGCCTCAGCCGAAACGAGGCCCCTGCAGGTGCGTTAAGGCTCAGTGGGCTGGTGTGGGGGCGCGGGGACCTGGCGTGGCCGAAGGGGCAGCGGGCGCCGAGGCAGCACCGGCCGGCGGCGCTGGAACCCCTGATTTCACGTTATATGCCTGAACGACGGCTGCGCTGATGTCGGTTGCCGGGTTGGCCCAGAGGACGGGGCTCTGCTGCTGCGAGGCATCGACGACCAGCGTATAGCCATTCTGGGTGGCATAGGACTGCACGGATCCAAAAACCTTCTCAGCCAAAGCGGCGTAAGTCTGTTGAATCTCCTGCTGGAAGTCGTTCTGCGCATCTTCGCCGGTGCGCTGCAGGGCCTTCTTCTTGTCGTCGATGGTCTTCAGGCGGCTGGCGCGCTCGGTGTCACTCAGGGTGGCGCCGGCCGTTTGCAGCTGCTTTTCGAGAGAATCAATCTCATCGCTCTGGGTCTTGATCTGGGCCTGCTTGGGCTCGTACTTCTTACGGATCTCGGCGAAGTTGCGCTGACCTTCATTCGTCTGCGCGACCACCCCCTGGAACATGATGACAGCGACTTTGGTCGGGCCGGCAGGCGCCGCGGCGGCACCCATGCCGCCAGACGAAGGAGCGTTGGGAACCGCGGCGGTCGAAGACTGGGCCAGTGCGCTGGCGGCAAGGCCGGACGCGAGCAGGCAGACGAGAGACAAAGAACGATTCATGGAAATCAGGAACTCCTTCAGGATATCGAGAGATGGTTCGCCCACATGCTTCGAGCGGCTTTCTACCGAGCGGTTCATGGCATTCACAGGTGCTGTCAGGCGCCGACTTCCGCTTGCAAGTGGCTTTGTTCAACAAGCCCACATCTACATCTGCTAGCCCAATTGCACCTGCTTTGAAATGCTCCAGAGGACGCACCCGGGGAGAAACGAGACACGGGGCATTCCCGGTGGCCTGTGCAAATTATAAGTGCGGCAGGGGAGTGAGCGTCAAACCTGATGTGCCGAACTGATGCAACCCTGATGCACAAATCGCTGCCGCCGGGCGACTCGGTGGTCTCCCGAGCATTAGACGAAGGGGATCTAGTTCGGTAAGCGTTGCGTCCGCTTGAAGCAAAGTCAACAGCGGATCCTTCGCTATGCTCAGGATGACAATCTGAGGGGTGACGTTGGTAGTCCTCCTGGTGAGGCTTTGCGCACTTCGACCAGGGTCGAGTAGAAGGTCGGGCCGCCGCCAAAGTCGGTGAGTCGCTGCGAGGTGAGTTGGTTAACGCCGCCGCCTTCGGGAGAGCACTTGTTCCACTGCATGCGTGAGGCAACTACGCCTGGGCGGACGCGCTCGCTGACCAGGGCGGTCATGGTGAGGTAGCCCCGATCGTTCTCGATGATGACCTGGTCGCCGGTCGTGATCGCGCGCGCAGCCGCGTCATCGGCGTGCATCTCGAGACGGTTCGCGGTGGCTGCCTCCATGTGCTGGTGGCCGGGCTGGTTGGCGAAGGTCGAGTTCATGAAGTTGTCAGCCTTGCGCGGCAGGTACTCGAGCGGGTAGAGGCCGAGGGCTCCTTGCGCGGCGTTTCGCGACTCATGCGGGGGCACGAAGCCGGGCAGGGGATCGAGGCCGCGGGCGGCAAAGCTGTCGGAGTCGAACTCGATTTTGCCGCTCGGGGTGGGGAAGACGCCATCCGCAAAGGGCTGAAAGGGCTCGCCGTGCTGCTCGCTCAAGAAGCGAAGCCGCTGGTGGCCGCCGGCAGCGCGGAGTGTCTCGGCGGTAAAGCCCTGCATGAGCGCGGGCTGGTAGGGCGAGCCGGCCCGGAGTGCCTGCGCGATCAGGTCGTCTTCCGAGTCGCGGAAGCAGGGTTCGGCGAGGCCGCAGCGCTCGGCGAGGGCGGAGAAGAGCGCGACGTTTGAGCGCGATTCGCCGACAGGAGCGATGGCTGCTTCCGAAAGCTGGACGTAGTAGTGACCGTAGGCTCCTTGCACATCCTTGTGTTCGAGGAAGGTGGTCGCCGGGAGCACGATGTCCGCGTAGTCGGCCGTGTCAGTGAGGAACTGGTCGTGGACGACGGTGAACAGGTCGGGGCGCCGGAGCCCCACTAGAACGCGCGATTGGTCAGGCGCGATGACGGCCGGATTCGAGTTGTAGACGAAGAGTGCGTGGATGGCCGGGCCGCCCTGGTAGGTGTCGCGAGCGGTGAGAGCCTGGCCAAGCAGGCTCATGTTGACGATCCGCGCGGGGCGCCCGAGCGGACTTGCGAGCATCAGGTCAGGACGCTCAAGAGCCTGCTTGTCCCACTCGAAGGCGCCGCTGGTCGAAAGCTGGAGACCGCCGCCAAGGTGCTGCCACGCGCCGGTGAGCGCGGGCAGCATGGCGACGGCACGGACGGAGGCACCACCATTTTCAGAGCGCTGCACTCCGTAATTCAAGCGGATGACCGCCGGCCTGGTAGTCGCGTAGTCGCGGGCGAGTGCTTCGATAGTTTCGGCAGGGATGCCGGTCCATTGCTCGACGCGAGCAGGGGTGTACTCGGCTACGCGGATGCGCAACTCGGGCAGTCCGTGCGTGTGGACGGCTGTGTAGGCGCGGTCTTCGAGGCTCTCGCGCAGGATAACGTGCATCAGCCCCAGCGCGAGGGCTGCATCGGTGCCGGGATGGATGGACAGGTGCTGGTCGGCAAGAGCGGCGGTGCGGGTGCGATAGGGATCGATGACGATAAGCCGTGCACCGTGGCGGCGCGCCTCTTCAATCATGGGCCACAGGTGGATGTTGTTGCCGTGTACGTTCGCGCCCCAGGCGAGGATCAGGCGTGCGTGGCGGAAGTGCTCAGTATCGGTGCCGAGCTTTTGGCCGTAAACCGAGAGCAGCGCCTCGCCGCCAGCGCTGGCGCAGATGGTGCGATCGAGCTGCGAGGCGCCGAGGCGATGAAAGAAGCGGCGGTCCATCGACCCGTAGCCCAGGGTGCCGATGGTGCCCGCGTAAGAGTAGGGCAGGATCGCTTCCGGCCCTCGTTCGTCGGCCACCTGCCGCAGCCTGCGCGCGATCTCGTCAAGGGCTTGGTCCCAGCTGATGCGCTCAAAGGCTTCCCGCTCAGCTCCAACGGCGAGCGAGCCCTTCGGGGTGCCGGGGCGGCGTCGCATCGGATAGAGCAGCCGGTCAGGCGCGTAGACGCGGGTGAGGTATTTAGCGACCTTGCCGCATAAGAAGCCGCGCGTTACCGGGTGGGCCGGATCACCCTGCAGCCGGATCGCGCGCCCGTTCTCGTCGGTCGTGACAAGCACGCCACAGGAGTCGGGACAGTCGAGCGAGCAGACCGTGTGGGTAGTACGAAGCATCAACCTATTGTAGGCCGGGGTTCCTCCAGCCATTGCCGGTAAGGAGATGCGCCACGAACGTACACGCGACATCCGCTGCGACCGGTTCCTCGTAAAGGATACTTTCGCGTTGCGAGCCACACAGGGGAAGTGTGCATCCCAACTGACTGGCCGCCTATTCGGCGCGCATTTGGTTGAAGGAGACACACCGTGAACCTGATGGAAGCGCTGGGCATCACCGAGGGCAAGAAGATCCGCTACGCGATTGTGGGCGTGGGTAGCATTTCGCAGGAAGCGATGATGCCGGGCGTGGAGCATACGGGCAACTCAACGATTGCAGCGCTGGTGACCGGCGACTCGGAGAAAGCCGCTAAGCTCGGCGAGGAATACAAAGTAGAGTACACGTGCGGCTACGAGGGCTACGGCGAGTTGCTGCGCTCAGGCAAAGTCGACGCGATCTACCTTGGCACCCCGAATTGGCGGCATGCCGAGTTTGCCGTGCCTGCGCTCGAGGCTGGGATCCACGTGCTGCTTGAGAAACCAATGGAGGTCTCAACAGAGCAGTGCGAGGCTATCCTGCGTGCGCAGGAGACGTCGACGGCAAAGCTGATGGTGGCCTACCGACTGCACTTTGAGCCGGCCACCATCGCGGCGATTGAGAAGGTGCGTTCAGGGGAGCTGGGCGCGGTGCATTTGTTTACCTCGACTTTCGCGCAAATGGTCGACCCATCCAATCACCGCGCGAAGAACGGCGTGGAGGCTGGACCGATCTTTGACATGGGACCTTACCCGATCAATGGTGTGCGCAACCTGTTCGAGAGCGAACCGACAGAGGCGTTTGCGACTGGCACGCGCCACCCCGAGGCCGGTTTCGGCGACTTTGATGACACGGTGAGCGTGACGCTGCGCTTCCCTGGTGAGCGGCTGGCGCAGTTTACTGTTTCCTACTACGGCAACCAGGTGGACACCTATACGGTGGTTGGGACCAAGGGACTGCTCGAGGTCAATCCTGGATACATGTACGGCAATCCGCTTGAGCACAGCGCACAGTACGGTAAGGAAAAGAAGCGCGAGTCGTTCAAGAACACCGACCACTTTGGCGGCGAGATGAAGTACTTTTCCGAGTGCATCCTCGAGGGGAGAGACCCTGAGCCGGATGGCTTTGAGGGGCTGGCCGATGTACGGGTGATCGAGGCGATTGTGAAGAGCCTTGCGTCGGGTAGCTTCGAGAAGGTTGAGGCGGTCAACATCACGCGACGCATCAGTCCGAACCAGGAGCAGACCCTGCGGGCGGTCAAGTCGCCTGAGATGGTCGATGCTTCGTCCCCGGCGCGCGGGCAGGAAAAGACGCCGAAGAACTGATCATTTTGGGTGAGGCGTTATACACGCTGCAACATGGCCGCGAGCAGCGCCGTACGCGGGGCAAGGTGCGCACGAAGAAGGTGCTCGTGGCTGGCATGCGCACCTTCCCCTACGGCGCCCATGCCGTCAAGGGTAGGCACACCCAGCGCCGCGGTGAAGTTGCCGTCTGATCCGCCACCGGTAGCTGCTTCTTCAAGCTTCAAGTCGAATTGTGCGGCCAGACTCTGAGCCTGTCTGAACAGAGATGCGATCGCACGCGAGCGTTGCATCGGCGGCCGATTTAATCCACCTGTAAGCGTCAACCGGCAGGCTTTGTCGAACGCTCGGAGATCACGCAACTGACGCTCGATCCGGCGCACATCGCGCTGTTGCGTTACGCGTACATCGATCTCTGCCCAGGCTTCAGCGGCTATGACGTTGGACAACGTTCCGCCGCCAATCACGCCCGGGTTGACAGTCAGCCCTCGCGCCAGGTCAGTCATGCCGGCGATACGCTCAAGCTGTCGAGCCAACTCGAGCACAGCGCTGTGGCCGCTCTCGAAATCGACGCCGCTATGCGATGCGACACCCTCAACCTGCAGCCTATAGTGTCCTACGCCCTTGCGCGCCGTCTTGTAGGCGCCGCCAAGACCCTGGCCCGGCTCGAGCACAAAAACGGCGCGGCACTTCTTTGCAACTGCCTCTGTTACAGATCGCGAAGCGGGGCTGCCGATCTCTTCATCCCCGTGCAGCAGCAGCAGCACAGGTTGGGGTAGTGCGCCAACGTTTAAGAGCAGCTCGATTGCGGTGAGCGCCACGGCCACGCCACCTTTCATATCCAGCACGCCTGGGCCGGCGATCTTTTTGTTGGTTTCACAGAAAGGCATCGTCTCGATCGTGCCAACGGGCCAGACTGTATCGAGGTGCCCTAATAACAAGTATGGCTTGGCCTTCGATCGCTGCGGTCCAAAGCTGAAAAGCAGGGAATCACCATGCTGGGGATGGCGGTATCGTCGTGTACGTCCGCCCAACGCCTCTGCCATCTCAGCGGCAAGCCGGCCTGCGTGATCGACGGCCGGCTTGTCATGCGAGGGCGACTCCGCCCGTACCAGGGTTTTAAGGCGAGCGACTATTTGCGGTTCGGCTGCATGCGCCAGGCGGAGCAGTGCCGGCAAACCTTCTCTCGATACATGGAGCTTATCTCTCGGATCAACGAAAGCGGCACCCCGCGAAAGCAGGTTGGCCTTTTGGGAGCGATTTGGTGGGTTTTGCACACATTCACCTCTATTTCTGATCGTTTGGGCGGTAAATAGTTGTTTGCATCCTGCAGAAACCGGGTTATTGTTGCATTCACACGACAGTAACCAGTCCTTCGAACCGCGAAATCTAGATGCGACCCTAAGCAAACAAAGCTCCCCAAGATGTACTTCCGGAGGCAATGACGTGAAACCCCTTTCCTTAGCAAGCATCCTGCTCCTGGTAGCGACGCCGGTCGCCGGCTTGGCTCAGACCGTAACAGGTGCTATCCGCGGCACCATCACCGATGCGTCGGGCGCTGTCGTTGCCGGTGCCAAGGTGAATGTAACCAATGTGGCAACCAGTGTGACGACCTCGGAGACCACGGACGGATCCGGCTCCTACTCGATCCGCTTTCTACAGATCGGGCAGTATCGCATTACTGTCGAAGCGGCTGGTTTCGAGACGGCCAAGTATGGGCCATTCTCGCTCGAAATCGACCAAACGGCCAAGATCGACTTCCCGCTCAAGCCCGGTGCAGCGTCGACCAACGTCGAAGTCTCCGAACAGTTGCAGCCTATTTTGAACACCGAAAATGCAACCCTGGGAGAGACGTTTACAGAAAATACGATCAACAGCATCCCGCTCAACGGCCGCGACTTTTCGCAGTTGACGGTCTTTACGCCGGGCGCAGTATCGACAGATTACGGCGCCTTCGGCGGCCAGAGCTCAACGGAGCGCGACACTGGCGGGAGCACGATCGCCAATGTGAACGGAAACCGTGCACAGTCGAACAACTATCTGCTGGACGGCCAGGAGATCAACGAGAACCTGAACAACACGGTTGGTTACACGCCCAGCCCTGATTCGCTCGATCAGATTCGCGTGATCTCATCGAATGCAAATGCCGAATTCGGCAACGTGAACGGCGGCGACATCGTCATGGTCATGAAGAGCGGCTCGAATGCCTTTCATGGCAGCGTCTTCGGTTTCCTCGAGAACGACAACCTCGATGCGAACAGCTGGACGAATAAGCACAGCACGCCGATCGTCCCCATTAATCCGTTTACGCAGACGATCTTCGGAGGCACGATTGGCGGTCCAATCCTCAAGGACAAGCTGTTCTTTTTTGCCGACTATGAAGGCTTTCGTGAGCACACCAGCGGCTCGCAGTCGATCAGCGTGGCGCCGGCCGCTTACCGTGGACAGACGGCGACAGCAAATTGCGCTGCGGGTTATTCTGACTTCTCGAGTCTTGGCTACCAGCTCTATAACACGCAGGCTGCAGGCGGCCCGGTTCCCTATGCCAACAACTGCGTGCCTATTACGAACCCGGTTGCCGTTTACCTGTTCGCTCACACCAATGTGTATCCTTTGCCGAACCAGGCTACCATCGACCCTCTTGGCGTTCTAAACAACCTGGAGGGACCTTCGGGTAAGTTTGAACAGAACGACCAGGGCGACATCAAGATCGATTACCACTTCCGCGACAAGGATGTGATCTCGAGCCGCTACTCCCAAGGGTACGCGCAGGATGGGACCACAAAAGAGGCGATGCCGATCCAGTTTCCGTCCGCCTCCAACTATCCTGATCACCTTTTCACCGTCGACTGGACGCATACCATCAGTTCGGCGATCGTCAACTCGGCTCGCGCCTCCTATGCCCGCATCCGCTTCAACAGCGGCGTGACCACGGACCCCAGCGGCGTGTTCGGACTCACGGGCAACCAGGTGGTAGGCATCCCCAGCCAGGCCCAGCAGACCGCTGGTTTCAGCTATCAGGCTTTCACCGGCTCACAGGTCACGGGTTTCGGTGCGAATCCAACCCCAGAGGTCTTCATCGATAACGTCTTCCAGTATGGCGACGATCTTACATGGCAGAGAGGCAAGCACCTTATCAAGGGCGGTGCGGAGCTTACCCGGTATCAGCAGAATAGCTTCTATCCCGGCAACGATGGGGAGCTCGGCACCTTCAGCTACAACGGGCAGTTTACTGCCGACCCGGGAGTTTCCTCTGTGCTCAACGGTTTCGCTGACTTCGTGGCCAATTATGCCGACGATGCTACCGTAGGCCAGGTTGTCGGCCGCACGGGCCAGCGTCAGTACCGCAATGCATACTTTGTGCAGGACGACTATAAGTATTTGCCCAATTTGACCTTCAACGTCGGATTGCGTTGGGAGTATGACCAGCCAATCTACGAAGTCAACAACAAGCAGGCAAATATCAATCTGGACACGGCCACAGTCGAGTATGCCGTCAGGATTCCTGCAGCCAACACGTTTGCAAATGCCACCGTTTGCTCGACGAAAGCCTGCTACGACGGAACGTACGCGGACTTTATGCCGCGCATTGGTTTCGCTTACCAGCCCACGGCCAAGGCGGTGGTTCGCGGCGGGTACGGCATCACCACCTACCTTGAAGGTACCGGCGCCAACTTGCGCCTTACCCAGAATCCGCCGTTCCACAACGATTTCGAAACCAAGGCCATCGTTCCCACCAACACCGGCACTTACTCGCCCGGTTCCCCTGTGCTCACCAGCAGTGGCTTCCCCACAAACACTCCGCCCATCACGACCTTCTATGCCTGGAAGAAGAACCTCAAATCCGCAGTTATCCAGGAGTTCTCGCTGACTGCGGAGTACCAGCTTACCAATAGCTCTTCCTTCCAGGCCGGCTATGTCGGCGAGCTTGGCCAGCACCTGGTCGACCCTGCGTATGCCAACCAACTGCCCGCCCCCGGCGCTGCTGCTCCTTACGCAGGCATCGTAGGTCAAAACGGTGTAGTGAAGGTAACTGCGACAGATTCCTCGCTGAGCTACATCGCGCTCCAGGCTATCTTCCGACAGCGCTTGAAGGCCGGGCTTGAGCTTACCGCCAACTACACCTATGCCAAGGCTCTCACCGACGATATTGGCTACTATGGCGCTGCCGACATTCAGCAACAGTACTACCAGCAAGACGTCAATAACATCTTCGGCGACTGGGGCCCGGCGGGTGATGACGTACGCCATGCCTTCAGTGCTACCGGGACGTATACGCTGCCCTACGGCGCCGGTCAGCGTTACGGCTCAAGCGCGAACTATTTGCTGCAGGAAGCGTTGGGTGGGTGGAAGCTCAGCGCTTCAAGTGTCGCCTATACCGGCTTTCCGGTGACCGTCAGCTCGCCTGCCGAGTATTCAAGCACCGTGGAGGCGTACACCGGTGCAGCGCGGCCTGACCAGATCAACCCGGTCAAGATCGTTCACCATGGTGTAGAGCACTGGTTTGGCACGGATCCCTCGATCACTCAACCCTGCGCCTCCGGTCAGGCCGACTCTACCTGCGCGTACGCTGAACAGTCGCAGACGCACTTTGGCGATGTACGTACCGGCTCGCTGCGGGCGCCCGGCTTCTTCAACGTCGACGGTGCGCTGCAGAAGAGCTTTGCCGTCTACCATGAGAATCGGGTGGACTTCCGCGCCGACTTCTTCAACCTGTTCAACATTGCCAGCTACGGCAACCCGGACAATACCATGACTGATAGCACCTTCGGTCAGATCACGAACACTCGATCGACCGAGCGTCACATTCAGTTCGAATTGAAGTACGCGTTTTAGTGTTGCTTGATTGTCAACGTAAAAGCGCTGCTGCCTTAGGTCAGGCTGCAGCGCTTTCGTCTTTAGAGATCACTTACTTGTCCTGCTCTACTGCTCTCTCGCTGCTGGCCGGTGCGCAAGAGAAGGTACCGTGCTGCGCTCAGGATGTATGGCTTCTTGAGAGCCCTGGCGGCACCGTGGATTAATACACGTCCAGCTGATAGCGCTTTTCCTTCTTCATCGTCGCGACGTACTCCTGCGCGACATCAAGGGTGCAGTCGTGGCCCTTTGCGATCGCGTCATGCAGGGCCAGGTCAACATCCTTGGCCATGCGGGTGGCGTCGCCGCAAACGTAAAAATAAGCGCCACGCTGCAGCCACCTGTAGAGTTCGGCAGCGTTTTCCTGCATGCGGTCCTGCACGTAGATCTTATGGCTCTGGTCGCGAGAGAAGGCGGTGTCGAGCCGGGTGAGGATGCCGTCCTTGTGCATGCCTTCCAGGTCTTCGCGGTAGAGGTAGTCGGACGCCCGGCGCTGCTCGCCGAAGAAGAGCCAGTTATCGCCCGTGTGCCCGTGCGCCTTGCGGTGCTGGAGGAACGCGCGGAAGGGCGCGATGCCGGTGCCGGGGCCCACCATGATGACGGGCGCGGATGGATCGTCCGGCAGGCGGAAGTTGTTGTTTGCGTGAAGAAAGATCGGCATGGTGGAGCCGATTGGTGCGCGCTCGCCCAGGTGGCCTGAGGCCAGACCCTGCCGCTCGCGCTTGTGCGAGACGTAGCGCACAACGCGGACGATGGTGTGCACCGCGCTCTCGACCAGTGCCTGCGAAGACGCGATGGAGTACATGCGCGGGGTGAGGCGGGCGAGCACGATGAAGAGTTGCTGGGGGTCGGTAATGCCGCCCGGGTACTCGGTGATCAGGTCGATGAACTCGCGCCCGTAGACGTACTCCTCAGCCTTGGAGCGGTTCTCGGGCAGGCTGATGCGGAGCAGTTCCGGGTCCTGGGTGAGCTTGGAATATTGGGTAACCGAGCCGCGGGTGAGCTTGCCGAGGTTGAGGCGCGTGCGCAGTGCTTCTTCAAGCGATATCTCCACCTTATAGTGGTCGAGCACGCGCTCGTCGCCGGTCATCTTGAGCGCGGCGAGAACCTCGGCTACTTCAGAGGGGCGATTTTCCGGCAGGATGCCGACTGCGTCGCCCGGCGTGTAAGCCATGCCCGGTTCGAGTTCCAGTTCAATGTGGCGCGTTTCCTTTTCCGAGTCCTGGTCAGTCATCAGGACATTGACAAGCATGCGCGATGCGTAGGGATTGTTGCGGGTGTACTTCTGCTTCTCTGTGCTCATGGCTCTTCTTGGGCGCGATTTGGGGTGAAAATCCAGATTAGCAGCGGGACCGACCTCCGGCAAGCAGCCGAAGAACGGGCTAGAACAGCAGCGATCGTCCCTGTCCTGGCAGGGACTCGGCAGCTCTCGTAATGGTCCGAGGGCGGTAAGCGCCTGCTGATTTGTTTCCGCTTGTGCTCATGTTGCGAAACGATTGTTCTGAAAAGCCAGCAATGTCGAGTACTTTCGTGCTCTTCCTGCTCACCTTGGGGTCTGCTAGCGTTTCTTAGATTGCGTTGGTTACTGATATTGCGGTGAACGCAATTCTCGCGCCGCGGAGTGCTTATAAACAGGTGCCTGTGCATTGCTAGTGAACTTTGTCATTGTTTTGTCTGTGCTGCTTGGGTGCTGTGCGCTCGCCCTGGATGTCGGATTGCTGGAGCTGAAGCAAATCCAGTTGCAGAATGCCGCGGATGCAGCTGCAATTGGAGCGGCTTACCAGATGGAACGGGAGCAAACCAGCACCAGCGCATCTGCTATCGCCGACTATAAAGCTTCTGCAAGCGCTGAGGCAGGACAGAACGGCTTTGTCAACGGTACCAACAATGTGACGGTCACAACCAACATGCCACCGGTTTCCGGGCTCTACGCGAATAACCTAGCTTCTGTTCAGGTAAACGTTAAGCAAACGGTCTCCAGCATTTTCAGATCAGGCTCGTATTCGATAGCGGCGACAGCAGTAGGGGTGGTGCCGCCGTGTGTTTATTTCATGTCCAAGAATCCATTGATCACGACCCTTACCATCATCAACAACACACACATCCACATCGGCTGCGCGGGCTATTCTGGGTGGAATGGCTTTTCCGATGCTGGGACCGTTGCTTCATTTGATGCGCTTTATGTTGTAGGACCTCTCTCGGCCTCTTCCTTTAACGGGACCGTTGCCGCGGGTTCGCCGGGCTACTACCCTACTTTCAATGCTCCAGTCGAGAGTGATCCTCTTTCTTACCTTGCCAGCCCCGCTTTCTCCCAGTGCGATTCCACCCACTTGGCTCAGACAAGCATCGGTACGGCAGGCTCGCCACTACAAGGCACCGTTCAACTGTACCCGGGGACTTACTGTGGCGGGCTCAACATCTATGGCCTTAGCCCCAGCCTTTTAACGGTCAACTTCAATCCCGGCTTGTACATCATTACAGGCGGCGTCACGTGGATGGGCGCGACCATCACCGGGAAGGGAGTCATGTTCTTCATGACCAAAGGCGGAGGCTATCCTCTTACCTACGGGTATGGTCAATTCCTGGTTGGATCCCTCTTGTTCCCGACCGTAGTGACGCTTAGCGCGGCAACCGCCAATTCAGGCGGAGCGCTGGCAGGAGTTGTCATCTTCGGCGACCGCAATTGGAGCGGAGGAACAACGGATTTCATCTTCAACAACTCCACCTTGAATATGGATGGAATCGTTTACACGACAAATACGGGCATGTCCTTTGCAAATGGCGCACTCACCAGTCCGAACTATTTTGGCTTAGTTGTCGATAATTTCACGCTCAACAATGCCACTTTCACGATTCAGGGCAACTACTCTGGAGTTGCTGGCGGCAGCCCATATCGACCCGGCGTGGGGCTTTCGGAATGAACTGCCTCAGATCTGAGAAGGGAAGCGCACTGCTCGAGTTCAGTCTGATCGTGCCTTTGCTGGTGCTCATGTTTGTGGGAGTGGTCGACTTTGGATTAGCCATTTCGCAGGCGATTACTGTGACTCAGGCTGCGGAGGCAGGCGCGCAGTACGGAACACTGGCAGGCAACACGGCCGACTTCCCCGGCATGGTAAGTGCCGCGACCAGAGCCGCAAATGGGCTGAGCGGTTTTTCTGTGACACCGTATCCTTACGCCTGGTGCAGCTGCACGCCCGCAGGCACTGTGGTCAGTTGTTCCTCATCCTGCAGTAACTCTGCTTCGCCGATCGAATATATACAGGTCGGGACAACGGCTACAGTATCTGTCCTCGCAAATTATCCTGGATTGCCGACGACGATTACGATAGTCGGGCGTTCTATCCTGCGGGTTCAATAAGCGCGTGAGATTTCCTCGAAGTCTACCTTGCGTTGGGCCCTCTCCGGGAATCGCAAGCCGCTCTAACGCGCATAGCGTCTTTTGCGAGCGATTCGGTAGTCGTCTAAGCCGCTTCAATACAGACAAGGGCAGCGAACTGATCGAGGTTGCGCTGGTGCTTCCTGTATATTTCATGCTGGTATTCGGCTTTACCAGCTTTGCGATTTTTCTCTTTGCATACTGCAATGCGACCTTCGCGTCCAAGGCAGCGTTGCGCTACGCAGTACTGCACAGTAACACTAGCCTGGCTCCTTATACGCAGACGGCGATCAACAACATCGTCACGCCGTTCCTCTGGGGCGCGCCGAGCTGTACAGGATGTGTGACGATCGTTGTTTCGCCGCTACCTGCTCCAAACGCCATCGGCACAAATGTGAGCGTAACGGTTACATTAACTTACAGTACAGGGCTGCCGTACACAAAGCTAACGGGGCTCGTTGCTTCGGCGAGCGCGCAGGGAGTCGCGATCCGCTGAAGTAAACGGGTTTTGCGGCTCGGGCCGCATCTGATCGTCGCAAGCTGCTTTACCAACGTAGATCGATTCTTTTTGAAACTCTGTCTTTCGTTCGCCAGGCAGAACTGCTTCGTCCATTGATCCAAAATGTATGATCCGCCACATGGCTGCAAGGTAGATACCGCTTGAAGATCGCTCTTTTCTAACGAGGAATTACCGGAGGTGTGGATCTCCACTCGGCGACATAAGTATGGTTTCCAGTGAGTTAGCGGGCCGCCAGCGACGTTTTACCAGCAAGCGAGCCCGCCAGGGACGAAAGGGTCACTGACGTTTCTTCCGCCAAAGGGCAGCGCGGCTAGAACTCAAGCCGCGCTGTTTTCTTCCGTGTCGCTCATAAAGCTCATCGTAAGTAGCAAGCTTAGTTTTCAGACTTACGCAGGTCTACTCTCGGCTTTCCAGGTTCATTGACTATGCTGTCCAATCGCAATCCTTCTCGATAAGCATCCAGCACCTTACCTAGATACTTCACTGTTCCCTCCAGCATCAAGTCGGTAGGCCCCGCGATGTGGGGCGTCACAAAGATACGTGGCTCTGTCAGTAGCGGGTTCCCTCCAATCACCGGTTCATCCTTCACCACATCCAACCCCGCCCCATACAGGTGCCCGCTCTTGACCGCAGCGAGCAGCGCCTCTTCGTCGACCAGAGTTCCGCGAGCCACATTCACCAGAACCGCATGCTGCTTCATCGCCGCCAGCACGTTCGCGTTGATCATGTTCTCATTGTCCTTTGTTGCCGGCACCGCCAGAACCACATAGTCCGCATCCGTCAACGCCGTGGTCAGCTCTTCTTGCCTGTATGCCTTGACTCCCGCCGGCGCCTGCTCCGGATGGTTATCTACACCAGTCAGGACCATCCCAAATCCTCGCAGTCTCTCTACAAGCAAATCCCCAATTCCACCGAGCCCGACAATGCAGACGGTCTTTCCAAAGAGCGCTCTATTTGGACCCGGCTTCTCTGGGCGGGTCTCGCCGTCGCCACGCGTGAAGGCCATCTCTTCATTCAGCCGGCGGGATGCTGCCAGCATCAGAAGCATAGCGAACTCCGCCACCGATTCGCCATTTCCTGTCTTCGTCGTTGGTGCGGCGGCAACCCAGATCCCTGCCCCGGTAGCCGCATCCAGGTCTACTTCCTCGTAGCCTGCCGTGGCCATCTGCAGCAAACCAAGCTTCGTCTGTTCTTCCAGCTCCGTGGAGCCAACCGAACCCATGGCAATCAACACTTCTAAGCCTTTTGACGGCGGAGCATTGCCAGGTATCCACGATAGAAACTCATCCTGGGAGTGCTCCAGCTTCAGCCGTCTCAACATCTCCACCGCAAAGGAGTCCTGTTTGCCCAAATAACCGATCTGCATCATGCACCTCACAGCGCACTAGGATGCCCAATGAAGCCACGCAGTCATCACGGGAGCGAGACTCTGCTTTCAAGTACAGCGCTTCTGTTGACGGAAGAAGTCAACCGGGTTCCTCTGCCTCTGCCTGAGATCCAATGCTAGCCAAGCAGCTCAAAGTCATACCTGCATAACTGAAACGACTTTCTATCTCTGCAACTCCGGTGATAAATGAGTTACAGATCATGCCGATGTCTGAACACCACCCTTCTGCTTCTACCCAGTACGATCAGCTTTGCTTACCTTTGAGCTTTTCTGAACGTGACCGACTTTAGTCCTACACTGAAGCCAGTGGCTGCGCTTGGCTATCATGCCTGGAAATACAATGGGGAGTGAACCCGTGGATCCGATGGAAGAGCAAGTGGAGAAGATGATTCGAGAAGCAAGACTTAGCCTTCTTGCTGCTTCAGGCCAGGGCTTGAGTATCGAAGAGCAGCAGAGAAGGAGCGGAAAATCCAGGTCGGGAGCTGAATGACTTTATCATCAGGAGCTTCAGGTCACCCACCTTATAACGCTGGAGCAGACTGCGGCCTGGACAGACAAAGGTCCGGCGCTAGTTTTCAAGATGGATGGGGAGATTTTCCATTTACGACAACTTCAAAACGCGTATGTTCTCTTCGCAATCAAAGGCTCTGAAGAACACCAGCTACTCAGCCTGACTAAAGATGATCCTCAGTTCGGCAATAAGATGATCGTCGCCATGGCCGATAGTACTTCACCCGGACAATGACGCTTGAACCTTGCCGCCGCACTTAGGCGCATCGATCAGATTCCCAGCAGCTGCAAAGAAAGCAGAGCGTATTGGCGACAGATAGTCGCCGTACGTGTGCCCTACGCAGACGGCACCCAGTAGGCCTGACATTGAAGCTCTTTCAAACGTATTCATTATGGTGGGCGCAGCAGGATTCGAACCTACGACTTCCACCGTGTGAAGGTGGCACTCTACCGCTGAGTTATGCGCCCCGTGCAGACTACATCCGCACCCGCGAACAGGCCTCAGGATACCATCCTCCACCCAGACTGCCAATCGCCCCCAACGTTATCATCCACACTGCATCCCGCGCCGCACGCCGCTCGTTGCGCGCGGCAGGTACAATCAGCAGAACACTGATGAGCCATAGCCATCCCAGGCCGGAACCGGCGCAGGATCACCCTGCCGCGCCGGGCGAACCCAGCCCTCAAAGACCGGCGGCGGCTCGCACCCCACCTAACCCCGACCCGGTTCCACCGCAACCTCCGCCCCAACCCGGGGTTCCTACCAGTATGGCAAGCGCGACATGGCAGGCGGTACCGGGTCAGAGAACAGCGGGCGCGCTCCGCGAAGAGCGCACACCCGCACCCGCCCCTCCTACCGCCGAGCTCTCCGACGCCGCCATCATGCTCCGCGTTCGCGAAGGTGACGACACCGCCTTTACCTACCTGATCGAGAAGTACCAGCGCGCCATCGTGCACTTCATGTTCCGCATGGTGCACAACCAGGCCGTCGCCGAAGAGCTAGCCCAGGAGGTCTTTCTCCGCGTCTACCGCTCCCGCGAAAGCTACCGCGCCGAAGCCAAGTTCACCACCTGGCTCTACCGCATCGCCACCAACCTCGGCGTCAACCACGCCCGCGACCACAAGCATGAGCGCGCCGCCCAAAACCTCTACCTTGACCAGCCCGACGCCGAGACCGGCTCCACCCCCGACGTCGCCGACAGCCGCGCCACCGTCGAGCAAACGTTAGTACGCGACGAGCGCCTCAGCGCCATACGCCAGCATGTCATGGCCCTGCCAGAACGCCAGCGCAACGCCGTGCTTATGCACAAGTTTCAAGAGATGGACTACAAACAAATCGGTGAAGTGCTCAAACTGAGCGAGTCCGCCACCAAGTCACTCCTCTTTCGCGCTTATCAAACACTGCGCGAAAGCCTGAAACAATATGTCTGAGGGAGGTTGAACTCATGGATAGCCAAACGAACACCTGCAGATTGATCGAGGCAAAACTGCCCGCACTGCTGCCCGACCTGCTCCTTGACCCCGCAGCCGTGCCCGCATCGGCTCGGCAGCACCTGGACACTTGCCCAGCCTGCCGCACCCTTGTTGACCAGGAGCTCGTCGCTCACCGGTCCACTTCCCAGCTGCTTGACAGCTGGCAGGCGCCCGAGCTCAGCCCCTACTTCCACTCCCGCATGTCCGCGCTTCTGCGCGAGGAGCAGCAGCGCCCCCGGGCCAACCTGGTCGAACGCATGCACAACTGGTTCCTGCTCTCAAACTTGCACATGAAGCCGATGGCCGGCGCAGCCGCTCTCGGCCTCCTGCTCGCGATTGGCGGCGGGGCCTACCTTGACCTCACCCAGGACCAGCCCGCCCCCGTACCGCAGGCTTCGGCCATCGTCCGCGACCTCCAGTCGCTCGATGAAAACGCCCAGGTCTTCCAGCAAATGAACCAGCTCGATGCAGCCGACAACGACGGCGGCAATAGCCTTTAGCAGGGCAGCGTCTGCCAGTCGGAACAGGCCAGCCTGGCTGCCCGGATCACCAGGCTGGTAAGACGGTCGCGGTATGGTGGTGTCAAGCTAAAAAACAGAAGCAGGATGCACAGTGATGAGCAACAACAGGCAGCAGGGATGCAGTGCGCAGCGCCACAGCTGGAAAGCTGCGTACGTGCTCGCCCTGCTGCTCGCTCTCCTGCCCGCAACCTCAAGCCTCGCCCAGCACACCCAGCCGCCTCACTACAGCGCCCCGCAGACCCAACCCTACAC
>CAXTMM010000048.1:7042-19782 GCA_964245415.1 uncultured Acidobacteriaceae bacterium | reverse complement strand
TTGTCTCGAGCGTTGGGCCTTCCGGCAGTGGAAAATCGACACTCTTTTACATTCTTGGGGGGCTGACCGGGGCCAGCTCCGGGCGGGTGCTGATTGATGGAGTGGACTTTGCCCAGTTGTCGGACGCTGAGCGGACGCGGATGCGCAAGACCAAGATCGGGTTTGTGTTTCAGAAGTTCAACCTGATGCCGACCTTGTCGGCGATGGCGAACATCGAGATTGCTTACGATATCTCGGGAGCCAAAGAGCCGCTTGACCACAAGCGCCTGGCCGAGCTGAGCGAGATGCTGGGTATTGGTGGACGGCTCGAGCATCGGCCTTCCGAGCTTTCGGGTGGCGAGCAGCAGAGGGTAGCGATCGCCCGGGCGCTGATCACCAATCCGGCGATCATCCTGGCTGACGAGCCGACGGGCAACCTGGATACCAAGAATTCGGAAGTTGTGCTCGAGATGCTGCGCCATGCAAATCAGCAGTACAGGCAGACGGTGCTGATGATTACGCATAATCCTGAGGCGGCTGCGATTGCTGACCGCATTTTGCATATGAGGGATGGTGAGATGGTGCGCGTGGAGTCGAGGCGGGATGCCGTGGCGAGCATCCGTGCGTTGTAGCTCTGCGCCCCTAGTTAGCAGCTAGCCTTATCAGTGCGGCTGCGAAGTAGCCGCGTTTGCCTTAGATTCGTCTACCCCAAGATCCACTGCACGAAGCATGCTCCAGTAGTTCTTCGGGTAGCGCCTTAAGAACAAGAGCTTACACTGGGGAACTGCGTACTGCGAGTGCACCTGGGAGTGCGAATACTACTGGGTATTATCACTGTTCGAAAGATTGCCTGATCGCTTTGCCAGGCCCCAATTCATGGATTTGAGAGGAAATCGATCGTAGCATCCTGCAATCGCTCAGGAGTCGGATCAAGTTGTATTATCTCCGCGGTGCTGGGATCGAGTGTGACCTTGACTTTCCCGATGTTTGTAGCTCGCACGTCTAGAGTAAGCAGGGTAAATCCGGATTGATTCACCGCCGGTCTCTAAGTTATCGTTTGATCGAGCTTGATATTAGGCTTGTCGAACCGCTGTTCGTCGAACAGTAGTAGCCGGCAACAACACCTACTAACGCCAGAATGGCCTGCGTCGTGTCGAGCCTAGGCTTTAAAGGTCCGAAATAGGATTTCGGCTTTTCCTGTATCAGGATCTGCGGTTTGCCAGCCGAGGCCGCTATGCCCTGGAGACGGGAGGGTGCAAGTGTGCGAGCATGCCGTCTTGATTGCAACCATGGATTGCACGCTCACCGACGGCGGCTTGTTGCCGACTGCCTCCGCCACTGTGCCCTTGATCCCCAGGATAGTCGGTCCTTTGACCTGCTACGGCTAAGCTTGATTTGACCAGCTGAGCTGAGATCTAAATCGATCTCGGGGCATTTTTAATGCTATCGAGAATGTTTGCTTCATCCATCTGCGCCTGCACCATCACGATCACGTCTTCGTTGGTGACTGCCGGATCGTCTCTGGGCTTGTCTGGAGCGGGCGGCGGAGGTGGGGGCGAAGTCTTGGACTGGAGGTAGTGCTCGAGCGCGGTCTTGATCCTGGTCTGTGGCTCCAGGAAGTACTTCTCATCGGGACGGTCGTCGATCGCCTTGCCATAATCAAGGCTGGCTTGCTCAAGGTACTTCACCGCTGCTTTGGCAACCAACTGCGCTTTTCAGTCCCGTCGAAATCAGGTTGTTGAGGAGCGGTATCGGCTGGGCAGGCCGATTGTTAGGGGCAGAGGCCTGGGATTGTGGGTGAGCCATGTAGATCGTCGAGCGGCACCAGGGGCAGTCTGCGGGTGCGAAGCAGCCCGCGGCGGGAGAGGAGCGGGATTGTTTTCCGGTTGTTTTTGTTCCGGGCGGCGAAGACTCGTTCGCGTAAATGCGCGAGCATCGCTCGAAAATCCGGCATACAGAGTCGAGCGTTGCTCCTATACTGGGGCGGCTTGCAAATCGACCCGCTGGTGAGCGCTATGAACATAATGCCGTTGAAGCAGGCTGTCTCCGAGATGCACATGATCGTAGATCAAGAGGAGCGTTCCCCCTTCTTCTTTATCGTGGGCGCGGGGATCTCCTATCCCCCGGTGCCCCTGGCGAGCATGATTGAGAAGGAATGCCGGGAGCGAGCCAAGAAATACTACGACACGCCTGATCTGCCTGAGAACCGTCCGATGATGGAGCGGTACTCGCACTGGTTCCAGCGCGGGTACACCTCGGCACAGACGCGCCAGAATTATCTGAGCAGGATTATGGCCGACATCGGCATCTCACGCGCGAATGACAAGCTGGCCCGCATCCTGGTGTCAAATACGAAGAAGAGGGTTGCGACGACTGTATTTACGACGAATTTTGACGAGATGCTCAGCAAGGCTCTCGAGCTCTATGGGGAGCGGCCGCTGATCTGCGACCATCCGCAGACGGTGAGCCGGATGCGCATCGATTCTGACAAACTGCAGATCATTCACGTGCACGGTTCTTTCTGGTTCTACGACTGTTGCAATCTGCAGAACGAAATATCGACGCGTTCGGGCAGCGCTCCGATGCTACGCACCCTGTCGCAGGCATTAGCCAATCACTCGCCCATCGTCGTTGGGTACAGCGGGTGGAATGGTGACATCCTGATGACCTCGCTGAAGGAGCGGCTCTCCGTCGGCATGCTGGGCACGCCTATCTATTGGTTCTGCTACCGGAAGAGTGAGATTGACGAATTGCCTCAGTGGCTAAGAGAAAGCGGTGACGTCAACTTCGTAGTGGTCAATGAAGCAGGCTCAAATGCTGAGCAGCCGCGGGACACCAAGCAGGTTGCGAATACGCCGGAAGTTTCGCCACCCGGCGCGGCTAACCGGGAAAACACGAAACCTGCGACAATGCCGGCTATGCCCGCACAGAGCAGCGCTGAGGTCTTGACCGCTGACGAAGTCTTTACCGAGATCATCAGGCAGCTGGGATTGCCGGTACCGCCTCTGGTGCAGAATCCGTTGGATTTCTTCCTCAAGCGGCTCGAGTCGCTCGATACCGCGGACCGATCCTTGGCTGCGTCCGAGGACTACAGCTTCAAGGACGTCATCAACCGAGTCAAGGCGGCAAGAGATTCAGAGAAGGTCGGCCCTGAAAGCCTGGTGCCTTTCCGGGCGGCGATGAGCCGGCGCGAGTACCGGAAGGCAATCCAGGAGGCGCACGGAGTTGACTTCTACTCGCTGCCGATGGGAGACCGGCGCGAAGCGCTGTTCGGGCTTATGGAGGCCGCGCGAGGGCTCTATGACAACAGCAAAGAGGAGTTGGAAGGGTATGAGGATGTTGTCTCCCTGTCTGATCTGCTCTCCGAGCAGGACAAGGCAGACCCAGGAGCGCGCATCCAGGTCTCCGATGCGCTCTTCTGCTGGGGAATCACGCTCGAAGCGCTGAACCGCCGCCAGGAGGCCATTGCCATTTACGAGAGGCTGGTGCAGCGATTCGCGAACGCCGAGGAGCCCGCGATCAGGCAGCAGATAGCCAAGGCTTTATTCAGAAAGGGAGCCATCCTGAATGCTATGAATCGCCATGAGGAATCTCTGCGACCCTATGAAGAACTGGTTGCGCGATTCAGGGAGGATAGGGACCCTGCAATCCTCGAGAGTATCGGAGTAGCAATGTTTAACAAGGCGTGGGCTTTGGGGGAGTTAAAGCGCTACCAGGAGGGCGTGGCAGCGTACAAGGAGCTCATCGATCGATTCGCGTCTGCGACGGAGCCTCTGCTGCGGGAACAGGTGGCCAAATCTCTGTTGAACCTGGGTCTGGCGCAAAGCGCACTGGGTGAAAACAAGGAGGAGATGGAAGATTATGACGAGCTGGTGCGGCGGTTTGGAGGTGCTACCGAGGTGGCGCTGCGGGTGCAGGTTGCCAAGGCATTGCTCAATAAGGGAGTGGCACTGGCTGCACGGAAGGACACGCAGCAGGCTATCGATGTGTACACAGATGTGGTAGTGCGATTTGGCGACGCTACCGATCTGGTGCTGCAGGAGCAACTGGCGAAAGCCCTGCTGAACAAGGGCTTTGCACTTGGTTCAATGAACCGATCCGAAGCAGAGGTGGACGTATATACCGAGCTGCTTGAGCGCTTTGACAAGGCGACGGAGTTGTCGCTGCAGGAACAGGTAGCCAGGGCCATGGTTCATTGTGGAGCGACCCTGGTGCAGCTGAACCGGTCTGAAGAAGCGTTGACTCTCTACCATCTCGTGGTGCAGCGATTCGCCGGTTCCGGAGAGCGTTCGATACGGCAGTCGGTGGCGAAGGCGCTGCTGAGCGCTGGCGGGCTTGAGGAAACTGCTGGCCACCCGGAAGTGGCGTCGACTCTGTACCGGGAGATCATTGCACGTTATAACAACAGCGACGATCAGGCCATTAGCGATTATGTGGAGCAGGCCCGAACCAAGCTGAGCGAGCTGCAGAAGGCCGGTCCTTTGCCTGGCCCACAAGCGGAGACTGCGGTAGTAGCAACACGGTAGGCTCGAGGAGCAGTGCGCGTTCCCCGCTGCTGCCGTAGCAGGTTGACCCCCGGGTGCGGGTTCGATAGACTCGAGTTCGTACCCGTGCGGGAGTAGCTCAGTGGTAGAGCATCGCCTTGCCAAGGCGAGGGTCGCGGGTTCAAGTCCCGTCTCCCGCTCCAGTCGGCCCTCCTTCCTTTTGATGTTTCGGACCGGCAGGGAAGTGCAAGATTGAGCCGCATGCAGGCGGCTCTCCGGTGCAGGCGTATGCTCCGTAATCCGGTCTGTGTTGTACGTGGCGCGGTACCCAAGTGGTAAGGGAGAGGTCTGCAAAACCTTTATGCGCCGGTTCGATCCCGGCCCGCGCCTCCAATCCTTCTCAGAGTGCAGCGACGATCATGCGTTCCATACGGCATGTTTTGTAAGCGGCACCTGTTTGGATGAGCGTCTGTTTGCTTGGATGAGCGTCTGTTTGCCTGCTGTTTTTTTCGAGGTCATGAGACGTATAGTTAGCCAATCATTGCGTAATGATGAAGTTAGAAGTGCTCGATAATGTTAGCGGCGTTTGCGGCATAAATGGCATTTGATAACTAAAGGCGTAAGTTACTTTAACATTCACGATGCAGCCGGGGCTATTCGTGCCGTTGGTTATCGTGCATGCAAGGCCCGTGGCGGTTGTACCCGGCCAGGTTGTAGCAACGCTCAGGCTGCCAGCGCTGAAGCCTAGGGGCGTGATGCTGGTTACAAAGCTTGCTACGTTGGCTGCAGTGGCCGCGCAGGCATAAGTGGTCGTTGTCGCGCAGGCTGTACCCGCCCAGGTGGAACCGCGTACAGCTGCATAACGCGTCGCCTCGCGCGCCATCTGGGCGCAGTAGTGATAGGAATAAAGGGCCAGCGAGCAGCCCATGAGTCCGAACAGAATTGTGAGCAGCAGTGAACCGCAGAGCGCAAACTCGACGAGTTCGCTTCCGCATTCGTCGCGAACGATCAGGGCCTGTACCCGCCGGCACGAGGTCAGGATGATTGCCGATAAAGCCGCACTGAGACGTGTCAGGGAGCGACTCGCATGCGCGAATGCCCATTGAGCGCGAGGTTGGATGGAATACCCGGGTAGGTGAGCATTGGCTGAAAGGTGACAGACGTATTCACATCGACATAGTCGATGAGATTGGCCGTGCAGGCTGGCACCGACGAACAGTTCACTGTCGCGTTGGTTCCGTCCGAGCACTCACATCCCCAGGTTGCCGAGGCCGCCATTGCCGGAACGTCGACCGCATCGAGAGTGGCGGCGCTTGCCATGCCAGCCGTGTCGGTCGGGTTGATAACGCCGTAGGAGGCGCCGGCTTCTGCCGCGGATGTGACCTCGATGCTCACGTAGTAGGCTTGGCCGAAGTCGATCGCGCCTACCATCAGGAAGACCAGCATGGGCATGACAAGCGCCAGTTCCACCAGGCTTGAGCCTTCGTCGTTCAGCAGCGAGTGCCTGTAGCGGCGCTGCGTCACTGTGCAAGCACCGCTCCGTAGCCGGGCACAGGCGACCCGCCGGCGAGGGAGGCATAGTTGCTGTTGAAGGTGCTTGTTACATGGGAGGTGCCGAGGGTGAGTAGCTCGAACTCGACGTTGTAGGCGATTAGAATGTTGTAGTTGGTGATGCCGCTCAAGGCGTACAGCACCTTGGCTTTCGGAAAGTAATACGCTCCTTCAAGCGCGGTGTTGTAGACGGAGCTACCGATCAGTGTTGCCTGGCTGGTGTTGTTGCCAGGCTGGAAAAACAGGATGCCTGCGTAGGTTCCGGTGGTTGGCGCGGTGAAGTGAATACCGCCGAGGTTCACCACCGGCTGAACAAACGTGATGCCGCCGCTTGGGCCGTAGTTGTAGAAGGTGACGCCGGTCCCGGTCACGCTTGTACCCAGGTTGATGGTCAAGCCCCCGGGGCTTCGGGCAGCGCCACCATTGGCGGATGTCAGGGCGTAGGTGCCGGGCTGGAAGCTTGCCGAGGCCCCGGAGAGGATGGTGATGCCGCCGCAGTAGGCCTGATCCGCGTAGAAGACGGCGCTCGATGTCACCGTAACGGCTGCAGGAGCACCATGGAACGGGCTGATCGTAGTTGTGCCGCAGGCCGGCACAGAAGGCGTGGGCAGATTGGCCAGCGGGTCTGCAGTCGTCATAGAAGATACATTGGTCTGGGGCGCCGGGGTGATGACGCAGAGAAATGGAGAGACGCCGCCCATGACGCTGATCCTGGGAGCGCTCACAGCGGCCAGGTTCCCGCAGCTCAACGCACTGGTCGAAGTGGATTGAACCATGATTCCGCAGGAGGCTGTGACCGCGGCGAGCGCATCGACAGTAAGCGTGCCGCTCCCGGTCGGATTCAAGGCGTAGATGCAGGTTGAGGAAGCTGGAGCAGCCTCAGCCCGTGCTGCCAGGGCCACAGAGGTTGTGCCGAGAAGCCCGGCGAAGAGAGTGGGCTGCGGTTGGGTAACCAGAGCTTCGACATAAGCAGACTTCCCGTTGTTGGGGTCTGCGGAGCCTTGCGCGCAGGGTGGATTGTTGATGATCAGGATGGTACCGGTGGTGGGCGGCGTGGCGCAATTGATGACCACCGTGTCTGGAGTCAGGCCGTTTTCGATGGCCGCACTCTTGGCAGCGTTCTGCATGTTGGTGCAGTTGGGCGTGCCGTAGCAGGAGGCCATCTCAAGCGCACCCGCGAGTGCCGCTCCATCGGCGACGCGCTGGAGGTTTCGCCGTTGGTAGCGCAACTGCCCAACGTCGACCGCGAGCGCCATGAATCCCATGATGCCCACCATGCCGAAGGCTACAATCAAGAGCACCGTGCCGCTCTCGTCCGTGAAGAAGTTTCTCGACTTAGTGCCTCTCCAAAATTGCATGACGCCTCACCGTGGAGAGCTGTCCGGCGGTACCGGCACAGAGGTGCATCGGTACGGAGCCTTGTAACTTTGCCGGGATTTTAATGATATGTTTTTGCAGGAATTAAGGGTTGCGATTGAGTCGTAATTAAGTTACATCGATAACTTGTCTGCTTGGCTAAGACTGTATCAATTTGCCCGGAGAAATAGCTTGGATGGTTTTCTGGTGTATGTGACCGGCGTAATGCCTTGCTGCGCCATGTCTTGAGAAATGCGCCCGGCTAAGGCTTGGACCCGGAGGTACGTGCGCGCTCGCGCCAGGCGCTCAGGAGGGCGAGGCTGCTTGCTGGGGTTTGCCGCCGAAGTGCAGGATCTCGATAGCGCGACTGTACAGGCGGGTGCGCTTCTCGTAGCGATCGCAGGCGCGGGTGACGTAGTGCACGATCACGTCGATGCCGGCGGCAGCGGGGCGCAGGCTGACCGCAGGGGCGGCGGATCTTCTGGCGCTGCCAGCCTTGACGTGTTGCCACTCGCGCTCGGCGAGCACGGCGTCGGCGAGCGTTTCCTGCTCGGCCATCTGGCGAATCTGCTCAGCCTTGGCGGCTGCTTCCTCAGGCGCGGCGACATTGACGACCAGCTCGTCCCACAGCCACTGCCCGGCGGTCGAGAAGTTAAAGAAGCGCCCCTCGATCGCGTAGCTATTCATAAAGGCGGCTCGGCGGCCAGTGGGGTGCCCCACATCGGCGCCGCTGGTGGTTTCGAGCAGCACGGTGCGCATAAGTCCTATTTCGACGACCTCGCCGCCGACGCCCTGAACCTCAACCAGGTCGCCAACGCGCAGGCCACCCCTGCCCATGAGCACGAACCAGCCGAAAAAGGAGACCACGAAGTCTTTCATCACGAAAGCGATGCCGGCGGTGGCGATGCCGAGCAGGGCGGAGACTCGCTGAGGCGGCCCGAAGAGGGCGAGCAGGATGGCAACCAAGCCTGCGCTCTGGATGGCGACCTCGATGATAAGGCGCAGATGGTTGCGCCGGCGCACTTCGGTGACCCGGCGCTCGAGCTGGCTTACCGCGACCAGGTGCGCGGCGAACATGAGCGCGAGCATGACAATGATAAAGATCGCCAGCACCAGCAGGCGATGCAGTACGGTGCGGCGATCGAGGACGAGCTGCGCGTTCCAGCGAGCGTATACCTCGGCGAGCTGCTGCTCAGCGTGGATACGCAGGTCATACTGGGCGAGCGTCTTTCGCTGGTCGGCGAGTGCGTGTAGCTGGGCAATGGCGCTGGGCTGGGTGCCGGCTTGCGCCTGGGATGGCTTTGCAGCGGAGGCAGGCTGGGTGGCGGCGAGTGTTTGCGGCTCGCCCGGCGGGGCGGCGGCCTCGATCTCCTTTTCGAGTGTGTCGTGCTTCTGGGACAGCTGCGCCGCCAGCCTGATGGCATCCTCATGCGCGCTGATGAGCAGGCTATGGCGGTGGTTGAGCGAGCTGAGCGCAGAAAGCTTGCCCTGGGCAGTACGCAGGCTGGCTTGTGACTCAAGGGCTGCGGTGGCGGTGTTCTGGGGCAGGCTGGCTGACTGCTTTTGCAGCGCCTCATGCTCGTCGAGTGCCTGCTGGATGCGGGAGCGGCGATCGCCGCCGAGCCGGACCAGGTCCTGCTGCAGGTCGTCGCGCTCATCCTGGTCGAGCGCGAGCTGCGCCTCGGCGAGCTGCTGCGGTGCGGCCGCCGGGCCCAGCGGTGAGTCGCCTGCAGCTTTGGTCAGGGCGGCGACCTGCTGCTGCTCATCGGCGATCTGCGGTACAAGCACAGCCAGGCGCTGGGCGACCTTGAGCGCCGGGCCTGAGAGCGGCGGAGGGTGCGCTGTGGCCTGGTGGAGTGCTTCGGCGAAGGCCTGGTCGACCTCGCGATCGGCTAGCTCGAGCGCCTGACGAGCGTACTCCTGCTCCTGCCGGGTGCCGGCGAGGGCGGCAAGGGTGCGGGCGGTGGAGAGCGGCGTCTGGTCGACAAGCCCGGCAGTGTTCGGCAGCTGCGGCGGAGGCGCGTTGTACTCGAGCGCCGGATCGCCGCCCCGGGTGA
Source organism: uncultured Acidobacteriaceae bacterium (assembly GCA_964245415.1). GTDB lineage: Bacteria > Acidobacteriota > Terriglobia > Terriglobales > Acidobacteriaceae > EB88. The sequence continues at coordinate 10,355 of CAXTMM010000048.1, read as the reverse complement.
GATAAAGGCCCACGGCCGATGCGAGCAGGGCCGCGGCCAGCAGCGAAAAAAGCAGGCGCCGCAGAAGACGCGCCTGCGGAGAGGGAGCTGCGAAGAGCGGGGCGGAGGGGGTACTCATCCTGGCTGGCCTGCTCGATCGATAATCATGCTTTGAGTATCGCCGACCGGTTGGCCCAGCGCCGAGGCTGTCTGCTTCTGCAACTGCAGATGACGATCTGCATCTAGACACCTGTGACGGATAACCCTAAATCGAAGCAGGTGCCGCCTGGTGCGCTCCCCCAATTGCTTCCCCCATCATGGATCAATGCGCGCGATGAGCAGAAGCGCTTTTGGACTGCTCTCGCAGAGGCGCCCGGCTCGCTGCTGATCTGCGACTACGACGGCACGCTGGCGCCCTTCAAGGCGGACAAGATGACGGCGCTTCCCTTTCCAGGAGTGGGGGAACGGCTCGAAAAAATCGCCGCGCTGCCCCGGGCGACACTTGCACTCGTATCGGGCCGCCCGGTTGCGGAGCTGATAATGCTGTATCCGCCGGCCGCGCGGTTGGAGCTCTACGGCTCGCATGGGGTGGAGCATCGCAGCGCTGATGGAGTGTACGAGCTGTCAGAGGCGAGAGCGCCGGTGCGGCAGGCGCTGGATGCGGCGGCCGAGGAGCTCGACCGGCTGGGCTACGGCGAGGCGCTCGAGCGCAAGAGCGCGAGTCTCGCGGTGCACTGGCGCAATCTGTCTCTGGCTGACCAGGCGGGGCTTGCGCAGGCAGCGCGCGGCGTGTTTGTGCGGCATACAGAGGACAGTGCCGGCGAGGATGGACTGTCGGTGCTGCCGTTCGAGTCAGGCATGGAGCTGCGGGCGAACAACCACACCAAGGCCCATGCGGTAGAGGCGCTGCTCGCGAGCGAGTGCGGCGAGAAGGCAGTGGCGGCTTACCTGGGCGACGACACGACAGACGAGGATGCATTCCGGGCGCTCGGGCCACGGGGGCTCTCGATACTGGTGCGGGAGGAGCCGCGACCCTCACTCGCCGGCTACTGGCTGCGCCCGCCCGCGCAGCTGATCGGTTTTCTGGATGACTGGCTGCGCGCCGCGGGGCGAGCTGGTTGAGCCTGCCGCTCTGGCCCCGATCGGTCAGCATGACGGTTCGTGACGAAGCGTTCGAGGCCCCATGTGACGCGCGTGACTGGCAGCTCGAACGCACGCCGCCTAGACTGGAACTGTATCGTCGCGGACCGCATCCGCAAATAGCCTGCGGATTGTCCGCGGCGCACATCCAAGCAGTCATGAACAGAGAATTGGTCATCGTTTCGAATCGTTTGCCGCTTTCCTTTGAGAAAGACGGTGACCAGCTACGCGTAAAGGCCTCAAGCGGCGGCCTCGTCACCGCGCTGCAGCCCTTGTTGCAGGAACACGGCGGCATCTGGGTAGGTAGCGCCGGCACCGAGCAGGACCCGCGCATCCATGACGAGCTGGCTGAGCTCTCACGCGAGCACCACTACCGGTATGAACCGCTCTTTCTGACGGCCGAGGAGCAGGCCAAGTTTTATGAAGGGTTCTCGAACGAGATCGTATGGCCGCTCTTTCATGACCTGCAGTCTCGCTGCAACTTCGACCCCAGCTACTGGGACTTCTACCTGGCCGTGAACCGGCGTTTCGCCGAGTGTGCCGCAAGCGTTGCGAAGAAGAACTCGCTGATCTGGATTAATGACTACCAACTGATGCAGGTGGCGCCGATCCTGCGAAGGAAGATGCCGCGAGCCAAACTGGCTTTTTTTCTCCATATTCCGTTTCCGCCGCCGGACATTTTCGAGAAGCTGCCCTGGCGCAAGCAGGTGCTCGACGGGCTGCTGGCGCATAACGTGGTTGGTCTGCAGACTGCGCGCGACCAGCGCAACCTGGTCGCCTGCCTGCGTACCTTCATGCCGCATCTTGAAGTGACCCGGATGGGCGAGATGCGGCTGGTGCGGGATGGCGCGCGTGAGACCCTCATTGGCGCTTTTCCGATCAGCATCGACTTTGAGGACTTTGAGCGCGAGGCCGACTCGGATGAAGTGCGTCGGCGCTCGACCGAGCTGCGCCAGCTTTTTGGTGAGGTGACGACGGTGCTCGGCATCGACCGGCTGGACTATACCAAGGGCATTTCGGAGCGAATCAAGGCGTATGGCCTGTTCCTGCACAAGTATCCGGAGTATCGCCGAAAGACGTGCCTGGTGCAGATCGTGGTGCCGAGCCGCGAAACGATCCCCGGCTACCAGGTGCTGAAGGCGGAGATCGAGCGGCTAGTGGCGCAGGTAAACGGCGAGTATGCAGAGCCTGGGTGGGTGCCGATCAACTACATTCATCGGGCATTACCGAGGACGGAGCTGCTGGCGCTCTACCGGACCTCGCGCGTGGCGCTGGTGACTCCGCTCAAGGATGGCATGAACCTGGTGGCCAAGGAGTACTGTGCGTGCCGGCTGGCCAATGACGGCATTCTGATTCTGAGCGAGTTTGCCGGCGCTGCGACCGAGTTGAAGCACGGATCGATTCAGGTCAATCCCTATGACCAGAGCGAGGTAGCTGAAGCGCTCGCCACGGCGGTGAGTATGGCGCCGGCCGAGCAGCGGCGGCGCATGCTGAGGCTGCGCAACCAGGTGCGTCGCGCCAATCTCGGCGCGTGGCTGGAGGCGTTTATCGGGGTGGTCGAGGGGGTCACCGACGGCATGGCCGAGGATGGGAAGGGAGCACGTTCTGCCTGAGACGGAAACCGGTGCGGCCGGTGTGATGGCAACGGCCGCCGTGACAAGCGCTTCACCCCCGCTGCCTCTTTCGCGGCAGCTGCTGAGCGACAGCTATGTTTTCAAATGGGAGCTGCAGTCGTTCCGCGGGGATTCGCTTTTTACCATTGCGGTTGCGATCTGCCTCGGGGTAGGTATCGCGGCTGGGCATCCGGCAGCCGGGATGATCGCGGCCGGCGGCGCGATGACCACCGGCTTTGCGGCCAAGCACAATATCGATGGCAGTCCGCTGCCGACGATGATCTTTGTCTCGCTCGGCATGGCCTTTTCGACCTTTGTCGGCATGGTGGCAGGGCACGAGGGCGCGGCGCTGCTCTTGATCGCAACGGCTTTCGGGTTTGGCTATGGCATGCTCTCCTCGCGGCCCAGCTACTCCTGGGTGGGGCAGCAGTGCGTGGTCACGCTGCTGGTGGCTTCGGCGTTCCCCTTTTCGGCCAAGGATGCAGTTGCGCGCGCGACGCTGATTTTTGCCGGCGGTCTGGTCCAACTGCTCTGCTCAGTAGTCATTCTGCGGGCGTTCTCGCAGCTGCGCGTTCATCTGC
>CAXTMM010000048.1:0-7032 GCA_964245415.1 uncultured Acidobacteriaceae bacterium | reverse complement strand
TCTGCGCGAGCTGGCGCGCTATGTGCGGGATGAGGATCTAGCGCTGCGTGCGACCTACCTTGAGGCGGTGCGGTCGGTGCGGCTACGAACGCTGCGCGGCTCGACGCTGCCATACGCGCTGCGCCTGGCTGCGGTGCTTGCGATCAGCACCGAGGTGTACAGGCGACTACACTTTTCGAGCGGGTACTGGATCCCAATGACCGCGCTGCTGGTGATGCGGCCAGGCATCGCGGACACGGCGAATAGAGCTGTCGCGCGTACTGTGGGCACGCTCGCGGGCGCAGTGCTGGCCAGCACCTTCCTGGTTTACGTGCACCCGGCGCCGGTGGGCCTGGCCGCGCTGGTGGTGCTGTTTACCTGGCTCTCCTACAGCCTGCTCAATGTGAATTATGCCCTGTTCAGCATCGCACTCACCTCCTACATCGTCTTTCTGCTGTCGCTCGCGAACATACCGGGCGCCGAGATTGCCCACCGGCGTGCGGTGTGTACGTTGATTGGCGGTTCGCTGGCGCTTGTTGTCCGGCTGGTGGTGATCCACACCCGGGATGTGGAAGATCTGCGGGCGCTGGCGTCCTCCCGGCGCGCCGCACAAACCGCGTCGCACCAGGTTAGCTAGAACACGCCGAAGGACTTGACCGGGTTGGTTCGCACCTTCAGGAAGCCTGGGAGCGGCAGGCGCATCATAAACGATGGAAAGCGCCGCGAGACCAGACCGGGCGCAGGAGGCAGGAGCTTTGGCAGAATCGCAGGAGAGCACGCAGAACCAGAATGAACAAGAGAAGCCGGAGACGTTGCTGATCGCGCACGTCACGGTGCACCTGCTTACGGGTGAGAGCTTTGAGTTGTACCCGTTTGTCGATCCGCAGGATGTAAAGACGAAGGTCTCGGAGCTGATTGAGGGCTGGCACAGCTCAGGCTTCCTGCTGCGCGGCTCGCGACTGTACCCGTGGCACCAGGTGCGTCTGCTGGAAGCCACCGAGGTTGAGGAGATCACCCGTCAGGAGGCACAGCAGCGGCTGCTGGCCTGGCGGGCTGAGGATCAGGCGAAGGCCGTGCAGTCGTTCTGGAAGACCAAGGAAGACAAGTCGAAGAAGGACGAGCAGAAAGAAGGGGAGGATGAGGGCGGCGGCCAGTAGCTCTGGAGCGAAAGGGCTTTGCGCTGCTCTCATGGCAGCCCTTCGCATCGACGAGCGCCCGGCCCTTACGCCGGCACTTCGACAGGCGTTCTTTTCTTTGCGCGCGGCGGGAAGATCAGAAGCGTGACCGCGAGCGCAACCACAACGCCGAGACCAACTTCGAGAAAGCGTGAGACCGCAGCCCGGCCCGGTCCGGCTTCATTTTGCACCAGCACCACGATGGTAAGAGCGACGCCGGCCAGTCGCCCGGCCTTGTCAAACTCGAGCGCGCTGCAAAGGAAAATGCAGAGTGCGATGGCCAGCCCGTAAGTCAGGTAATGTCCATGCCAGGCGTAAAAGGTAAGCCAGCCCATCAAGGCACCCACCGCAGTGCCGATCAGCCGGTCGCGGCATGAGGTAAAAGTGACCGCGTTGTCCGCGCCCATCACGACAATTGCTGAGATAGCCGCCCAGTAGCTGTGGGAGAGCCCAAGCATGTGGCCGAACCAGAGGCATAGGGTGGCGGCGAGTCCGGCTTTGAAGGCGCTGATAGCGTACTGGCGAAAGTTCTTCTTGCGCCACCAGTCGGGGCTGGTTTGTAGAGGCATTATCGAATCCACCGCCATGCCGCTCTTCTCTGCAAAAGGAAAGTCGCGCGGGTTACACGTAAATGGTAAGCGTTAACGCCTCGCGACCATCTACGACCTCGCATGGAGCGCCAACATAGCAGCCGATGCTAGGGTAATCTGCGATCACGGTCACTTGAAAGCATGAAGGCTAGGTAGGCCCACTCCATTTGAGCGTGCCATTCATGTCAGGTGTGCCGAAAGCCGGCCCGGCTAATCGATTGCTGGCTGGTCGTCTTTCCTGTTACTTCTTTCACTCAAGAAGAGAGGGGCGGGACCGACTCGCTGGTGGCTACCTTTAACCTAGAAGTGGTGCTGGTTACCCCGTTACAGTCGGATCTTGATTAGCTCGTCAGGCATGCCGTGTGAGTTGCTCAACGTCTGCGGCGCGCGCCAGTGATCGATGTAGCTGATCTGGTGGACGCAGCTGATGGTGCAGTGCGGGGCGCAGCCTTTTTCGGTCACGAGCTCGCGGCGGACGTCAGCGCTTGTGTACGCGGCCAGCGGCACCGCGGGGTATCCGCGCTTTTGCGAACAGTAGTGCACCAGGCCCTCTTCACACACGTATAGATAGCGCGACCCAGCACGGCAGCGCCAGTTGTTTGGCTCGGCATTTGCAATTGCTTCCTGGAATTTGTTGAAGCGCGAGTAGTTCTTTTTGTCCCAGTTGCGCATTTCAAAGTAGACGCGCCGCTCTTCGCCGCCCAGTGGCTTCAGCTGCCCATCGCCGTCGTGAATGATGCCGATCGTTGAGGTGAAGCCGAGTTCGAGCGCGCGGCGGCCGATGGTGATCGCATCCTGCGGGTTTGCAATGCCGCCGCCTACGACCGAGTTGATATTCACATGGAACTCAGCGTATCCAGCCAACATCTCGAGCTTTTTGTCCAGCACCTTGAGCGACTTCTTGGAGGTCTCGTCCGGCTGCAGATTATCGATGGAAATCTGCATGTGGTCGAGCCCGGCGCGGTTGAGCCGCTCGATGCGCTCAGGCATGAGCAGGTAGCCATTCGTAATCATGCCGGCCATTTTGCCGTGGCGACGGATGCGCGCGATGACCTGATCGAGATCAGGATGGGTAAGCGGTTCGCCACCCGAGATGGTGATGATCGACGTGCCAAGCCTCGCGAGATGGTCGATGCGTGTGAGCATCTCCGCAATCGGTACCGGGGGCGAGACCTTGTCGTACTCATTGCAGTAGGTGCAGGAGAGATTGCAGAAGCGCGCCGGCACGATCTGCGCCATGACCGGGTGTCTGGTCGAGAGCAGCGCGCGCGCGACGACGGCCAGCTCGCGCACCTTGCGGGTCACTGCCTTGGTTTTCTGGCGAAGAGTTCTGCGACGTGTCGTTTGCGGCCGCTCAGCCCGTTTCTCTAGGGTGGACATCCCTCTCATTTGAACACAACCCGCGAGTGGCGCGCCCACCGCGCTCGCCCTCGTCTTTAAAGACTTTCTATCGAGCATCTGGCAGCAGGCCGCGCTCGATGAGTATCGGTGGACGGCGATGATGGGTAGCCTGCTCATACGCATAGGCGTAGCCGAGTAAGTCGCCGTCTCTCCATGGACGCGCCGATATCTCCAGGCCGAATGGAAGCCCATCTGGATAAAAGCCGCCCGAGACAACTATGGCGGGCACGCCGATCATGTTGACCCAGGCCGTATCGCTGTGAGGGCCACCACTGATCTTGCCGTCCTGCGGCATGGTTTCATCGGGCGGCGGCATCTGGGCAGCGGGGTAGACGTAGCCATCGAGGTGCAGGCGGTCTAGAGTCTCGAGATAGATGCCGAGCGTGCGGGCGCGCGGTTCCCAGACATTGGCGCCGGCATGTGGGTCGGTTTCGATATGCACCTGCGGGGACGCGGTGTAGCCTCGGCGATCCTCGCTTCCGGCACTGCCCATAATGGTTGGCGGCAGCGGCGATCCGACGACCTTTTCGTACTCCGCGGGCGAGTGGTATTGCGCTGGACCAAAGTCGCGCAGAAAGTTTTCGGTTCCTTCGCGCACATAGGAAAGTGTGCCGATGCGGCTGGCCGTGTGCGGGAAACTACCGGGCAAGATAGCATCGTCGAAGACCACCGTCGCGCCCGCCGCGCGCAGCCCTTCGATCGCTTCCATGAAAGCCGCACGCGTCTCCGGGCGCAACGGGACACGCTCGGCAGCCTCCTCTGTGGCAACTTCGCTTACGGATACCGACGAATCCAATCCCTGGAATGGTGTGTCCTGGCCGTCAAGGATGAACGCGGGTACACCGAAGCGTTTGCCCCGGAGCGCGTCCTTGTTGAGGTACTGCGTGTAAGGGCCGGGTTGCGCTTTTTGGGCGGTGCCGGAGGTGCGTGGATCGAGCGGGTCTTCGCCCGCCATCACACCGAGCGCGATGGCGGCATCGGTAACATCGCGCGCAATCGGGCCGGTGTTATCGAGCAACCAGTCGAGCGGCGCGATGCCTGCGATGCTCACGAGTCCGCGTGTGGGGAATACGCCGACGACGGCGCTTGTGGCGGCAGGCATGCGGATCGAGTTACCGGTGTCAGTTCCGGTGCCAAGGATTGCTTCGTTCGAAGTAACAGCAGTAACGGTGCCGCCCGATGAGCCGCCCGGGCTGAAGCGAACGTCATAGGCGTTTCCCGTACGGCCAAAGGCGGTGCTGCGATTGGTATCGCTGGCGGCGAAGTCCGGCATGTTGGTTTGGCCGAGGATGACGGCGCCTGCTGCTTTCAGCTTCGCGACGATGGTGGCGTCCCTGGGCGCGATGAGTTCGTGGCCGGGAATCTTGTAGCCCTCCCAGCCATCTGTCGTTACAAGTCCCTCAATGCTGGTGTTGGCTTTGATCACAATGGGCACGCCCCAGAGTGGACCGCGAGCAACAGCGCTGCTTGAAGCCGCATCCTGCCGCGCCGCTGTGGCGCGTGTTCCCGATAGGTCGAGTGTTTGTATGTCGCGGTAGATGCCGTTGTACTTTTGAATGCGCGCGACGTACCACTCAACTACCTGGGTGACGCTGTACTTATGGCTTGTGTAGAAGCTCTCGAGCTGAGGGATGGTGACTTCGAGCAGGTCGCGATCCATCGCTGTGCCGGTGTCTCGCTGACCTATCTGTGCGGGCATAGAGAGAGCAAGACTCAGTAGGCCGAGCGGCAGCAGATACTTTCCTGGCATGGGTTTCCCTTGTTGCGCGTTTACCGTCGACGGCAAGTGAGAGGCCGCGTCTGTGTCAATCGAGCCTGTACCGATATTGTAGAGTGGACCCATAGTGGACCCGAATGTCTTGAGCAGCCTTGAGGAGCAGGTTCGCGAGCTGCGTTCGCGGGTGAGCCTGCTTGAAGAGACGCTGCGTACTCGCGGCATCGTCGTGGAGGGGGAGAAGCCAGCGCCTGCTCTCGAGGAACCGGTCGCCGAACCGATTGCTTCTACGGCGGCGACGATTGCGCCACCGCCTGCTTTCGTTCAACCAGCCGTACAGGCAAACGAGCATTCCCTGGAGAGCCGGATCGCCTCCCAGTGGTTCAACCGCATCGGCATCCTCGCGGTGCTGATTGGCATGGCCCTCTTTCTCAAGTTGGCCATCGACAATCACTGGATAGGCCCGCTCGGCCGCGTGCTGGTCGGCCTTGTGGCCGGCGCCGGGTTCGTTGCCTGGTCAGAACGTTTCAAGCGCCATGGCTATCCAGCCTTCGCCTACTCGCTCAAGGCAGTGGGTAGCGGAATCCTGTATCTGTCGCTGTGGGCGGCATTCTCGCTCTTCCACCTCATCCCGGCAGGCGTGGCGTTTGCGGCGATGGTGCTGGTGACCGCGTTCAACGGCTTCATGGCCTGGATCGACGACGCGGAACTGCTGGCTGTCTACTCGATCGCCGGTGGCCTGAGTACCCCGGTGCTGGTCTCAACCGGCGGCAACCACGAGGTAACGCTGTTCAGCTACCTGCTGCTGCTCGACCTGGCCGTGCTCGCCCTGGTAGCCCTGCGTCCCTGGTCGCGGCTGCTCTCAGGGGCCTTTGCAGGCACGGTCTTTTTCACCGCGAGTTGGTGGTTCGAGTGGTACACAGACGCGCAGTTTGCCCGCACTGCTTTCTTTCTCGGCTGCTTCTTTTTGATCTTCGCCTTCGCGCCACGATTGGTCCGGCTCGATCCCTCGACTGCAGAAGGATCAAAGTGGGACCGTTTGGCGCTGGTGCTGGTTCCGCTCATCAACGCCGCGCTCGGCTTTCTGGCTTTCTACACGATGTTTGACATGGCCAAGGCCGACTGGGCCGGTCCCTGGCTGGCGGTCGCCTTCGCCGCCTTCTATCTGCTGTTGCTGCGGCTGCCGGCGCGCGGCCTTCTGCATGCCAGCCCCGGCGTGCTCTCGGCCCTGCACCTCACTACCGCGGTCGGCTTTCTCACCATCGCCATCCCGCTCAAGGCGCATGGCCGCTGGCTGACGATCGGCTGGCTGGTGCAGGGTGCGGCCCTGCTCTGGGTGGCCAGCCGCATCCGCTCGCAGCTGCTGCGGGGCCTCGGGCTTGTGTGTCTGGCGCTCGGGCTAGGAGCGCTGCTCCTGGTCCATACGCCGGCCTCGACCACGCCCATCTTCAACGAACGTTTTGCGACCTACTGCGTTGCCATTGCGCTCTTCGCCTTTATCGCCTGGTTGGCAAGCAACACGCTAGCCGAAGAAGACCCGCGCGACGCGCTGAGCTGGGGCTCGGTCGCCGCCGCAGCCGTGCTGCTCGTCAACGCGCTGACCCTGCTTGCCCTCAGCCTTGAGATCCACAACTACTGGTGGCTCACACGCTGGAATGGCAGCTGGCAGCTCATGCACGACTATCGTGTGGATGCGCAGTTCAGCTACTCGGCCCTGTTTATGGCCTACGGCGCGATGCTGCTCGGCATCGGCTTTTGGCGGCGATCGGCGTTTATACGCTGGCAGGCTCTGGTGCTGGTGGCGGTGGCCATCGGCAAGGTCTTCCTGGTCGACGTGCGCGAACTGAGCCGGGGCTATAGCATACTCAGCTTTCTCGGCCTTGGCGCGCTGCTGCTCGGGGGCAGCTTTATCTACCAGCGCGACTGGCTGCACCTGCGCAATCTCGACGGGAACCGCCTATGAAGCTGCGCGGCGTTGTGCTGCTCGCCGCGGTAGGCGTGGCGTCGCCTGAGATCAAGTACTTTCAGTATCAACGAACAGTCATCGGCACAACTGCGGGCACAGGAACCTCACAGGCCCGCCTTGCGCTCGATGCAGGCATCTTCGCTCACGCCGCACCGCGACTCGCCGACCTGCGCCTCTACCGCGACAGCAAAGAGACGCCGTACATCG
>CAXTMM010000047.1:12253-19795 GCA_964245415.1 uncultured Acidobacteriaceae bacterium | reverse complement strand
CGATGGTGCTCGCCGTCTTGCTCCTGCGCTTGAAGGACGCGCGGGAAGGGATGGCGGGGGTCGATGGTGATGGGGGTGAGCAGTGGGTCGACTTCGCGCTGGTAGAACTCGGTGGCGGCGGCCCGGGCCTGGTCGTCGAGCTCGGCCCATCCCAGGACGCGGATACCGGCGTCGCGAAGGGCGGGCTGCAGCTCCTGGTTCCAGCAGTGGTACTGCTCGGCGACGAGCTCGTGCATGTCGGCGGTGATCTGGTCGAGGAGCTGTTGAGGAGTCATGTCATCCGGGCCGGGCTCGCCAAGGCCTTCTTCAATTCGCTGGAGCATGCCGGCGATGCGGACCTCGATGAATTCATCGAGGTTGGAGGCGGTGATGGCAAGGAATTTGAGCCGTTCGAGGAGGGGGTTCGAGGAGTCCTGGGCTTCTTCAAGGACGCGCCGGTTGAAGGAGAGCCAGGAGGCGTCGCGGCTGACAAAGAGGTTGCGGTGTTCGTCGTCGTTCAGTGTCATCATGGTGGGGAGGCTACTGGGGGCACGTGCCTGCACACGGCCAGGTCCGTATCAACATCCTATACAGTGCGCGTGTGAAGTTTGGGTAATTCTGCTGTCCACCGAAGCGAGCGAAGACCGGTCGCGTTGGCTCGGATCTGCCATCAAGCGAGTAAGGAGCGCTCCCTTGCAGCCTGGATTGTCCACCCAAGCGAGCAGGGCCTGCAAAGTCAGCTCAGCTTCACCAGCATCTTGCCCAGGTTCTCTCCCTTGAAGAGCTTCAAGAACGCTTCCACGGCGTTCTCGATGCCTTTATCCACGGTCTGAGCCGATGTGATTTTGTTTGTCGCAATCCACCCGGTCATTTCCGTTAGAAATGCCGGCATCGAGTTGAAATGATCGGACACGATAAAGCCTTCCAGTCGCAGCCGCTTGCCCACTGCGACCCCCAGGTTGCGCATAGCATAGGGCTGACCGTTGTAGCCTCCGATCATCCCGCACAACGCAAAACGAGCGAATGGGCGAGCAACCAGCAACGCCGCGTCCAGCTGTTCTCCGCCCACATTATCGAAGTACACGCTGATGCCGTCCGGCGCTGCCTGCCGCAGGGCATCGAGAAAGCTTCCTGCCGCCTTGTAATCAATGACCGCATCCACTCCGATGCTGCGCAGATACTCGCATTTTTCAGCTCCGCCCGCCGACCCGATGATGGTCGCGCCTTTCAGCTTCGCGATCTGGCATGCGGTCGAACCAACCGCGCCAGCCGCTCCCGAGACAAAGACCGCATCTCCCTGCTGCACCTTCGCCACTTCCAGCAGCCCCACCCACGCCGTCAATCCGGTGAGTCCCGCCGTGCTCAGATACAGGTGGGGCGCGATCGCTGTTGCGTCCACCTTACGCAACATGGCTTCCGGCAACGAACCCGGGACGTTGAATACCTCACGCCAGCCAAACATGGAGAGCACCATCTCACCCACCGCAAGGTTTTCGTAATTCGACTGCACAACAGTGCCTACCGCTCCACCCTGAAGCGGTTCGCCCAACTGGAATGGCGAAACGTAGCTCACCTGGTCGCGCATGCGCCCGCGCATGTAGGGGTCAACTGACATCCACAGGTTCCGGACCTGTATCTCACCCGGTCCCGGATCGTGCAACGTCACCGTCTCCAACGAGAAGTTTTCCGCCGACGGTAATCCCTCCGGCCGGCTCCGCAAACGCACCTCACGCGATTTGATCGTCACCTTCCACGCTCCTCGGCTATGCCAGGCATCCCGGCAGTCGGAACAGCCGACGCCTTCTCTAGCCTGATGATAGCGAGTCATGCAGCTGCTGACGGGGTCCAGGGCAACATCAGGGGATTCTGTTTGCTCTCGCCGCCGCTTGCCGTCTCCGTAGGAAGCGCTCGGGATCCTGATCGCTCGGGCGCGGACTGTTGACCGAGCGAGCAAATGGCGCTCGCTCGGGGCCCGACTTCGCTCAGGATGACATTCAATCAGGCACAGGGATGGCCCATAGTGGGCAGTCGGACGATGTGGGTGGGTCTATGATGGACGAGACGCGAGACCAAGGATGGAGGGAATAACTATGAGTGCAGGCGGATGCGGGGATGCGAGTGTGCTGCAGGGGACGGCGGCTGAGCTGTTTCAGCTGGCGTCTTTGCTGATGGGCGACCAGGGTGAGGCGGTGGCGCTGGTTGAAGAGACGCTGGCTTCGGTCGAGATTGATCCTTGTCTGGACCCCGAGGCGGCGCGTTTGCTGACAAGCCAGCGGGTGCTGTCGCTAGGTTTGACGCGTTTGCGGCTGCAGGATCCGGGCTCCTTTGCGGGGGTGCCGCATGGGGGCAGTGCGTTGTGTGTGGAGGATGAAGACTTGAGTGCGGCAGGGATTTCGCATGCGCAGCTGACGGAGTGGCTGGCCACCGGGGGCCAGCCCGGCCTGCGCCATGACTTGCGCGACTGGCTGGCTGCGCTGCCCGGGGCGCAGCGGGCTATCTTTGTGCAGCGAGCGGTGCTGGGGCAGGGGAACGCAGTGGTTGCTGCGTCGCTTGATGCGAGTGGACCCAGGGATGGGCATTGGTCGCCGATGGCGGTGGGTGAGATGTACCGGCTGGCTTTGTGCTCGCTGGCAAATTCGCTTGCACATGCGCCGGCGGTGCTGGCTGGTGGGCAGGCGGATAGGGTCGGCATGGGAGTTTAAAGTTTTTGGAAGGTTGGCCGCCCGAGGCTGATACAGATCCCGTGTGCGATGGGAAGATGGACACACCGGGGTATGTCGAGCCTCCGCGAGCCGGGCCCGGATCCATCTATCGCGTAAGACAAAAAGCGCGATGAAGGGGACACCCGGATATTGTAGTCGCGAGCGCGGCAAGGCCTCATGTCCCGGAAGCGAGGCATAAGGCAGGTTTGAATTGCAGGTCCAGGGTTGACAGGGGCGGTCGGGTTTCATTCAAAAGAGCTGAATAGGGCGGCTGAGCACGTTTGGATCATGGCACAGGCTCGCGGTGCGAGGGTGCAGTTATTTTGCATTCTCCTGCGAAAGCGTCGCATCCAATATCCGCAATGATGTGCGGCAACTGAATCCGGCAGTGGCCATTTTCCGAAACAGGGGACGAGTACTTGGTGAAGGCTAGGAAGAGCCAGTGGGGAGTACCTGCTCTCCGGGCGGTGTGTTCGTCAGGGCTGCTGGCCTTGTGTGTAGCGGCAGGTACGGTAGCGCTAGCGCAGTTTGGCGGTCAGGCCTCGAGCGGGCCCGCGACACTGCCGACGCCGGTGCAGGTGGGGCAGACGCAGATTACATCGGATAGCTACCAGGGCAGTGTGGCTGATGAAAAGGTAGTGCCCGGGGTGCTGCCGCTTTCGCTTGACGATGCGATCCAACGAGGCCTACGTCATAACCTGGGACTGATTCTCTCGAGCCAGAACCAGCTGTCTGCGCGCGCTACCCAGCTGGGACAGCTGCAGAACTTGCTTCCGACGATTACGGCGAGCATCAAGGAGTCTGACCAGGAGACCGACTTGCAGGCCGAAGGATTGCGCATCGCGGGATTTCCAGCCATTATCGGACCCTATGGGGACACGGACTTTCGCGGGTCGTTGAGCTGGACGCTGCTGAGCGTGGCGTCGCTGCAGAACTACCTGGCTTCAAAACATAATTTTCGCAGTGCACAGCTTTCTGTTGACGATGCGCGGGATGAAGTGGTGTTGAGCGTAGGGAACGCTTACCTAACGGTGATTGCGGATAAGAGCCACATTGAGAGCGACCAGGCGCAGGTGGCGACGTCGAAGGTCTCGCTTGACCAGGCGGTGGAGCAGCACCGGGCAGGCACCTCGCCGCTGCTCGACGAGCTACGGGCGCGGGTGGATTACCAGACCCAGCAGCAGACGCTGATCCAGGCCCAGAGCAGCTACGAGAAAGACAAGATCGCGCTGGCGCGGGTGATTGGGTTATCGCTGGAGCAGCAATTCGAGCTGAGTGACCAGGCGCCCTATGCGGAGCTGGATGGGATTGACCCGGATACGGCGGTCGCGCAGGCGATCGCGGCAAGGAAAGACCTGAAGGCGTTTGACGAACAGATTGCAGGCGCGGAGAAGGCGCGCAAGGCGGCAACCGCTGAGCGGTATCCGACGCTTAGCTTTACGGGGGATTACGGCGATATAGGCGTGAACGTGCTGCACTCGCATGGCACGGGCGACGCAACCGGGTCTCTGGACATTCCTATCCTGGAAGAGGGCAAGATTCGTGGCGACGCGTTGACAGCTCAGACGCAGCTTGAACAGAAGCGGGCGCAGATGAGCAACCTGCGCGGGCAGATCGCGGCGGATGTGCGGGATAGCATTCTCGATATCCAGGCTGCGCAAAAGCAGGTTTCGGTCGCGCAGAGCAATGTGCAATTGGCAGCCGAGTCGTTGAGCGAGGCGCAGCAGCAGTTTGTCGCAGGCATATCGGATAACCTGTCGGTGTCGCAGGCGCAGCAGTCGGTGGCGCAGGCGAATGATCAATACATCAGCAGTCTCTATCAGCACAATGTAGCCAAGTTGACACTCGCACGCGCTCTAGGCGTGGCGCAAACAGGCTACAAGGCCTATGTAGGAGGGAGATAGACGTGGCAGAGCAGACGCCCGACGCGAATCCGGGGCAGGATCAGAAGGATCAAAAGAAAGACGAGCAGCAGGACAGCCAAGACAATCCGCGGCAGAAGTCGCGACGCCGGTTTGTAATTATTGGCGTGGTGGCGATTGTGGTGATCGCAGCGCTGCTTTTCTACTGGCACTCAACTTTTTACGAGGATACCGACGACGCGCAGGTAGCCGGCCACCTGATCCAGGTGAGCTCGCGCATTGGCGGTACCGTGGTGCGCGTGGCCGCAGAAGAGAATCAGGTAGTCAAGGCGGGCGATGTGATCGTTGAGCTGGACCCAAAAGACTATCAGACCACGATCCAGCAGGATGAGGCGAACCTGGAAGCAGCGGAGGCGAACCTGGAAGCGGCGCGAGTGAATGTGCCGATTACAAATGTGAACTCCGGGACCGGGATTTCGTCAGCGGCTGCTGTTGTGCTGCAGTCCAGCGACGAAGTGGCGCAGGCGCAGCACCAACTGGAGGCTAACCGCGCGGCGGTCTCTCAGGCAGACGCAAACTTTATCAAGGCGAAGCTCGATGTGGAGCGATACACGCCTCTTGTGCAGAAGGACGTGATCTCAAAGCAGCAGTTTGACCAGGCCGTCGCAACCGCGGCGGCGGACGAAGCGGCGCTGAACCAGGCCAAGCAGAATGTGACCGCATCTGAGGCTTCAGTACGCATGTCGCAGGATAGGGTCAAGCAGAATCAAGCGCAGCTAAAGCAATCTCAAACCGGGCCGCAGCAGGTGAAGATGCAGTTGGCCAAGGCCGACCAGGCTGCGGCGCAGGTGGAACAGAACCGCGCTGCTCTGGATCAGGCGAAGCTAAACCTGAGTTATACGAAGATTGTGGCCCCGGTGGACGGAATCGTTACGCGCAAGAGCGTAGAGGTGGGGCAGAATGTGAGCGTTGGGCAGAATATGACGACGCTCGTGTCGCTTGACGATATATGGATTACGGCGAACTTTAAGGAGACCCAGCTTAACATGATGCGGCCCGGACAGCCGGTGACGGTGACGGTGGATGCGTATGGGAATCGGAAGTACGATGCGGTGGTGACACAGATCGGCGGGGCTACCGGGTCGGTGCTGAGCTTGTTTCCCCCGGAGAATGCTACGGGGAATTATGTGAAGGTGGTGCAGCGAGTGCCGGTGCGTATAGATCTGTCGAATAAGAGTGAGGATTCGGATCACCTGTTGCGGCCGGGATTGTCGGTCGAGCCTAAGGTGCGGGTGAAGCGGTAAGTCTTTGCTGGTGTGGTGCAGGCTTCCGGGGGAAGGTTCGTGCTGAACATGCCCAGGTTTCACATGCAAGCGAGGGCACCCCGGTGAAGGACAAGAGCAGATCCTTCGCTTTGCTCAGCATCACAATACCTCTTTGCTCCGGTCAGCGTGCGGGGTTCTAGGCGGCTGGGTTGGGCATTGAGGATCCGAGTCCATTTGGTCCGGCAGCACATCTATACTTTGTAAGCAGCCGGGTTCCTGACTTATGCCGTTCGCTCTCCATCTTTTTCTGAAAAATGCTTACCTCGTTCTTTTCCTGTGGACGATGGTGGAGCAGATGGGCGTTCCGATCCCGACGGCACCGCTGCTAATTACGGTTGGCACGCTGACGGCGACGCATCAACTGCACCTGGCTCCCGTGCTGCTCTCCGTGCTGATGGGCAGCATGGTCAGCGATCTGGGCTGGTATGTGCTGGGAGGAAGGTACGGCGGTAGCGTTGTGAGGCTGCTGTGCCGGTTTGCGCCCGAGGCCACCGCTTGCGTGCGGCGCACGGAGGGCTACTTTGGCAGGCATGGCGCGCGGGCGCTTTTATTTGCCAAGTTCGTACCGGGACTGAGTACCGTGGCAGGCGCAATTGCGGGGCAGACCAAAATGCCGCTGCGGACCTTTGTTCTCTATGACGCGTCGGGCGTGCTGCTGTGGGCTCTGAGTTTTACGGTGGGAGGGCGCTTCTTTGGTGACTTCCTGGATGCGCATCCGCATGCGCTGGCCTTGGCTGCGCACTTTGCCGTGACGCTGTTTGTCCTGTTGTTCATCGGATTTTTCGTGAACCGGATGATCCAGCGGCGAGCGACGATGGCCGAGATCCGTACGGCTCGCGTATCCCCGGTTGAGCTTAGAGAGATGCTGGACAAGGGCGAAGATGTGTATATCATCGACCTGCGCCACCCGCTAGACTACCTGCCTGATCCTCAGACTCTGCCCGGTGCGGTGTTGTACACGCCTGACCGGCTGGTGGAGTCGAGCAGCATGATTCCCAGGGACCGGGATGTGGTGCTGTTCTGCACGTGCCCGAATGAAGAGACAGCGGTGAAGATGGCGCTGACCATTCGCAAGATGGGGGTCAAGCGCGCCCGGCCGCTGCTGGGTGGCTATGATGGGTGGAAGCGGCTTGGCTACCCATTAGTAACGATTGCCGGTGCGGCTTCGCCGCTGGCAAATGTGGAAGCCGGGTGATGGATTCACGGCAGCTGTGCTACTTTCAATCACAGTTGAGGGACGCACTAGCATGGCGTGGACGGAGAGCTACCACTGTGACGTTTGTAACAAGGCCAAAAGTGAATCGGGAGACTGGTGGTTGGCCTGGATGGATCAGATGCAGGTAGTGCCTGGGGATCCAACTCAGCCAATGTTGAAGATGGCGGGATGGAACCTGATCCTGGCTCATTCGCCGGGAGTGATGCATTTGTGCGGTGCTCGGTGCGCGCAGACGCTGATGGATCGATGGATGACTAAAGTGGTGGAGGAGGATTAGCGCGATTCTCCACAGGGTAAGGGGAGTACGTATACCAAGCGGTGGGCAAGGATGATGCGTTTGCCCATGCCAAGTTCGATCCGTTTGACCTTTACTATGATCTGGCCCCATGCGCGACAACGGTAGACAACTACAACTGCGATGGTTTGATGGCAATGTGGGTAACCTGCCGAAGTATGTG
>CAXTMM010000047.1:0-12153 GCA_964245415.1 uncultured Acidobacteriaceae bacterium | reverse complement strand
TATCGCGATCGTGCGATCAAGCTTTTTGGCGAGCCGGCTGCACGCTACAACTATCGCCAAGATAAAGATGACTACACCGAAGCCAGCAATCTGTTTGATGGATGAGCGAGGAGCAGAAGGACCTGATTCGCGCGAGCATCGCGGAAAGTCCTGGGCAGACGCCGATTCGAATCCAGGTGCTGCAGCTCTCGCACTATGAGAAGGCAGGCGCGGATTATGCAGGGCGGATCCAGGAGGTCCTGGTCGCGAATGAGCACGCTGAGTTCTCGCATGGGCTTAGTCTGCGCTGCGACTGGCTGAGTTAGTAGTCCTAGCCAGATGGTCGGGCCGGCGCTTTCGCACTGGTGAACTTACTCATAGAAGGCCACCTCAGACGATGGGGTGGCCGTTGCTTTTGTGTGCCGGTGATAGTCCTGTTGGCGGCTCGTCCGGGCTTAAGCGCGCTGAGCCATAAAATGGAACTGGCAGACGTAAAGGAGCAAGGGATTGGCTTACAAGGACTTACGCGAGTGGATCAGGGCTTTGGAGCGGGCGGGTGAGCTGACGCGGGTCAAGGAAGAAGTTGATCCGATCCTCGAGATTGCGGAGATTACCGACCGGGCTTCGAAGGCAGGTAAGCGAGGGGCGAAGGCGGGAGGCCCGGCGCTGCTGTTCGAGAAGGTCCGCGGGTACCCGGGTGCGCGGGTATTGATGAACCAGTTTGGGTCGGAGCGCCGTATGAAGCTGGCGCTCGATGTGGATTCGCTCGATGAGATTGCGGGGCGGATCCGGGCGCTGCTGGAGATGAAGTCACCTGAGGGATTGATGGAGAAGCTGAAGCTGCTGCCGATGCTGGCGGAGCTTGGAAAGTTTTTCCCCAAGGTGATTGCGGCCAAGGATGCGGCTTGTAAGGAAGTGGTAAGGATTGGGAAGCGCGGGGATGTGATCGATGTGCTGCAGTTTCCTGTGTTGCAGTGCTGGCCGATGGATGGGGGGCGGTATATCACGCTGCCTTGCGTGGTGACGCGAGACCCGAAGACGGGAAAGCGGAATGTGGGCATGTACCGGATCCAGGTGTATGACGGGCAGACGACTGGGATGCACTGGCAGCGGCAGAAGAATGCGGCGGAGCACCTGCGGGAACGAATGAGGGCGCAGGCTGAAGGGGCGGCGGGGCGGGTGACGCAGATGGCGGAGACTGCTGGTGGCACGGTGCGTGAGGCGGGAATCGCGACTGTTCGCAGCGGATCCCAGGTCGCAGGTGCGAGACCTGGGGCACCCGGCTCTCCGCCGTTGCCGACAGTTGCCTACACGAAGCAGTTGGTCGACCGGCTGGAGGTTGCGGTGGCGATTGGGACCGATCCGGCGACGACGTTTTCTGCGATTGTGCCTGCGCCGCCTGAGGTAGAGGATTACATCGTAGCCGGTTTTCTGCGGCAGAAGCCGGTAGAGCTAGTGAAGTGCGAGACGGTTGACCTGGAGGTTCCGGCGCATGCGGAGATCATCCTGGAAGGGTTTGTGAAGCTCGATGAGCTGCGGACCGAGGGGCCATTTGGGGATCATACCGGCTTTTATACGATGGAGGATGAGTACCCGGTCTTTCACATCACGGCGATTACGCATCGCAGGGAGCCGGTGTACGCGGCGACAATTGTAGGCAAGCCGCCGATGGAAGATGCCTGGATGGGAAAGGCGGTCGAGCGGATCTTTCTGCCGCTGATGCGACTGACGCTGCCCGAGATTGTGGATATCAATTTGCCGGTCGAGGGCGTGTTTCATAACCTAATGGTTGTTTCGATCAGGAAGAGCTACGCCGGGCATGCGCGCAAGGTAATGAGCGGGATATGGGCGCTGGGGCAGGCGATGTTTACGAAATGCATTGTCGTGGTGGATGAGGATTGCGATGTGCAGGACCTGGGCGAAGTGACCCTGCGGACGGCGAACAATATCGATCCTGAGCGGGATATTCAGTTCACGATGGGACCAGTGGACTCGCTTGATCACGCGTCGAGGCTGCCGAACTATGGCTCGAAGATGGGGATGGACGCGACCAGGAAGTGGCCGGCCGAAGGGTTTACCAGGAAGTGGCCGCCGATGATCGAGATGGACGCCGCGACGACGGCCCGGGTTGACTCGATCTGGAAGAAGCTTGGCATCGAGTAACGGCGGAGACCCGCGGCGCGGGAGGGTAGAAAACTGCCATGCGGGCCGAAAGCACTTCGCGCCAAAAAAGCTCAGGCGCGATATAGATGTCACGAAGATGACCACTTCCCTGCAGGGGTCCTCCCCTCAGTGAGGTAGCGCGTCGTCCGGGAAGCGGGGGATGCCGAAATGGCCGCGGAGGTGGAGCAGGTCGAGGGTGGTCAGGTCGCCAGATACGGCAATGAGGTTTACCGTCGATGGCCCGGACAAGAGGATGGTGGCTCCGGCGATGTTGATGCCATGCATGTTGAGCCAGACGTCGGTGTGGCCGGCGGGTTCGCCGTTGAGGCCCGGTTCGGGGTGGCTGGTGGAGAAGTGCTTCCAGCCGATGGTGTCGTACTGGGCACGGATTGAGGCAATAGCGGCTGGGTCATAGGCATCGCGGCCAGGGAAGCGGTAGAGGTGGAGCGAGATGCCGTTGAGGCGTGCTATGGCTTGCCGGGTGGGCGCGTCGAGCGAGGGCATGTTGCCGACGAGACCGAGGATAGAGCGGTCGAAGGTGAAGTCGGTGTGGGAACTGGCCTGGCGGCTAAGGGTGGTGAGGCCTTGTGGAAGCCAGGCGAGGCTGTCGGGGGAGAGCGGAGTTGTGGTCGTTGCGCTGACCGCTTGCTGCGCGTGGGCTGCGGGCGAGATGAGGAGCGAGAGTGCCAGGGCGCAGGACGGGAGGAGTGTAGCTCGGAGTTGGGAGGCAAACATGCGGGGGCCCTCGTGCTTTGTCCTTAGAAACACGGGATTACTTTGGGTGTTGCGGTTTTACTCGGCTTGTTTCAGCTCCAGCTTGACAAGGTTGTGGACCGAGCGTGCGGGGCGCTTGTCTTCAGTGACGATGAGTTTGAAGGGGCCTTCCTTGGTGTCGAGGGGCTTGCCGGCGAGCTCGTCGGCGACCAGGATTTGGCCGGGATGGAAGTCGGGTTCAGTTTCGGCGAGTGCGAGAACTGCCTTGTAGCCGTCAGCGCCAGTGGCGACGATGTATTCGGAGAGGGCTTTGCCGTGGACGTCCTGGCCGGTGGCCGCGCCTACCTGCGCGAGAAGCATGACGAGCGGCACGCCGGAGTAGGTTTCGCTCGCGTGAGTGTGACCATTTTCGACGGTGATGGTTTGGTGCGGCATGGTTTTGATGGTGTCGCCGGTGAGGACACTTTGAGTGGTGAGGCCGATGAGAGCGAGGGTGGTGCCGTCTGGCGATACGGGTGCGGGTGCGGGTGAGGCGCCCATTTGGGGAGCGGCCGGCATGGCTGCCATGGATACGCTGAGCGGCAGGATAGTCATCAATCGGCAGAGTAGGTTCAAGCGTTGGCTCTCCTTGTGATGGAGACGGTGGTGGATGTAGGCGACTGTTTTTGGCCGCATAGCGAGTGAGATGCGCGATGAGCCAGACGTCATCGTATACTAGCCGCATGTCGATCGTGCGCAACATTGCTGGTATCGCCAAGGGCATGAGCATCACATTTAAGGAAATGTTTGAGCCGACCGAGGTAGAGAACTACCCGGACGGCGCGGGCCCGAACAAGGGCGCGATTTTGCAGGAGCGCTTTCGTGGGGCGCATGTGCTGCAGCGGGATGAGAATGGCATAGAGAAGTGTGTTGCATGGGTTGTGTGCGCGGCGGCCTGCCCTTCCAACTGCATTTATATTGAAGCGGCGGAGAACACGGCGGAGGTGCGGATCTCCAGCGCCGAGCGGTATGCCAAGGTTTATAACATCGACTACAACCGGTGTATCTTTTGCGGTTACTGCGTTGAGGCGTGCCCGACAGATGCGATTACACATGGGCATGGGTTTGAGCTGGCGACGCTTAATGCGACTAACCTGGTGATGCGCAAGGAAGATATGTTGACGCCGTCGCTGGGGCTGGTTGGAGACATGAGTGCGCACTCAGACTCGTTGAAGTAGTGGGATGGTTGTGAGGCGAGCGGCAGCCTGCGGGCTGCCGCTCTTGTGTTTATGGAGCATCGTATGAAAGCGGAGGATGGGCAGAATGGCTGAGGTACGGGTGTTTGCGCAGTTGAAGGCGAAGGATGGTAAGGAGGAGGCGATGCGGGAGGTGCTGCTGGACCTGGTGAGAGCGAGCCGGGCCGAGGATGGAGTGGAGCTTTATGAACTCTTTGAGACCACCGATGGTGGGGAGTTTTTGTTCAATGAACGGTATGGGTCGAAAGAAGATTTTGAGGTGCATAAGAGTTCGGATCATTTCAAGAGCGCCGGAGTTGCGATGGAGCCGCTGCGGGATGGGGAGTTGACTATCTGGGTAGTCGATCCTGTGGAGCCGGTGCTGTAGGGCGGGCCTTGCTCGCGTGCATTCAGCTTTCTCGTAATCTTTGCTGGAGAAGACTTAGCTGCCGGCTCGCGGGCGTCAGCTCATTGAGCGGCTACAATGGCTCTTAGCGCAGCTTGATCGATGAGCCATACACCCTATGCCTGATTTTCTTGAACTTATCAAACAACGTGTGATGGTCTATGACGGCGCCATGGGCACGAGTATCCAGACGCACGCGCCGACCTTTGACGATTACTGGGGCAAGGAAGGCTGCAACGAGCTGTTGGTGCTTTCGCGGCCCGATATAATCCGCGGCATCCATGCAAGTTACTTTGAAGTGGGCTGCGATGTGGTCGAGACGAATAGTTTCGGGTCGACGCGGGTGGTGCTCGATGAGTATGAGCTTGGCGCGCAGACGCATGAGCTAAATGTGGCGGCGGCTCGGCTGGCGAAGGAAGTGGCGCGCGAATATTCGACGGCAGAGAAGCCGCGGTTTGTTGCCGGGTCGATTGGGCCGACTACCAAGCTGCCTTCGCTTGCGCACATAACTTATGACGCGATGGCGGAGATGTATCGCGAGCAGGCTGGAGCGCTGATAGAGGGTGGCGTCGATATTCTGCTGATTGAGACTTGCCAGGATCTGCTGCAAGGCAAGATCGCGCTGGCGGCCTGCTGGGACGCGATGCGTGCGGCCGGGTTGAGGCTGCCGGTGCAGATGCAGGTGACGCTTGAAGCCACCGGCACGATGCTGCTTGGCTCGGAAATTGGCGCGGCGCTGGCGGTGCTGGAGTGTCTTGATCCTGACATTATCGGGTTGAATTGTGCGACGGGGCCGGCGGAGATGAATGACGCCGTGCGGTTTCTTTGTCAGAACTCGGTACGGCCGATTAGTGTGCTGCCAAATGCGGGGCTGCCGCAGAATGAAGGCGGCGTTGCTGTTTACAAGTTAACGCCGGCGGAGTTGGCTGCATATCATCGCCGGTTTGTGACCGAGTATGGGGTGCAGGTGGTGGGCGGCTGTTGCGGGACGACGCCCGAGCACCTGCGTGCGGTATGCGAGGCGGTGCGGGATGCGGTGCCGGCTCGGCGTGAAGTGAAGCCGCAGGGCGTGGCCGCGAGCGCCTTTGGCGCGACGCCGCTTGAGGTGGACGGGCAGCCGGTGATTGTGGCTGAGGAGATGAACACAACGACGCGGGTTGCGGCGTTTCGTGACATGGTGCGTGCGCAGGATTATGACGGCATTCTGGCGATGGCCAAGCGGCTGGCGGCCGAAGGCTCGCAGATGCTGGACCTGTGCTGCGCAATTGTCGGTGAGGACGAGAAGGCGTATATGAACGGCGTGCTCGAGAAGATTGCGACGCGGGTGACGGCGCCGATCATGATCGACTCGACCGAAGCGGATGTGATTGAAGAGGCGCTGAAGCGAGTGCCAGGCAAACCGGTGATAAATTCGATCAATCTTGAGGATGGGGAGAAGCGGACAAGCAAGGTTTTGCCCATGGTCAAGCGGTATGGCGCGGCGGTGGTGGCGCTGACGATCGATGAAGACGGAATGGCGCTGACTGCGGACAAGAAAGTCGCAATTGCGAAACGTATTTACGAGATGGCGACGGAGCGGTACGGCGTGCGCGGGGAGGATATTTTATTCGACGCGCTGACGCTGCCTATCTCCACCGGGCAGGAGGATTATCGCAGCGCCGGCATGGAGACGCTCGAGGCAGTGCGGCGGATCAAGCTGGAGCTGCCGAAGGCAAAGACGATCCTGGGTGTGAGCAATATTTCATTTGGGTTGAATGCGTATGCGCGGCGGGTGTTGAACAGCGTATTCCTGAAAGAGGCTGTGGATCGCGGGCTGGACGCAGCGATTGTGAACTACGCGAAGATTTATCCGCTGTACAAGATTCCTGAGCGTGAGGTGGAACTGGCGAGGAAGCTGATCTTTGAGGATCGCAGCGAGGGCGATCCGCTCCAGGGGTACATGGCTTACTTCAGCTCGATCGATGGGAGCGCGGTGGAAGAAGTAGCCGTGCTTGAAAATATTTCGCTTGAAGATAAGTTGAAGCAGCTGATTATTCGAGGTGAGCGCTCGATGGGGGCGGGCGATGAGAAACAGTCGCTGGAGCAGGTCATTGATACAGCGCTGGTTACGTATACGCCGCTCGAGTTTATCAACACGGTGCTGATCGATGGGATGAAGACGGTTGGGGAGTTGTTTGGGGCGCGCAAGATGCAGCTGCCTTCGGTGCTTGATTCAGCTGCGGTGATGAAGGCGGCGGTCGCTTATCTGGAACCGAAGATGGAGCGCGTGGAGGGGACACAGAAGGGAACTATCGTGCTCGCGACTGTGAAGGGCGATGTGCATGATATTGGCAAAAACCTGGTCGATATTATTCTGTCGAATAACGGCTACAAGGTTGTCAACCTGGGCATCAAGCAGGCTGCGGATGTGATTATCAAGGCGGCGCGGGAGCATAAGGCGGACGCGATCGGGCTAAGTGGATTGTTGGTCAAGTCGACGCTTGAGATGAAGTATGTCATTCAGGATTTGCAGCGGCTGGCGATGGATACGCCGGTGATTTGTGGCGGGGCGGCGTTGACGCGGAAGTACGTCGAGCAGGATCTGCGTAAGGAGTATTCGTCTGCTGTGTTTTATGCAGAGGATGCGTTTGCCGGATTGCATGTGATGAGCGACCTGACGGCGTCGAATGGGGATCGCGAGACACGGCTCGAAGAAGGCAGCACGGTGAAGGTTTACCCACAGGCGGTGGCTGCTGCTGCGGCTACGGCGCTGCTGCCCGAGGCGGGAACGGAGCGGTCGGCTTCGGTGACGCCGGAGCGGGTGACTCCGCAGCCGAGCTTCTATGGGACGCGGGTGAAGAAGGATTTCGATCTCGATGAGGTGTTTGGGTATATCAACGAGATCGCGTTATTCAAGAACCAGTGGCAGCTGAAGACTGCTTCGGCTACCGATTATTTGCGGCTGGTGGAGGAGAGGTATCGTCCTATCCTGGGTGAATTGAAGAAGGAGATCAAGGCCAAGAACTGGTTTGAGCCCAAGCTAGTGTACGGGTTTTTCCCTTGCCAGGCTGAGGGTAACGAAGTCGTCGTGTATGAGCCGGAGAGTACGGTGGACGCTGCTCGCGAGCGGCTACGGATTTACTTTCCCCGGCAGCGCGAGGGGCGCAAGCTTTCTATTGCCGACTACTTTCATCCGGTGAGTTCCGGCTTGATGGATGTAATTGGGTTTTCTGTTGTGACGATTGGGGACCGGGCTAGCGAGGAGACCAAGAAGCTCTTTGATGCGGGGGATTTTACGCGGTACCTCTATGTGCATGGTCTGAGTGTGGAGACGGCGGAAGCTTTGGCTGAGCTGGCGCATAAGTTGATACGGCGGGACCTCGGGATTGACGGCGAGGATGCGGGCGAGGTGAAGGATTTATTTCATCAGAAATATCGCGGGTCGCGTTAATCGTTTGGATATCCTGCCAGTCCTAATCTTGAGGACCAGGTGAAGATTTTCGATCTGTTGAAGCCCGAGGAGACGATTGGGGTTCGGTTGACGGAGGGGTTTCATTTGGAGCCGGAGCAGAGTACGAATGCGCTGATTGTGCATCATCCGCAGGCCAAGTATTTCGTTGTTTAGAGCGGGAAGGTAAGCTCAACCGCAGATCCCTCTCTTCGCTCAGGATGACAATCTTCGAAGGAGATCAACGCTTGCGGTTGGCTGGTTGCATAGCGTTCGTCTGTAAGTTGAGATACTGGAAGATAGGACACACGAGGCGCCATCTCGAAAGAGAACGGCGCCTTTTTCGCTGCGCGTATGAAATCCATGCCGCGGCGGTGTTCAACAGTGGAGGGGATTGCATGATGACGCATGACGAATTTTTGCAGCAGGCCTTTGCGGCGGCCAGGGCAGCCGGGCATATCTTTCCTGCGTTTGCTGCGTGCGAGGCGGCGCTGGAGTCGGCCTGGGGTATGTCGGGGTTGGCGATCAAGGCGAACAATCTCTTTGGGCAAAAGCAGTCGCATCCACCGCTTGATGGATGTACGACGCTATCGCTGCCGACGCGGGAGTTTTTGAATGGGGCATGGATGGTGGTGCAGGCGGACTGGGGACAGTTTGCGAGTTGTCAGGCGTGCTTTACGGCGAGGATGAGTTTGCTGCGGCGGTTGAGTGCGAGCCATCCGGATTACATGTCGGCGCTGGCGGCGAGTGACGGGGTGGGGTTTATTACTCATGTTTCGCGGACCTGGTCGACGGACCCGGAGAGGGCGGGCAAGGTGCTGAGTGTGTATGACTTTCATCAGGCGGCGTTTGAGAACGATGTAGCTGCGTGAGCGGGTGCGATTACTTGTGCCCACGTCTCGGAGGCGAGACGTGGGCACCCTGGTTAGGAGAGTTCCCAGGGCTTCACTGGACCGACGGGGCTGAGATCGGTACGACAGGGCGGGCGCGCTGAGGGCTGGCTTTGAGTTCCTGCTTGAGGGTGGCTTCGCGGATGGGTTTTTCGTGGAGCAGGAGCTCGGTGGCCTGAAGGTGAGGATTGGCGTGGAACCAGCGCTGAACGGCGCTGTCCTCAAGCAGGTTGAGGATGGCGAGCAGGGACATGCCCTGATGATGGGCCATCCACTCGCGGACGAGGCGGGGCTGCTTGAGGGACTGGGCGTAGTCGGCTGCTTCGTATAGGCCGTAGGCGCCCATCCAGCCGAGTTTGACCATGCGGCGGATGTTCTTGAGGGCCTCGAGCGGATCGATGCTTAAGGAGAGATAGCTGGCGTAGGGGGCGATGATGGGGCCGGCGTTCGCGTCCCACTTGAGAGCTATGTCGGGGACGCCAAAGGCGTGGTAGTGATAGTGGCCGGCGTCGTCGATCTCGGCGTAGCCTGACTCGGAGATGCCCCAGGGAATGCCGAGGCGTCGGGCGAAGGCGCGCTGGATGGCGACCACGCCTGAGAGGGTGCGGGACATCAGCGTGTCAGGCAGGCTGCGCATCCAGAGCGAGGGCATCAGGTACTCGAACATGGTGCCGGTCCAGGAGAGGAGCACGGCGCGGCCATGGGCGAAGGTGTGGGTGCGGCCTAGTTTGAACCAGCTGGTCTGCGGCATTTCTCCGTTGGCGATGGAGAGGAAGGCGGCAATGCGGGCCTCCGACGCGAGCATATCGTAGGAGGCGGCGTGGACGGTGTCGGTGGAAAGCTCATAGCCGATCGAGAGCATCTGGCGGTCTTTCTGGATCAGGAAGGCGAAATCCATGTCGTTGGCCAGGCGGAAGGCTTCGAGCGAGCAGCGGTTGAGCTCTTCGATGAGTGTTGTAGTGCGCTGGCGGACGGCGGGGAGAAGGCTGCGCATCTGCTCGCCGAGCACGATGGCTGAGGAGCCTTGGGCATCTGCATTTCGATGGATGGCAAAGTTTTGTGCGAGGTGGGCGTCAAGCAGGTCGATGAAGTCGACCGCGTCCTTGAGGCAGGGGAAGGATGAGCCCTCCTTGAGAGAGAGGAGCGGGATCTGGCGGAGCAAGGCGAACTCGGGGAGCAGCCAGGGCATGTACTGGTGGACGATGGCTGCGATGGCACGGATGCGGGTTTGCTGCTCGTTTTGCCACCAGGATTGCTCATCTTCGTTAACAGCCGGTGCGGGGTTTGACGGGCGGACGCCTCCGGTCAGGATCCAGGCGATCCACTTCTCCATCTGCTCAGCCGGCCATGGATTGGCATTATGAGGGTGCCAGGCAGAGGGTGCGTTGTCGGGCATCTGGAGGGTGCCCTGGGTCAGCTCGCTCTGCGTTATGAGGCCGGCGAAGAGCAAGGGCGAAAGCAGGGGGGACGAGAGTAGCTCAGCCGCCCCGGTGCGCAGGGTGTAGAGCGAGGCGGCAAAGTTGCCGCTGTCAACCGACGAGACGGTGATGGGCTGCAGGGGCTCGAGGGTCTGCGTGTTGTACCAGTTGTAGAGGTGGCCGCGGTGCTTCGGGAGGCGCTCAAGAGTGGAGAGGGTGCGGGTAGTAAGGTCAGCGAACTCAGGGATGTTGAGGAAGCCGAGTTCGACAGCGGTCTGGCGAGCATTGAGCAGCAGGCCGAGGTTGGTGGGGGAGACGCGGGCGGCTTCAAAGAGGGCTTTTTCCTCAACGTTGTCAGGGATGAGGTAGTGGTGCTGCTCGCCACCGAACTGGTAGAAGTAGCGCCAAATGCGGAGGGCGTGCTGTCGGAGGAGCTGGGTGTCGGCTGCGTTGAGCTCGCAGCGTTCTTCGCGTGGCGGGCTGTTGAGCCACGCGGTGAGAATGCCGGCGCAGCCCCAGAGGACCAAGATGGGCGCGGCGATGAGCAGGGCATGGTGGTTGAGGGTGAAGAGCATGGCCGCGACGATGAGAGAAAAGATGGGGGTCGCAGAGAGGTAGCGATCGACTGGAGTGCTCTTGCGGGCGCCTGACTCGGCCTCGGCGGCGGTCTCCCACTCGAGCAGGCGCTCGCCGGTGACGAAGCGGCGGATGAGCGAGCGCAGGATCGCATCGAGCGAGAGCATGGTGGTATGGGGCAGGTAGACGAGGTTAAGCAGGGTGATGAAGGCGCCTTGCCAGAAGCCGGTGATCGTGTCGCGCAGGACGCCGGGCTGGTCAGAGGCGATGGCGCGGCCAAGCGAGAAGACCAGCTGGACGAGCGTGGGCAGGAACATGATGAAGACGGTGGCGAGGGTCCAGTAAAGCGGGCCGCCGATCAGGCCCGTCCAGCCGGCGATGAGCAGCAGCAGGGTGAAGGGTTCGACGAGCGAGCGGCGGAGATTGTCGAAGATCTTCCAGCGGGAGATGGTCGAAATGGGATTGCGGACGCTCTTGCCGGATTCGTCGGGAACCGAGGAGAAGAGCCACTGGGCGATCTGCCAGTCGCCCCGGACCCAGCGGTGCTTGCGGCGAGTGTAGGCGCTGTAGTGGGAAGGATAGTCGTCGATGACTTCGATGTCGGTGGCGAGGCCAGCGCGGGCGTAGGCGCCTTCGATGAGGTCGTGCGAGAGCAGGGCATTGCGGGGGAAGCGGCGATCAAGCACCGCGTGGAGGGTGTCGACTTCGTAGATGCCCTTCCCGGTGAAGATGCCTTCGCCGTAGAGGTCCTGGTAAACGTCGGATACGGCGCGGGTGTAGATGTCGAAGCCGGTCTGGCCGGAGTAGAGCTGAGCCAGGCGGGAGCGGGCGGCGGACTGAACGCTGACGCCCACGCGGGGCTGGAGAATGCCGTAGCCGGCGGTGACGATGCGGGTTTTTGGGTCGATGATGGCGCGGTTGAGCGGGTGGGCCATGGCGCCGACCATGGTGGCGGCGCTGCCGCGGGGAAGCTGGGTGTCGGAGTCGAGGGTGATGATGAACTTGACTCCGCGGACGGCGTCCACGTTGCCCGCCTTGACCGGGAAGGCGTCGAATGCGCCGGTGAGGTACTTGTTCAGGTCGAGCAGTTTGCCCCGCTTGCGCTCCCAGCCCATCCACACACCCTGGCGGGCGTTGAAGATGCGGTGACGGTGGAAGAGCGCGAAGCTGCCGCCGCCGGCGCTGTGCCGGGCGCCGGCGATGCCGGTGCTGTAGCGGGCGTTAAGGTCGTCAATGAGCTTGATGGCGAGATCGACGAGGGGGTCGCGGTCAGACTCGCGGGGGCGGGTGACGGCATCGGGCAGGTCGGTGATGAGGGCGAAGTGGAGGTTGGGGTCCTGGTTGGCGAGGTAGCGGACTTCCAGCT
>CAXTMM010000046.1:11552-19848 GCA_964245415.1 uncultured Acidobacteriaceae bacterium | reverse complement strand
GGGGCATGGCTAGATTTTTGCGGGCCTCGCGTATGGTGGTTATGAGCTCCTGGAGGAGGGCCATGCTTTGCTCGGCAATGGGATCGACGGGGCCGGGTAGGGGAAAGCGGGTGAGGGCGATCGATTTGGCTGGAGGCGCGCCATTGTAGAGGGCGTGCCAGAGCTCTTCGGTGAGGAAGGGCATGAAGGGGGAGAGCAGGCGAAGGGCGGACTCGAAGGTTGCGAGCAGAGTGGTGAGGGCGGTACGGGATGAGGCGAGGACAATCGCAGATCCTTCACTGTCCACCCTACTGGACGGAAGACCGTCCGGTGGAAGCTCCGGTCTCCGCTCAGGATGACGATCGTTGGGGGTGGCTGCTGTGGGTGGAGCAAATGCGGCTGCAAGGGGAGTGAAGTCGAGGCGGAGTTTGACGATCTCGAGGTACCAGTCGCAGAACTCGCCCCAGAAGAACTGATAGACGAGGTTGGCGGCTTCGTCGAAGCGGTAGTCGGCCAGGGCACGGTTGACTTCCGCGATGGTGGCGTGGAGGCGCGAGGTGATCCAGCGGGCTTCGAGTTCTTGCGAGCCGGCGGCTTCGCAGAGGGTGTAGCGATCGATGGTGATGCCGGCTTCGGCTGCGCGGTCAAGGTTCATGAAGATGAAGCGGGCGGCGTTCCAGATCTTGTTGGCGAAGGCGCGGTAGCCCTCGGTGCGGGCTTCGTTGAAGGCGATGTCAGTGCCGGGCGATGCCTGGGCGGCGAGGGTGAAGCGGACTGCATCCGTACCGTACTTTTCGATGATCTGGATGGGGTCGATGACGTTGCCCTTGGTCTTGGACATCTTTTGGCGGTCGGCATCGCGGATGAGCGCGTGGATGTAGACCTGCTGGAAGGGGACAGCCTGGGCGAGGGTACGGGCGGAGCCGTCCGGCAAGGGCTCGTCGAGCATGAAGTGGGTACCGAGCATGATCATGCGGGCGACCCAGAAGAAGAGGATGTCAAAGCCGGTGATGAGCAGCTGCGTAGGGTAGAAGGCGGCCAGGTCGGGGGTCGCGGCGGGCCAGCCGAAAACGGTAAAGGGCAGCAGGCCAGAGGAGAACCAAGTATCGAGGGCGTCGGTCTCTTGGGTAAGGGCGTTGCTGCCGCAGTGGGCGCACGTTGTCGGCGCGTCGCGGGCGACGGTGATTTGTGGGCAAGAGGTGCAGTGCCAGGCAGGAATGCGGTGGCCCCACCAGAGCTGGCGCGAGAGGCACCAGTCATGGATGTTCGACATCCACTCGAGATAGACCTTGCGGTACTGGTCAGGGGTGATGCGGATGTGGCCCTGCTCGACGGCGGCGATGGCCTTGTCGGCCAGCGGTTGGATCTTGAGGAACCACTGGGTCGAGAGGCGCGGCTCGATGACGGCGCCAGTGCGCTGCGAGACGCCGATGGACATGGGGTGGTCTTTGATATCGACGAGTGCGCCGAGGCTGCGGAGGTCTTCAACGATGCGCTCGCGGGCCGCATAGCGATCGAGGCCGTGGTAGGGCGAGCCGGGCAGGTCGATGCGGGCCTGGGCGTCCATGATGGTGATCCTGGGCAGCTTGTGGCGCTCGCCGATGGCGAAGTCGTTCGGGTCATGGGCGGGGGTGACCTTGACGGCGCCAGTGCCGAACTCTGGATTGGCCCAGGTGTCGGCGAGGATGGGGATGAGGCGGTCGGGGCCGGCGGCAGAGGCGCTCAGAGGCAGGCGGAGCAGCTTGCCGTGCAAAGCGAGATAGCGCGGGTCGTTGGGGTTTACGGCGACAGCGGTGTCGCCGAGCATGGTCTCAGGGCGGGTGGTGGCGATGACGAGCGAGCCGGTGCCGTCGACGAGATCGTAGCGGACGTGGTAGAGCTTGCCGGTCCGATCTTCGTGGGTAACCTCGAGGTCAGAGACGGCAGTCTGCTGGACCGGGTCCCAGTTGACGATGTAGTTGCCGCGGTAGATCAGGCCTTGCTCGTAGAGGCGTACGAAGGCTTCCCTGACGGCGATGGAGAGCTGCTCATCCATAGTGAAGTATTCGCGTGACCAGTCGACGCTGGCGCCGAGGCGCTTCATCTGGTCGAGAATGGCGCTGCCGTAGAGATCACGCCACTGCCAAACTCGCTCGGTGAAGCGCTCGCGGCCGAGTTCCTGGCGGGTGGTTTTTTCCTGGATGAGCTGCTTCTCGACCATCATCTGGGTAGCGATGCCGGCGTGGTCGGTGCCTGGGACCCAGAGTGCGAGGTCGCCCTGCATGCGGCGCCAGCGGACGAGGATGTCGGTTTCGGCCTGTTCAAACATGTGGCCCATGTGGAGGCGGCCAGTAACATTAGGTGGCGGGAGCAGGATGGTGAATGGTGGCTTGGTGGGATCAGAGAAGACGGGCTGGTGGAAGAGGTGTTCGGTGACCCAGTGGGTGGCCCAGTGGTCTTCGATTGCGGCTGGGTTGTAGGTTTTAGGGAGATCGTGCGGCATGGCTACTTGTTAGGATAACTTGTTGCGAGGGCAGGCGAGGATCGATCAAGGGAGTGGTGGGACCCCGCCTCTCGGAATAGCTCTCGACAGGCGAAGTCCCTCTGGGGATACCCAAGAGTGTTAAAGGGGATTTACCTTGTCAATGCCTTTCTTGGGCTTGTGCTTGCTGGAGGACTCATCCTTGGAGTCGTAGGCGGGCTTGGGGTTCTTTTTCTTGGGTTTCCCGCTGGTGGTACCAGTGGCTACCTGGGCTGGGCCGCCTGCTTTGACGTCATTCATCTGGTCGGGGGCTGCGGCCGGCTTGTCGATGGGTGGCAGGGCTGGGGCGACGTTCGGGCCTAGTGGTGCGGCCAGGCCGTAGATAGCCATAGGGTTGGTGTTGCGTGTAGCGGGGCTGCTCGAAACGCCGCCCTCAGACGGCGCCCCGACGGCTGAGCCGCTGGGCGGTGTCGCGGTAAGCGAACCTGGGTCGGCGCTGCCGGGGGCCGGGTTTGATGCTGCGGCAGCCGGAGGTGCAGAGACGACCTCGACGCCTATACCGGTGCCGCCGCCGCCACTTTGGGCACGTTGTCCATGCTGATGGAGGCTGGCTGGCCGGTACGTGGCGGGGCGGTGCCGTTGGCGATGGCTGCGGCTTCAGTGGCCGAGGCCGGAGCACCGATGGGTGGGATGGGCTCACCCTTTATGGCGAGATTGAAGTTAGCCACTGTCTGCGCAGAGATCGCTGGCGCGAGTGTGGGCGCAGGGTCAGCCATGGTGGGCTCGCCTACGCGGGCCGACTCGACGGTTGAGGGACCATGCTGAACCAGGAAGAGCACATGGTCCTTGAGCTTGACGGGCAGACGGCTGCCTTCTTCGGCTTCGCTCTCGGCCATCTGCGCGGCGGTAGGCTCGGGGACGGGGCGGCCCATGGCGATCAGCCTGTCTTTTGCATCTTCAACGTGGGCTGACATGGCATAGCGGGTGACGACCTGGTCCCACGCGGCAGCGGCCCGATCGTTGTAGCTGCGCACGAGCTCGGCCCTGGCCTTCTCGGGCAGGCGCGCCATGCTCTGAGCGAGCTGAGCCTGAGCGGCATAGGCATCCCCGATCGAGAGCAGGGTCTGGTCAGAGTGTGAGAAGAGGGGATAGCTGTCGGCGACGGTCTGGAGGCGGGCGATAGCGGCCGACCAGTTCTGACGGCCGACGTAGAACTCGCCTATTTCAAACTCGCGCTGCGCAAGAACTTCCTGAACTTCTCGGAGGCGCTGCTTGGCCCGGGGCACGAGCGGCGAGTCGGGGAACTCCTGGATCATCTCGCGGTAGGCCTGTTCAGAGTGGACTACATTTTGCGGATCGCGATCGGGTTTTTCCATCTGAGCGAAGTAAATGTCGCCCACCTTCATCTGGGCTTCGGCGGCTTCGGGCGTGTTGGGGAAGAAGGTTTTGAAGTCTTCGTACTCCTGCTCGGCCTGGGCGAGCGCGGCGGAACCGCCTTCGCGATACCAGGTATCACCGACAGTGAGCTTGGCGCGCATCTGGTACTCGGAGTCGGGATAGGTGTTCAACAGGGTTTGGAGGTCGAGCCGGGCGACGTCGAACTTGCCCTTCTTGAGGGCGACCATAGCCTTGTCGTACAGCTCCTTGTCGGGCTGCTTGGAGTTGACATCGGCCATCGGGTTGGTGGAGAGGTCAACCTTCTTCTTTTTCTTCTGCTTGTGCAGGATGGCGTGGCTGGGTGCGGCGAGCGAGAGGCAGAGGCCAAGCGTCAGATACGGGAGAAGAGTACGGCGCATTCACACCTCGTGGAGAGCTTGCTGTGAGGAGTGTTCGTGCTCCCTGCGCGGCTCTCGCGAATTCGATACGTTGGTCGTGCGTAACATCTGTGTCTGGGGCGGTTG
Organism: uncultured Acidobacteriaceae bacterium; assembly: GCA_964245415.1. GTDB lineage: Bacteria > Acidobacteriota > Terriglobia > Terriglobales > Acidobacteriaceae > EB88. Next base: position 15,507 of record CAXTMM010000046.1, on the reverse strand, counting down.
GCTACAAAGGGCTAGACCAGCCGTAGTCCCTGCGCTGCTTCGCGCGCGGCGTCGAGCAGCAAACGCCCATCGCGCTCGGCACGGCCTTCGCCGAAGACTGCGCTGCCGGCGACCAGGAGTTCCGCTCCTGCTTCGACGACCTGTGCAATGGTCTCGTGAGCGATGCCGCCGTCGACCTCTATTTTATAGGTGAGACCCATGGCTGTGCGCATTTCCTTGAGCTGGCGAATCTTGGAGAGAGCGTAGGGAATGAAGCGCTGGCCGCCGAAACCAGGGTTGACGCTCATGATGAGCACGTGGTGGAGCATGGGGAGTACGGGAACGAGGAAGTCGACTGGGGTGGCCGGGTTGAGGACCACGCCGGGCTTCATACCGTGCTCGGTGATGAGACCGATGGTCCGGTGAAGGTGGCGGCAGGCCTCATAGTGAACGCCGATCCAGTCGGCCCCGGCCTCGGCGAAGGCGGGGATAAAGTCGTCGGGGTTCTCGATCATCAGGTGGCAGTCCAGCGGAAGCGTGGTGTGCTTGCGGAGAGACTGAACAACCGGAGGACCGAGGGTGATATTGGGAACGAAGTGGCCGTCCATGACGTCGATGTGTATGGTGGTACCGCCGCCGCGTTCGGCGGCGTGGACTTCATCGGCGAGGCGCGCGAAGTCGGCGGAGAGGATGGAAGGGAGTAGCTCGACCACGATGGGGTTAGTGTATCAGGGCGAGTGGGATCGTCGCTGCAAAGGAAGCTTGATGTATGTACTCGTCGTTGGATCAGACGCTACTAAGAAACCCATTGACATCCCAGCCATGATCGGTGGTTATGCCGTGTCATGGCTCACCAAGAAAATCCAGGCGCGATCTTCTTAAAGGTGGGCTGGTGATTGGCACATGGGTGATCAAGGCCTGGGCACCAATACGGACTGCCTACGAAGTGGTCCCAAAGTAAACCCGCTTCGGCCACTTGGCTTTAAGTTCGCGGGGAGACTGGATGCTTGCGGTGACAGGCGCAGGAATGTTGGGCTCCGCTTACGTCCGGGCCTACATGGCAATAAACAAAAGCCTGCAAGAGATTGAAGCAGAGAAGAAAGTGCCGGGCTCAGCAGAGTAGTGCCGGTTCTTGAAAGTTCGACTCTTAAAAGGAACCGCACCCTGGCATACTGTACCGGGATGCGACATTCCTAAGACTGGTGAAGCACGGATCAGAGGCCGCCGCTGGCGACGAGCAACTCGCCGGTAAGCCATGCAGAGTCGTCCGATGCCAGGAAGACAGCAATCTTGGCGATGTCGTCGGGCTGTCCGGTACGGCCAAGCGGGGTCTGCGAAACATAAGCTTTCTCCATGTCAGATCCGATGACACCAGCCGTATGGGTGCCTTCGGTTTCGACTATGCCCGGATTGATCGAGTTGACGCGGATGTTCCTCGCGCCGAGCTCTTTCGCGTGTACCGAGGTGATGGCGTCCACCGCCCCCTTGGTGGCGGTGTAAACGCTGGTGCCCGCGGGCTTCATGCGGCTGATCGCAGAACCGACATTGATGATGCTACCTCCCTCACCCAGGTGCTTAACCGCAGCCTGGGTGACCAGCAGAAGACCAAGCACGTTGATGTTAAAGAGCCTGTGAAAGTTCTCCTCCGTGATGCCTTCGATGGTCGCGAAATCGTAGACGCCGGAGTTGTTGACCAGGATATCGAGATGACCGTAGTTGGTGATGGCTGCGTCGACCAGACCCTGGGCCTGGGCGGACTTCGAGACGTCGCCACCCACGGCGACTGCCTTACCGCCGGCTGCAGTGATGGCGGCGACTACAGTATCTGCGCCCGACTTACTGGATGCATAGTTGACGACGACGGAGGCGCCTTCTGCGGCGAGTGACTTGGCGATCGCGGCTCCGATACCCTTCGATGCGCCGGTGACGACTGCTACTTTCCCTGTGAGCTTGCTCATAAGTACTTCTCCCTTGTAAGCGCGTGTGCCGGAGAGCAGGTGCGAAGCCACAAGGGCAAACGCCGATTCCGGACCGTTCTATGCTGCTTGAGATGGAGGGCGGGACGGGCACGATTCAAAAGTTCGGATTATACAAACAATGGAGCTATTCTCCAAAGAGGGCTACTGTTAGCAATGTATGCGGCCCCTTTTTCATCCATCGATCCAAGATGTCACAGTTGAGGCCATTCTGCATGCGTTAGCGGACCCGGTGCGCATGGCGATCTTTGCGGACATCGTTGGCTCGAGGTGCACGCACAACTGCTCGAACTTCCAGAAGGTCAGCGGGAGACCGATACCGAAATCAACCCTCTCTCAGCACTTCAAGGCGCTGCGCGAGGCGGGATTGATCCATGGCGAGCGTCGCGGGGTGGAGATGCACAATACCTCGCGCTGTGCGGAGATTGACCAGCGCTTTCCTGGGTTGATTGCGGCTATCGTCAACGCGCACAGGGTCCAGAGTGAGGGAAGAGTGCGCGCCAGCAGGCGGAAGGCTCGTGCGGACGCGCGGATCTGATCTGTTGCGCGTCGCGGACTAGCGTTATGAGGCTGCGGCGGCGAGCATGGCCCAGCCTGCGAGGGCGCCGTTGTAGCTGGTGTAGAAGCCGTAGGCGTCGTAGATGGCGCTACCCATTTGGCTTGAATCCTGGGGGGGAGCGCGGCGTTCTGGACGGGATCGGAGATGTTGCGTACGAAGCCGAAGGAGACGCCGGCGGCTTGGCCAGGTGTTCTTGCTACGGTCAGCGTAGGACATGCTGCTATTGCCGCTAACGAAGACGTGTTCGAGGGCGGCCTACTCGGCCTCGGCCGAGCTAAAGACGACCGCATCGGCTGCGGGCAGAAAGCTGTCTGCGGCAGTCAGGAGTTCGGGTGCGGTTTGGTCTACGTTGGCCCAGGCGATGGCGGGAAGCGCGGGCGTGTTGCTGATGCCCGGGAAGAAGCTGCGCTGCTGCGCCGTGGCGAAGAGGCGGGCTGGTTTGTAGCTCAATTTTGTTGCAGGTTTCTTTGCTGCGGCTATTGGGGTCTGCGAGCCGATACAAGGTTGGGCAAGGGAGTTTAGGAACGCAAGAAAAAAAGAAGTGACGGATAGTGTTGGAGACACTGCGGGGTGCGCCGAGCCGGCATCTGCGACAATCGGAGGGAATGGTCCGTCTTCTTCGCGCCGCGCCCGGGTTTCTTTTTTCTCTTGCCGTTCTGGCGCCTGTTGGATGTGGGTATCATGGCGCGGGTGCGGCGGTGCACCTGCCGAAGACGGTTCACCTGATCGACGTGCCGACGTTTGCGAATCATACCCAGGCTTACCATGTCGAGTTGTCGATGACGCAGGCGGTGCTCAAGGAGTTCACGAGCCGGACGCGTTACCGCGTGATGTCGACCGAAGAGCCAGGGGATGCGGATGCGATTGTTCGCGGCGATATTACGAGCTTTGTTGTGTTTCCGTTGACCTATGATTCGACGACAAACCAGTCTTCGAGCTTTCTGATCACGGTTGGCGCGCGGGTGTTGGTGGTGGATAAAGACGACCGGGTGCTGTACCGGAATGACAAATATGTGTTTCGCCAGCAGTACCAGACGACCCAGGACCTGGTGAGTTTTATTCAGGAGGATCCAGCGGCGGTGGAGCGGTTGTCGCGGGACTTCGCGCAAAATCTGGTAGCGGACATTTTGGAATCTTTTTGATAAAGGTACGGGGTTAGATGGGCGCGGGATACCAGGCTACGGACCGTTTTGTCGCGGAGGTTGAGCGCGGCAAACTGAGGGCAGGCTATGTGCTGGTGGGAGATGAGACCTTTCTCTATCAGAGGTGCAGGCGAGCGTTGATCGCGGCGATGGTGCCTGAAGGCCTGCGGGAGTTTTGTCTATCGGAGCTAGACCTTGGAGAAAGTAATATCTTTGAAATTCTTGCTTGGGCGCAGACGCCTTCGCTGATGTCGCCCTTCCAGCTGATCTTTGTTCGAGGGCTGAAAGCGCTCTATGGA
>CAXTMM010000046.1:6853-11542 GCA_964245415.1 uncultured Acidobacteriaceae bacterium | reverse complement strand
TCGAGAACTACTTTCGTTCGCCGAACCCTCAGGCGGTAGTCGTGTTCGTGGCCGATCATCTGCATATTCCGAGCGATGTGCGCCGGATGGAAATGGATGACAAGACACGATACGAGCGGATTCGTGAGACACTCGGCGAGTGGTGCGGGGTGGTCGAGCTGGCGCGGCCCGACGAATCGGATGCGGTGCAATGGCTGCTGGCCGAGGCTACCCGGCAGGGCGCGCGGATGGAAGAGCCTGCGGCGCGTGAGCTTGCGGATGCCTTGGGCGCGGACATGATGCTAATTGCGAGCGAGCTTGAGAAGCTGCTGCTGTACGTGTCGGCGCGGCCTGTAGCCGGGGTGACGCCGGTAATTACGCAGGGCGATGTGGAGACGATGGTGCTGGGCGCGAAGCAGCGCTCGCTCTATGAGTTGACTGACGCTATCTCGCAGCACGACAAGGCCCGAGCGCTGCTGCTGCTGGATGGACTGCTGAATGCGTCCGATGGTGGCGAGGACTCCGGGATTGGGCACCTGTACATGCTGGCGCGGACCTACCGGCAGATGCTGGTGATTCTCGAGAAGAATGTACGCGACTCGCGGATGATCTGGCAGGCGCTGTGGCAGGGCTTTCGCATGCCGCCGTTTGCGGCGGATGACCTGATTCGCCAAGCCCGGCGGTATGGCTCCCGGCGGGAGCTGACGCGGGCGCTGCGGCTGATTGCGCGGGCGGATCTCGAGCTGCGCTCCTCCCCGCCTGACAAGAAGCTGGTGCTGGAGCGCCTGGTGATGGACCTGGCCAGCGATCCACGGAAAGCAGTGCCCGCCAAAGCCCAGCCTGCGTTGATGCTGGAGTAAGAGTAAGACCGCCTACGCAGGAGGCGCCGGTTTAGGGGGCTTCTGCCTGCGGCGCTCTTGAGCCTGGAGGGCCGGTATACATGTCACGAAGCGAGAGCCAGTTCACTTCTCCTGCCATGCTCCTCGACCAGTTTCTCTCCCGGCGACCCTTCCCTGATGAGGTCCCGTCGTGGTTCTCGGCTCGCACCTCCCAGCAGGAAAGTGAGCGTAGGGGGTTTCTGGCCCTACTCGGGCATGAGCGCGGACTCGGCTTGGCCGGTGGTGGTCAGCGTGATGGCGGCAGTGAGGATGAGGGCGCCGCCTACCCAGGTGAGGGGACCGAGTGTGTCGCCAAGGAGCCAGACGCCGAGAGCGGAGCCGAGGGCTGGTTCGATGTTGAGGAAGACGGCGGCGCGGGAGGCGGGAACGTGGTGCATGCCCCAATTCCAAAGCAGTGTGGTGGTGGCTGTGCAGAGCAGGCCGCTGGCGGCGAGCGACCACCAGACGGCTGGACTGAGGCCGCGGACTGGTGGCGGCCCGGAGCGTAAGAGGACCCATGCTGCGAGCATGGCTGTGCCGACAGTCATGCCCCAGGCGGTGACGGTGAGGGCGGAGTGGGTGCCGAGCAGGCGCTTGTTGAGGATCAGGTAGGCGACACAGATAACCATAGAGAGGATCACGAGCAGATCGCCGGCGAGCGTTGGATGGCCGCCAGGGTTTGCGCTGCCGTGGGACGGGTGCATGTTGCTGCTGAGCACGATGAGCGCGACGCCGGCGGATGAGAGCATGAGCGAGCCCCAGCCGAGAGCGTTGAGGCGCTCATGCGCGAAGAGGGTGGCGCCAATGGCGAGCAGGACCGGGATGGCGCCGACCATCAGCGCGGCGTGGCTGACGGTGGTGAGCGAGAGCCCATAGAACTGGAGCAGGAACTGAACGGGTACGCCGAGGAAGGACGAGATGCAGAGCAGGCGCCACTCGGCGGCGGAGAAGCGTGGGCGACGCAGCAGAGGGAGAAAGACGACTACGGTGAAAAGGAAGCGGTAAAGCACCATGTCGGCGACGGGGAGCTCGCGGAGGACGATCTTGCCGAAGTAGAAGCCTGTGCTCCAGAGGCACCCTGCGGTCGCACAGGCGAGATAGCCGATTGCGGGACGGATGCGGCGGGTGTGGGCGCGCGGTATGTCAAGAAACGGAACCGCGGTTCGTTGAGAAGGCATACGTTCGAGTCTGGCACAGCGGCCGAGCTTGCGCGGCGTTTACGGGTTCTGGGCGCGGGCTCGCTTCAGAATATCTGTCTTGATCTCCTTGCCGGTGGGAGTGTGGAGGTAGACGTGCGATCCGTCAACGCTGGCCTCTACAGGGTCGCCGACGACCATGCCCTTGGCGATGTCCTTGGTGTTGGTCTTCACCTTTTCACCCCGCACCGTGTAGACGATGTCGCCGATCTGGACGGTATAGATAGCACGGCGAAAGCTGGTTCCCTGGTTGAGACGCTCATCGGTGGTGGCGTCAATCAGGCGGCCGGTTGTGTAAGCGTGACTGGCATAAGCATGAGCGGCTGCGAGGGCGGCAGACAGGATCAGGGCAAGGGAGCGTGGCTTTATCATCGACTTGTTTCCTTTGACTCGGACTGAGTGTAAACGGGCGCGAAGGGGCGAGCCAAGGGTCGGATGGGAGAGGCAGGCATGGCGAAGCGGGAAGATGTGGTGGCGAAAGTGCTCGAGGCAAAGCAGGCGTCGGGCTAGGATGGAGGGTTCTGGCTGCGAAGATCAGCAGCGGGTCGCCGATTCTGATCACGGCTGCGCTGCTGGGACAGATGACGTTGACTGCAGAGCAAGCCGCCGCGGCAGCGGAGCTCTTCTCGTTGACGACAAGCTAGGCCGCGCTTTTGACCGAGCCGCCGTATCGTGGGTCGCTGCCTGCGGGCCGCCGACGGATCCGCTGCTATATCGGTTTCACGAGCTGCTGCAGGTGTATGGGACGACCTGGAAGGCGTTGATCGGCGACGAATTTGGGGATGGGATTATGGGTGCGATCGACTTTCATCTGCAGCTTAAGCGGGAAGTTGATCCGAATGGGGATCGGGTGAACATTACGATGTCGGGGAAGTTTTTGCCTTATAAGCGATATTGATTGCTGTCTGCTTGGCGGATGATCAAGAACTGCTTGGAAGTATCTCTGCAGTTCTACCTGGGAGCAAAGCCTACATGAGTGTTGATAGATTTCTGGAGTTTCCTTATAGCGCATAACCGCGATCGTTCGGATGAAGGTGATCCCCGCTGTCGTAATCAGGATTCAGTCGCACCGGATAAGCGGAGTCGCGAAGGAGCATGTCAAAATCAAAAATGCCGTGGCGTTGCTGCTCCGGAGCCAGGCGTTGACCGTCCGGCGCTTTGCTTCCTTCGCGTCAGTGAAGGCGAGAAAGCCTCCGAAGGAGTCAAGGTAGCTGCTAGGGTCCGGACGTTGCGTGCGTGCGCGCGCTCGATCAGGAGCTTGTAGGCCGGTGATCATCTCATTCGGCGACACGGTCTCTGAAGCAGGTGCCTGGTATCCGGGCGCGTCAATGTCATTGCTACCTATGAGGAGAATAATCGTGCGAACGCCCGGCGTTGATAGAGCGTCTCTGGCAAAACGATTGAGCACAGACAACCCATAGAAAGCATAGGGTGGAACTGCGTCATGCAAGAGCCGGTTGCTAGCTAACCCTTCGTTGGCTACGCCCGTTGTTGAGAATCCGTCAGTAGCGACGAGCCGCCTAGCCAGGACATCCGGCCAGCGCCTGTTGGCGTTTTCTGTCGATCCAAATCTGGCAACGATGGAGTCGCCGAAGGCGACAATCGTGGAGGCTGATTGCAACGAAGAGACATCTGCAGACACAAGATAGAGGATAGAACTTAACGGGTGAGTCGAGTCGAAATCAACGCTCGCTGTAAGGTCTCCCATCGCTCTATAGGAAGTCTGAACGGGGTAGGTGTTACCCGTCACTGCCTGAGAGGGAGTTATGAAATACAGGCTGACCGCCAAGTCCGCAAAGTGCGCAACCCTGAGCGCGACTGGATCAGAGGTTGCCATGGAACCAGGCTGGATCGAGGGCGAACTCACGCCGCCGAAGGTCAGCACCCGGTCGGAGCCAGGCACTATGGCCAATCCTGCATCCCTCAGTGCAATATGGGCGGAGGTGACGGCAAGTGGCTGTAAGGACGAAGGGTTGGACAGGGTGATCCTGACCAGGTTCCCGCCAGTGCTGTATGAATGAACTGGCGAACCGTCTGGTCGTTGAGAAGCCCACCGGTGGTGGCTAACTGCCCTTGACCCGTTGCCCAGGTTCTTCCCCAAGGCTGCGTGAAACGACATTGCAACCTAGGAGCGTGAGGCAACAAATTGATAGGAGAAAAGCCACACGAAAAGGGAACTGCGACGACATTGGTGGTCGGGCCTCGCTTCGTCTGAGTTGGCGTTTAAACAACGAGAGTATTGCAGCGTAAATCGACACTTACGCCTTTACTGATGAGTTTGTCTTCGATCGACTTTTCTAAGCATCCTTGCTCACCAGGTGGAGCAGCGTTTGACGGGAGCCATGGGGGCACCGGGCTTGCAGCTGAAGGCTTTTTGGAACTCGGGAAGATTTTGGACTACGCCGTTGACGCGGAAGACCTCGGGGGAGTGGGGGTCGGTCTGGACTTCAGTGCGCAGCATCTCGGGGCGGCGGCTTTCGCACCAGCCCTGGCCGTAGGCGGCGAAGATCTGCTGGGTAGGAGTGAGGCCGGCGTACTCGGCTGTGCCGGGCTTCTGGAGATCAATGCCGGTTTTGGCGGCGTGGTCAAGGTAGGCGAGGTAGGGGACTTCGGGGCTGGATTCGGCAAAGCCACGA
>CAXTMM010000046.1:0-6843 GCA_964245415.1 uncultured Acidobacteriaceae bacterium | reverse complement strand
AGGTAGGCCAGGCGGAGGCCGCCGAGGTCGGCGAGGTTTTCGCCAAGGGTGAGGCGGCCGTTGACGTGCAGGTCGTCTACGGCGATGAAGCCTGAGTACTCGTCGGCTACGCAGTCGGCGCGTTGGGTAAATTCCTTGGCATCGGACTTCTTCCACCAGTCGCGAAAGTTGCCCTGCGCGTCGAACTGGCGGCCCTCGTCGTCGAAGCCGTGGGTGAGCTCGTGGCCGATGACGACGCCGATGTGGCCGTAGTTGGTGGCGTCGTCGGCCTTGGGGTCGTAGAAGGCAGGCTGCAGAATGCCCGCGGGGAAGTTGATGTCGTTCATGGAGGGGTCGTAGTAGGCGTTGACGGTGGGCGGACTCATCATCCACTCGCCGCGGTCGACCGGTTTGCCGATCTTCGCGATCTCGCGGTGGTCGCGGAAGGCGGCTGCGCGGAGGGCGTTGCCGAGCGCGTCGCTGGGGTCGACCAAGAGGGCGGAGTAGTCGCGCCACTTGTCGGGATAGCCGATCTTGTTTGCGACCGCGCGGAGCTTCTCTTTGGCTTGCACTTTGGTGGCCGGGCTCATCCAGGTGAGGGTGTCGATATCGCGGTCCATGGCGGCCTCGACGTCGTGGGCGAGGGTGAGGGTGCGCTGCTTGTCGGCGGGGCTGAAGCGCTGGGCGACGAAGACCCTGCCGAGCGCCTCGCCGAGATCGCCATCGACGCGCTGCACGCAGCGCTTCCAGCGCGGCTGCTGCTTGGGCTGGCCGTTGAGGATCTTGCCGTAGAAGGCGAAGTCTTCGGCATCGAGGGCTGCGGGAACAGCGGTGCCCGGCACGCGCCGCAGGACCGTCCAACGGAGATAGGCTTTGAGATCAGGCAGGGGTGTCGCGTCGAGGAGCTCGCTCATGGAGAGGAAGTAAGACGGCTCAACGACGTTGAGGGTATTGATTTCGGGGGCGTGCATGGTGCGCAGGAAGAGGGGAAAGTCAATGCCGGGGGTGTTGGCGGCGAACTGGGTGAGGGGGGTCTTGTGGTATAGCTTGGCGGGATCGCGCATTTCTACGCGGGAGAGCGACGCGGCGGCAAGCGCTCGCTCGATGCGAAGCACGGTTGCGGCGTCGTTTGCGGCCTGGGCTTCGGTCTCGCCGGCGAGCAGGAAGGTGTGGGCGATATGCTGCTGGTACTGGCTACGCAGCTCAGTGGACTTTGTGTCGGTGCGGTCGTAGAAGCCTTTTTCGGGCAGACCGAGCGCCGGCTGCTCGACACTGGCGATCTGCTGGGTGGCGTCATGGAAATCCTGGCTGGAGCTGAAGCTGAAAAGCGCGCCGTTGCCGGATTGCTGGAGCTGGGCGAGGAGCGGGGTAAGCGCAGACTTTTCGGGGAGCGCGTCGATCTGGGCGAGGATGGTCTTTAGCGGGGCCATGCCGGCTGACTCGATCTGCGCGGTGTTCATGCAGGAGGCGTACTCGTCGCCGATCTTCTGCTCGTCGGGGGTGCGGTTGGAGCCGCCGCCGGCTGCTTTTTCAAGGATCGACTTCAGGAGCAGCTCGTTCTGGTCGCTCAGCTCAGTGTCACGGCCGAAGGAGGCGCGGTCTGAGGGGATGGGGTTCGCTTTGGTCCAGCCGCCGCAGGTGTACTGGTAGAAGTTGGCGCAGGGGTCGGCGGTTGTGTCGAGAAGCGCAGGGTCAAAGCCGCGTAGTGGGTGGGCTGTGGCCGGTGCGGATGATGAAGAGGATGCCATGGGGCTTTCGGCTATCTGCGCCCCTGCGGAGAGCCAGAGGAGGCATGGGAGCGCAAACGCGCATAGCAGGCAGGATGTGACGTTCTTGCAGCCTGGCTGGCGCTTCCCTCCTGATGATAGCTGTCGTAAAGATGCTGTGCTGTGCTGCTGTATTTGCGTGGTTTCTTTTCTCATGCAATTCCTTTCGGTCATTCTGACTCATGGACGCAAGCATCGCCTACGAGGCCGGTCGCCTCGGTCGTTCCGGATGGCGGGAGCCCTGGAGCCGCCCGGTGTGGGGCCACTTGGCTGGTTCTAACAATCCCGTCTCATCACACGGCAGCGTGGCGCGGCTGTCAATCTCGATGCCCGCTATAGGACAATAACGGTCATGGCTGCAGGGATCAGGGAGCGGGTAGAGTGGGACGAGCCCCGGCGTTGGGCGTGCCTCTTGGCGTGTGGGCTTCTTGTAAGCGCGGCCGCGGGTGCCGGGCCGACGGCGCACAGGCTACAGGCGCCTCCGCCGATCCCGCCGGTAACGCATATTCCGGTGGAGTCGCTCGGCTTTCGCGCGCCGAGCCGGTTTTACCTGGCCTTTCGCGTGCCATCGGCTACGCTGGATTTTGTGGATGATACGCACCTTCTCTTTACCTTTCACCAGGCGACGCTGATGCACCGGGAGGAGAAGGAGCCGGAAGACGATGAGGATCAGACGATCGCCGCGGTGCTGCTGGAGCTGCCTGGAGGCAAGGTTGTGGAGCGAACGACATGGCGGCTGCATGACAAGGGCCGCTATCTGTGGGCGCTGGGCCACGGGCGCTTTTTGGAGCGGGAGCGGAACACGCTTTACTTGCTGGAATTTGCGCCGGGAAGGTCGTTGTTGCTGAGCAGAACGCCTTATCTGAAACCGGAAGGGAAGCTGGTTTCGGTGCAGTTTTCGCCGGGGCGGAGCCACATGGTGGTGGAGTACCGCGAAGAGACCGAGCCGGAGCCAGACGCAGGACGACCGACCCTGGGGGACGTGCCACAACGCCACGCTCACAAGGTTCGTCTGCTGGTGGTCGATACGGAGGTTGGCAAGGTTGAGAAGAACTCCACCGTGTCTGAGGCGATCACGCTGCCACTGCTGGGGTCCGGGTATCTGGAGATGGAGCAGGGTAAGGGTAAGCTCTGGAAGATCTCGCTGAAGCCGTTCGGCGAGGAGCCGCGCAAGCTGGTGGAGGTGACGTCGAACTGCCAGCCGGGGCTGCAGGCGCTAAGTGAGCAGGCGTTTATGGCCCAGCTGTGTATCCCGAATACGTCGGACTACCTGATGCAGGCCTATGACCTGGACGGCAAGAAGATGTGGGAGCAGCAGTGGGAAGCGCGGTACGTGTGGGGCAGCTTTGACTATGCGGCGAATGGGTCGCGGTTTGCGTACGAGTCGGTGCAGCTGGATCATGCAGTTGCGACGCTTGATCCGGTCGATGAGCACTCGATTACCGGGCAGCCGGTAGGGGTGTTTGATGTGGCCGATGGGGGATTGCGGCTGGTGAGCGAGGCTGATCCTATCCTGAGCGCGGGGCTGACTTATGCTTTGTCGGCCGATGGGGAGCGGTTTGCCGTACTGCGTGATGGGGCGATTGAGGTCTACAGGCTGCCGCCGGCTGCGGTGCGATAAGTAGACGTGTTCCTTATTGAGAACAGCTGTGCCATTGGTAACTCTGTTTCAACAGCGCGCGACGATGGTGCCGGCTTGCTTGTGCGCCAGTCTATTAGGTAGGAGAGGCGATCTTGATCGGGACAGTAGCTCGCTACACACTGCCGCTGCTTATGCTTAGCACGGTGACGGCCGGTTTGATGCTGACGCGCTGCCACCGCCCGCTTGGCAAGCGGGTGCGGTTTGTGTTGACTGGGCTTGCGGCGCTACCGCTGATCGGCTCAGGTACGCTGCATTTGCTCCGGCCTGCTGCTTTCTTGCCGCTGTTGCCGGCCTGGGTGCCGAACCGGGTAGCGCTGATTGTGGCTGCTGGGGTTCCGGAGCTGGTGGGAGCGATGGGCCTCTTCTTTGCAGTCACTCGCCGACCAGCCGCAGCCTGGCTTGCGATCTTCATGATTGCGATCTTCCCAGCCAATATTTACGTGGCGGGCGAGCGGGTGCAGGGACTGCAGATGCCGGGAGTGCCGGCGCGGCTGGCGATGCAGGCTGGATATATCTTTCTGCTGTTGCTGGTGGGGTATGGCTGGCCGCTGTATGGACGGCGCTCAACTGTGAGCCCGGACGCCTGCTGATACGATAAATGAAGGCTTTTTTCGGTCCACGAGGCCACGAGGGAGATATATGTCTCCGGGTCCACGAATGACACCACGCGAACGGCTGGTCCTGCTCTCGATCATCGAAGCCTACATCGCCACGGGTGAGCCGGTAGCCTCCCAGACGGTTGCGCGGCAGTTTGCGCACATCGATGGGATGAGCGCTGCGACGATTCGCAACGTGATGGCTGCGCTGGGGGACGAAGGGCTGCTTGAGCAGCAGCATAGCTCGGCCGGGCGGATTCCGACCCCGCTCGCTTTTCGGCTGTATGTGGAAAGCCTCGGACTGCATGCGCTGAGCCCGGCACAGACGTCGCAGGGGCAGGAGTCAAATACCCGGGCGCTCAGCCAGCAACAGCGCGACCGGATCGAAGACAGCTTTGCCGGCGTGAACAGCTCGCAGCAGTTTATGGAGCGCACCTCGCAGGTGCTTGCCTCTATCTCGACTGGGGTTGGCGTGGCGCTGCTGGCTGCGCAGGAGTCGCACGCGCTTGAGCATATTCACTTTTCGCGGCTAGGTGCGGGGCGGGTGCTGGCGGTGCTGGTGACCGAAGGTGGGGTGGTGCTGGACCGGGTACTGCTGCTTGATCGCGAGCTCGATGCTGTAGCGCTCGACGCCTCGGCGCGGTACCTGAATGAGAATTTTCGCGGCTGGTCGATCGATCGCATTCGTACGGAACTCGGGCGGCGGCTAGACGAAGAGCGCAGCGAGTACGACCGGCTGATGCGCTCGGTTGAAGAGTTGTGCGAGAAGGGAGCGCTGGAGAGCACGGGCGGCGCGGAGACGATCTACATTGGCGGAGTGGCGAACCTGCTCGCTTCGGCGATGGACCGTGAGCTGCTGCGGCAGATGCTGGCGGCGCTCGAGACCCGGCAGCGGCTGATCGCGCTGCTGAACGCGTATGTGGACGCGCGGCAGCAAACGGTGCGGGTAGTGGTGGGCTTGGAGGAAACCATGCCGGAGATGCGAAACTTCGTGCTGGTGGGGGCGCCGGCGCGACTGGGCCTACACCATACCGGGACTGTTGCGGTGATCGCGCCAACGCGGATGCAGTATCAGGAGACGATTGGGGCGGTGTCGTTCATTGCGCAGCTGTCGGATCGGATTTTTGAGCGGCCGCAGTAGGATCGGGTCAGCGGCTTTGCGGCCGTGCCCGTACGCAGGATGACCATCTTGGCATCTCCCAAGCGGTAGATGGCGACGCAGGGCAATCATGGGGACTAGTTCGCGGATGCCGGGACAAGCACCCGCATGACCCTGCTGTTGGACTCCCTGGTTTGCGACGCGGGCAACTATGGCTACATAGCTTTTTCTGCTGGTTCCACGCCATCAAACGCTATGTAGCGATAGATACTGCGCAGGTTGGTTGATGCCTTGGCTGACCGCTCAGTCTCACGCACAGCAGCGAACCTTACTATCGGGTAAGAGGCAACTTCTTCGTGCGGGATGAGTTCGCCCTGATCGGCAGAGGCGATTCCCTCCTTGCCCGCGGCGAGGCAGCGCGCTTGCTCTTCGATGCGGCGGGCTACTGCCGCCTTCATTATGGCTCCGGTGTCAGTACCCTCATGCCTTGGCAATGCGGCGAGCCGGGATTCTTCTTCCGGCGTCAGGTCGATGTGCATGAGCTAAACGCCAAGAGCGGCTTGGGGGTTTGTCAAGCTGCCCAATGTGCGACGGAGCACTCGCCCCGAACCCGTAGGCATGGGACACTAGAGTATGCGTCAATCCTTCTCTCGTCTGCGTGACAGCCTGGACCGCCTGCGCACTAATTTAGAAGACGCCCGGGCAGCCCACATGGACAGGCATCCGGATGCAGACCGGGATCAGGATGCGCCTCAAGAATCCAACCGAAGCAAAGCGAGTCCAATCCCTATGAGCCAGACCAGCCCCAAGACGACAGAAGAGTTGCTTGAAACTATCCAGAACACTGACCCTGTCTCAGACCCGGCCGATGATCTGACAACCGGCGTTGAAGGCCCCGAGTCGACCGCGCAGCCGCAGCGGCCCTTTGAAGTGCATGCAAGCCAGCCCGATGAAGTCGAGCGCCTGCGGGTGGAGCGCGATGCGCTGCTTGACCGCCTGGCGCGGTTGCAGGCAGAGTTTGAAAATGCGCGACGCCGCGCGGAGCGTGAGCGCTCGGAGTTTCGCGAGTATGCGGTCGCGGGCGCTGTGGAGCAGTTTCTGCCGGTGCTTGACAACTTCAATCTCGCGCTGAAATCGACCGGGTCGGCGGATCAGCTGCGCACGGGTGTGGAGTTGATTGTCAAGCAGATGGAAGAAGTGCTGCGCAACCTGAACGTGCAGACGGTTGAGACGGTGGGCATGTCGTTTGATCCGCGCTTTCATGAGGCGCTGGACTCGGTCGAGAGCACAGAACTGCCCGACGGGCAGGTACATGACGAAGTCCGGCGGGGGTATCGGATCAAGGAGAGATTGCTGCGGCCAGCGCTGGTGCGCGTGGTCAGCAATCCGCAGCAGAAACAGGCATAAGCTTTTTAGGTTGGGTATGCCTGCGGCTCTATGGCGGGAACCCGTTTTGGGTGGTTCATCTCTCAGCATACTGCTGCTGGTCCCTCAACATTTATCTGGAGAAATGCTTGAACGTGGCCAAACAAGATTATTACGAAGTTCTCAGCGTCTCGCGAGAAGCAACTGACCAGGAGCTCAAGGTCGCGTATCGCAAGCTTGCGATGCAGTATCATCCGGATCGCAACCCGGGCAATGCTGCGGCGGAAGAGCGCTTCAAGGAGTGCTCTGAGGCGTACCAGGTACTCTCTGATGTGGACAAGCGCGCGGCTTATGACCGTTACGGTCATGCCGGTGTGGGCGGGGCCGCGCAGGGCG
>CAXTMM010000045.1:5959-20291 GCA_964245415.1 uncultured Acidobacteriaceae bacterium | reverse complement strand
ATGCAGCAGATCGTCGCCGTCTCCGACTCCGCGGCTGGCGATCCCCGGCCATATCAATTCCACTGGGTCAGCCCCAATGACGCAGCGCAGATGCAGGCCGCACTTGCTCTCCTTGCCGCCCAGGCGGTTGCGAAGCCAAGCCCGACGACCGTCAAGCCTGTGCAGTTCGGACCTGCTAGCCACACCG
Source organism: uncultured Acidobacteriaceae bacterium (assembly GCA_964245415.1). Classification (GTDB taxonomy): domain Bacteria; phylum Acidobacteriota; class Terriglobia; order Terriglobales; family Acidobacteriaceae; genus EB88. Next base: position 20,104 of record CAXTMM010000045.1, on the reverse strand, counting down.
CCGCCGCCGCCCACAAAGCACGCCCGGCAAAGAGTACAGCAGCGCCTGCCGGCCCGCCATTGGTCGACGAGCACTTGACTGCCTACGAACTCTCCTTCAGCGGAGGCGCCACCTTGGTCTATAGCGCCCATACCGCGGATGAGGGACCCAAGCGAATCTACGTGACGCTCATCGCACAGCCCGACTTTTCCGGCAAACCACAAGTCCTGCTCCAGCAGGTGGCCCGCGGCGATCGTCTCGACGAAGTGCCGGCCATGGAGTTGGTTGACGCAGTAGACACCGACAACGATCAGCGTGCCGAGCTGATCTTCCAGCTAACCGGCGCCGCCCAGGCTCCTCCCGTAGCGGAACCCAGCCAGGCAGCCAAGGATCTTGCGGCCAACACAGCCACCGATCAGGCCACTCAGTTCGCACGCGATGCGGCGGCAAGTGCCGCGGCAGCCAACAAGACTGCGGCAGCAGGTTCTGAACGCGCTTTTGCCATCTACCGGGTCGCCAACGGCAAAGCCCTTCAAGTCTTCAACACCGGACCGCTGCCGTAAGAAAGCCGAGTCGGTCTGGCGCTACCGCTTGAAGACCGGGGTCACCGGGTTCCACGGCACAGGCGAGGCCAGCACCATCGACGTATTGGTCGCGACATACGGGGTAAGCGAATCAATCACGGCTTCCAGATGCTGCAGGTCCCGCACCGCAACCTGCAGGATGTAGCTCTCTGCTCCTGTCACCCGGTGACATTCGAGCACCTCCGGCACCCGCCGGGCCAGCCCTTTGAAGTGCTCCAATCGTTCTCCAGCTACAGTGATCTTGATAAATGCCCGCAGCGGAAGCCCCACCTTTGCCGGATCCACTTGCGCGGTATACCGCAGAATTACCTCCGACTCTTCCAGCCGTCGTACTCGCTCAATCACAGCCGGGGTGGAGAGGCCCACTCTACGGCCGAGCTCCGCAAAGGCCAGTCGCGCATTCACCTGCAGTTCAGCCAGGATTTTATGATCCATCGCATCCAGCATGGCCTTCCCTCCAAGTTGCATCGCAATGCAAATAGCCCCATAAGGTAAAACACCATTTGTCCTCACAGTAGAAAAGCAGAGCGGGTCATAATGACTCTAAAGCTACTGTAATTGTTTTTCTAACGTCACTACTCTTAAGCAATGAGCTGCCTAGCCGCATACCCGGTAACCCAGCACCGCCTGAGCTCACTCGCCGAGGTCGTGGGCAACACACCCATGTTTGCTATCGATTTTCGCTATCAAGGGCGCACCGGCACTGTTCATGCGAAGGCGGAGCACCTGAACCTAACCGGTTCCATCAAAGACCGCATGGCGCTACACGTGCTTCGCTCGGCCTACGCGACTGGCCGCCTTGATCCTGGGCAAACGATCGTCGAAGCCACCAGCGGTAACGCCGGAATCGCTTTTGCCGCGCTAGGCCGCGCGCTTGGCCACAAGGTCGCTATCTACATGCCTAGTTGGATGAGCCAGGAGCGGCGCGACCTGATCCACTCCTATGGCGCAGAAATCTGCTCGGTCACCCGCGAAGAAGGTGGCTTTTTAGGCAGTATCCGCCTCACTGAGGAGCGGGCCGCCCGCCATGAAGGAACATTCCTCCCTTGCCAGTTTGAGAACGCCGCCAACGTCGAGGCACACCGGCTTGGCACCGGGCCTGAGATCCTGGCGCAGCTCGCCGCTATCGGGCTTACTCCTGATGTCTTCGTAGCCGGCGTCGGCACCGGCGGCACCGTGATGGGCACCGGCCAGGCCCTACGGCTGGCATGCCCCCGCATTCGCGTTCATCCGGTTGAACCGGCCGAGTCGCCCACCCTCTCCACCGGCCACAAGGTAGGTTCCCACCGCATCCAGGGCATCTCTGACGAGTTCATCCCCAAGATCGTTAAGCTGGACGAACTCGACCGAGTGATCGCCATTTCCGATGGTGACTCGATTCTGATGGCGCAGAAGCTTGCCGCGACTCTCGGCCTCGGCTTGGGAATCTCTTCGGGTTGCAATTTTCTGGCCGCCGTGCGCGCCGCTCTCGACTCACCTCACAGACAAGTAGTCGCGACAGTCTTCCCCGATTGCAACAAAAAATATCTAAGCACTGGCCTGATGAAAGAGGAGCCCGTACACGGCGGATATCTGACGCCCCAGCTGGAGCTGTTGGACTTGCGTGTGCTCGGTCGTCCTCAGTTTGCGGCAGTCAGCATGTACCAACCAAAACCGGCATCCGTGGCCAGCTGGCATGGTAAGACACGCCGCTTCCTTTATCTGTGACTCAGCGCAATCTTTCAGGCGTCTCCGCCTCGTATGCAGCACGCGTCTCCGGATCCAGGTGGTACGACTCCGCATCTACCGGGAAACTTCCACTCCGCACATCGCGAGCAAACTCTCCAAGCGCCTCGCGAATCAGCGCCCCAACGTCAGCATAGCGACGAGCGAATTTCGCTGGAGGGGCGAAGCTCAATCCGAGCAAGTCATGAATCACCAGAATCTGCCCATTGCACCCAGGCCCAGCGCCAATGCCGATCGTCGGCACCTGCAGTGCGGCAGTCACCCGCTCCGCAACTTCACGCGGCACGCCCTCCAGCACCACGGCCGCCGCACCCGCGTCCTCCAGCGCCAGCGCGTCTGCAAGTAGGGCTTCCGCCGCGGCAAGCGTACGTGCCTGCACACGGTAACCGCCCATACGGTTGACTGCCTGCGGAGTAAGTCCAAGGTGCGCGACGACTGGTACTTCGGCCTCGGTGAGCCGGCGTGTCAGCTGGACGCGAGCTGCACCGCCCTCAATCTTGACCGCTTTTGCGCCGCCCTCTTTGATCAGGCGCAGAGCATTTCGCACGCCCTCGGCTCCATCGACTTCATAGGAGCCGAAAGGCATGTCCGCGAGCACCAGTGCGCGGTGCGTCCCACGGCGCACTGCCTTTACATGGTGCAGCATCTCGTCAAGCGTCACCGGCAGCGTCGACTCATAGCCAAGCACGACCATACCGAGCGAGTCACCGACCAGGACCAGATCAATCCCCGCCTCGTCGACCAGCCGTGCGGTTGGATAGTCATAGGCAGTAAGCGCCGTAATAGGTTCGCGGGTCTGCTTTTTCTGCTGAAGATGTTGGAAGGTTATCTTTTCAGCAGATGCGGTGACTGCGGCGCGGGTGCTATCCGCCGCAGCGGGATCGTGCAGGTGAGTAACGCTCATTCCATCTCTCCAGTGCCACTCTCTATCCAGAGATGCAGCCTGCCTTGCTCGTGCAAGGGTCTAGCTCCAAACTATACGCCTCGCTTCTCTTCCACTCCACGCGTCCTCCATCCTGCGGCAGGCAAGCATGCGAAGATGGACACGTCTCCAAGGAGAGTTCATTCGCCGATGCATGCCGTTGATCTAATCCGCAAGACGCGTGACGGCGAGCCGCTGCGCACTGAAGAAATCCACTTCCTCGTGGCAGGCGCAGCAGACGGCTTGATCGCCGAGGCGCTGCTGGCCGCCTGGCTGATGGCCGTCTTCCAGCGCGGACTCACGCTTCCAGAGCTGAGCGCGTTGACCGAGGCGATGCGCTTTTCAGGTGAGACTTTTGACGCGCGCGACCTCGGCCGAAAGACGGTCGACAAGCACTCGACCGGGGGGGTGGGCGACAAGACTTCGTTCCTGGTCGCGCCGATCGCGGCCGCAGCCGGGTTGCACGATCCGATGATCTCGGGCCGCGCGCTCGGGCACACCGGCGGCACGCTCGACAAGCTTGAGACCATCCCCGGCTTCCGAACCTCACTCTCGCTCGCCGAGATGCGCTCGACGATCGCCACAACTGGCGCCTGCCTCGTCGGGCAAACAGCCGCGCTCGTGCCCGCCGACCGCACCCTCTACGCTCTGCGCGACCGCACCGCAACGGTCGAAAGCCCATACCTGATCTGCGCCTCGATCATGAGCAAGAAGCTCGCCGCTGGGCTTGATGCGCTGGTGCTCGACGTAAAAACCGGCTCAGGCGCGTTCCTGAGCGACCCGGCCCAGGCCCGCTTCCTCGCCGAGTTGATGGTCGAGACCGGTGATCGCTCGGGCACACGCACCGTGGCGCTGTTGACCGACATGAGCCAACCCCTCGGCGCCTCTGCCGGCAACTGGCTTGAGATCGCTGAGTGCTGCGCGTTGCTGCGAGGCGAGCGGCCCGCGCTCAGCGAAGATCTGCGAACGGTATCGCTTGAATTGGCTGCATGGATGCTCTTTCTCGGCGGCGCGGAGCCAAGCGTTGACAAAGGACGCATCCGCGCTGCAGCGTTGCTCGCCAACGGTGCGGCCTGGCAGCGCTTCCGCCAGATTGTCGGTGCGCAAGCGGGCGACCTACGCGTGCTCGACTCTGCCGCCACACAGCACGCGCCGGGCGCACAGCACGTTTTTCGCGCATCCCGCTCTGGCTATCTGAGCCGCATCGATACCACCGCGGCGGGTTGGGCGATACAGCGCCTCGGTGCAGGCCGCGTACGAGCAGGCGAGCCGATCGATCCGCACGCTGGACTTGTGATGCATGTCAAACTTGGTGAGCTAGTAAGAGCAGGCGAGCCCCTCTGTACGCTCTTCGCAGCAAACGACTCCCTCTTTGCTGAGCCGATCGCTCTGCTCGACCAGGCAGTCATCATCACGGAAGATCGGGAAGAGCCCCCGCCACTCCTTGGCGAAGCACTGACTCGCTCTGGCTAAGCGCCCTCTTGCAAAATGCAAACATCAACGGAGAATGGCCGCCCTAGCGACTCGTGCTCGGTGCCTCACCAAGCTTGATATTCTCGCAGCCAGTAGACCCATTCACAGGGTCACAGCGGGCAACCACCTTACCCGGAAAGCTCACCGAGTAACCGCTCTGCGCAGGCTCGGCAGAAGGGTAATCCGTGCTGAGGATCTGCGCGCCGCTAGCCATGACTGCATCACGGCGGGAGGTGTCGTTGGTGCGAGCCTGCCTAGTGTCTTCATCCGCCCGTGTGCGTACCAGATATCCTTGCTTGACTATCGCCGCAATTACCTCAGCCGGGCTATCGTTCTGTTCGGTGAATGCGGCGTCCGGCTCGCCCGGAACAGCATTGGTGAAGAGAATGCGATCCTTGAGCGCGGGGTGGCCGGCAAGGTACACGGGACCCATCTTGCGCTGGTCCATCAGAAAAACGACTTTGCCCCTAGCCGAAGCCAGAGTAGGCCACTTGCCTGCCCGCACAGCCTTATCGAGGGTCGCATGGCTGCCGCGAACCTGGTCGGGCGTGATCATCTCGTCCGGCGCAAAGACGGACCGAATTTCTGCGTCAAGCGCGTCGAAGAGGACCGGCGTAAACGCCACCGGCAGCGTGGTCGGGAAGCTTACCTTGAGCGGCTCCTGCTTGGTTTCAATCAACAGGTACACAGGCAGATGTCCAGGATGCGCCTGCGACCACGAGCGAACCTCAGCCAGGCAAGCGACAAACGGTTGGCAGTTGCTACGGTAGTCCACATCCTGCACATGCATGACCTTGAAGCCGGGCCTGTCCATCAGGTGTTGCGGATCGAAATCCGCATCCGCAGGCAGCGCGGCCTGCGCAACCAGCTTCGGCCCGTAGGGATGGCTGTAGAGACCGCCTACAGGATCGGCGAATACATCGAGCTCCAACTGGCGAACGCCGGCTTCTAACTGCGCGGTGAGTTTAGGATGACGATAGTCAAGGGCGGCAAGAAGCTTGGGATTCTTTTCCGCCCATAGCTTGGTCTCGCTGGGTGCGATGCCTGCGTGATAGCTGTTATGCGTACCGATGACTTGTATTTGGTTGATGCCTAAGGGCGCATCCTGCGCCCTTGCAATACTAATGCCTGCGCTGAAGATACATGAGGCGAAGAAAAGTTTGCGATGCATGAGAATCAACTCCGACTTGACGCACTAGCCTAGAAGACCAACTTTAACGCAAGCTGAAGCTGGCGCGGGGGAAACGCTGCCGTGATCGAACCGTAACTGCCATCAGTACGATTTGAATCAGGCGGGCCATAATTGACTTGATTCAGCACGTTAAAGGCCTCTGCTCGAAAATCAAGCAGTGAGCTCTCGTTCCACAAGCGAAAACCTTTATGCAGTCCTGTATCGAGTTGATAGAAGGGGTAGTCGCGCAGCGAGTTGCGGCCGGCGTTTCCATAAGGCTGGCTCGGGTCCACAGGCACGCTGACAGTCGCCGGGTTGAGAAAATCTGCAACCGCGGTGTTCGTCTTCACATGGCTGCCCTTCGGACCCACCGGATTCCCGCTGACGTTCGGACGGTAGTTCAGCAAATCGCTTACATCGAACGACGCCGGCTCACTGTAGATCAGGTTGACGGGCTGTCCGCTCGTCGCACTGTTGATCGCCGAGACCTGCCAGCCTCCGGCCAGCAGCTGCAACACATAGGGCGCGCTTGAGCCGAAGCGACGGCCACGCCCATAAGGCAGATCCCAAAGTACTGTTAGCGTATCGTTGAGCGGCTGATCGTAGGCCGACTCTCCCCGTTCGCCTTCGAGATTGGCTAAGTTCACTCGCGAGTTATCGTTGTTCGGCGTATCCAAGTGCCCTGAGGCATTATCGATGGCGCGCGAGTAAGTAAATGAGTTCAATACATAGAATCCATCGGAGAAGCGATGTTCCAGCTTTACCTGCAGCCCGTTATAACTCAAAAAGCCATAAGGCACCGACTCTTCAATCCCGGTAAAGGTATTTATTGGCCGGCGAGCCTGCAGGCTGAGGCAGCCCTTCTGGTTGACCGCCGGCGCGTTGCTCGCCGTGCACGTCGCAGTCAGCGCGTTGGGCGCAGCCTGGTTGTAGTCGGCCAGTACCCAGATGTGCACACCATGCTCGCCTATGTAGGAGACTGTCAGCACGGTGTTCTTTGCGACCTCTCGTTGCAGGTCCAGGTGCCAGCTCTGCACATAGCCGGTTGGAATGTTCTTCGGGATGTAACGGGTCTGCGCAAGTAGTGTGCTGAAATGCGCGGAACTCGCGAAGTTCGCCGGGTAGCCCTGCTGCGTAGGCCGGAAGCAGCCGGAAAAGTTATCACCGGTGCAGAGCGGTAACGGTGTCCCGGAAGGCGAGAACGGCGCAACCTGCGTGATCGATGAATTGACGATGTAAGGACCGTTGTAGGCCAGCAGGTTTTCTCCGCCTTCACGATTGAACTGGTCGAAGCTCAGCCCGTAGGCAGCACGCACAACGGTCTTGCCGTCAGGCTGGTAAGCAAACCCAAAGCGTGGCGCAAAGTCGAGCTTCGGGGTATGGACCAGCGCTCGATTGAAGAGCGAGCCGCCGCTGGCCTGCACCAGGGTGTCAGTCGACGGGTTGAAATTTGCCAGGTGCTCACCTGAAACAAATTGCGGCGTTACGAGTTCGTAGCGCAGCCCCGCGTTCACGGTCAGCTGCGGAGTGAGCTTTAGATCGTCCTGCGCATAAAAGAAATTCATCTGCTGGTGATAGTTCACCACCACATCATTGTTGAGCTGATACGTCGACCGCGCTCCCACCAGGAAATCAGTCAGGTACGCTGCCTCGCGCGCGCCTGTATCTGTCGTGCCGCCGCCATTCTGGCTAAACGCACCATTGTAAGTGTCGGATCCATAGACCGGATTGAAGTCGTCGATCTCCGTATTGATGGATAGCCATTCGTAACCGAACTTGATACTATTGCGTCCGCGCAGGATTGAGTAGTTCACCTTTGGATCGATGACGAATGGATTCTGAAATTGCGGGTTTGACCCCTGCGCGCCGAAGGCGGTAAATGTCGTCACGCTCTGCACGTTCAGGCTGCGGACTACATTAGGATCAGTGGGCAATCCAGTAATGCCCGCTGCCGCGTCAAGACTAGGCTGGCCGAACCCGTATGGGGTCTTGCCGCCATGGGTCCAGGTAAAACCGATGCGCGCATCAAGAATCGAGTTCTGATTAAACGTGTGGGTTATACCCGCAGCCACCTGTTGATTGTAGGCATGCAATTGCCCATTGCTGCTGCTGCCGCCGGCCGCGCCCGGGATAGAGGAAGCATCGATAATATTTCCTTGGTGGTCGCTAAAGCGTCCGAAGATCGTCGTTTTTTGCCCTAGATAAGCGTCAATGCGAGCATCGCCTTTATCATCGACGATGCTCGCCTTTGGGAAAGACGCGAAGTTGTTTGAAAGCGCATTCGCTACGTTTGGTGCAGGCAGATCACCGATAACCAAGGTCGCGAGCGCGTTCCAGTCGCCTTGCGGCACTACGCCCGTCGGGTACAGTGCGCCGGTGATAGGATTGCGCAGCGGAACAGGCGCGCCGGCGGTGGTCGTAAAGATACCCTGTCGCTGCAGCAGATTTGGCACAGTCGCGGTGGTGTACTGGCCCTGCACCTGCCGATTTCCTTCATAGTCGGCGAAGTAAAACAACTTATCGTGCAGCATAGGGCCGCCGATATCGGCGCCAAATTGGTTGCGGATCAAGACCGGCTGCTGACGAGCGCCGGTGATCGCATTCGCCGGCGGCAAAAAAGGTCCTTTCGCATTCAGGTCTGTATTGCGGTTGTACTCCCACACCTTGCCGTGCAGCTTATTTGTGCCGCTGTTGATACTTACATTGACGACCGCTCCAGACGCCCGCCCAAACTCAGCGCTGTAGTTATTCGTCTCAACAAGAAACTCATTGATCGCATCGGGCGACGGCGGAATCGCCTGGTTTGAAAATCCCTGGTTCGACGTTCCATAAGCGTTGTTGTCAAGTCCATCCAGCAGAAAGTTGTTGAACTCGCTCCGCTGACCGTTCACGTTGTATGATGCATCGCGGCTGGTCACGCTTTGGTTCTCAAGATTATTGCGCCGCACGCCCGGCGCCAGCAACATAAGGTCAGCATAGGCACGCCCATTGAGCGGCAGATTATGCACTTCCTCAGGCGAAATAACCACGCCAAGGTCGCTCGTCTCGCTCTCGAGCTGGCTGGCGACATCGCTCACTGTCACAGTTTCAGACGTGCTGCCAGGGCGCAGGCTCACATCCACACGCTGGCGGGTATTCACCTGCACCGTAAATGCGTCGGTGGCTGTTTCGCTGAAGCCCGGCGCGGAGGAATCGATCTTGTACTGCCCGCTGCGAACGTCGGTGAACTGAAATTGCCCCTGCGCGTCCGTCATCACGGTCACACTCGTGCCGGTAGCGATGTCAATGAGGTCGACCTTGCTATTCGCAACCGCAAGCCCGCTTGGATCGCGCACAAAGCCAAGCACGGAGGAGGTCTCAAACTGACCAAAGGCCTGCGCAGACACAGTGCACAAGACAATTGCCAAGCATATACGAGGCCAGGACCTTGCAGTTGCGGAGGAGGGTAAAAGAGCAGGGGAGTGGCTACACACGTTCAGGTACCTTTCTAGGGCTGGTCGATAGGAGTAACGGAAAGAGTCAGCGCGCAGATTACAGGCACAGCTCCTGCGATAGGCAAAAGCAGCTGCAACGTATACAACGCTCCACCTGAGCGTAAAGCGGCAGATGGCGCAAAATGTTAAAGAGAGTGCGTAATTCGTTTAAGAACGCGTGAACGCAATCCAAACCGATCTGCGAGAGCACGGTAGCTCATGCGCCCATCAAGGAGGAAAGCGATTGTCACCCACCGCTTCAAATGGCGGAAATGCTCGCGCGGTATTCTGATGAAGGCGAAGACGTTCGCTGTGACTCAACTCATCTGCAAATTGGTTACGAAAAAGGAGTCTCACGAACACATGCCGGAACAAACTCTCAGACTTCCGCCGGGACCCTTTAGTGCTTACCTTTTTGATCTCGACGGCACTGTTGCCGACACCATGCCGCTCCATTATCAGTCCTGGACCCAGGCTGTGGTCGAGCAAGGTGGCACCTTTCCGGAAGACTTGTTTTATAACTGGGGTGGCATTCCTATACTCCGCACGGTCGAGTTGCTGAACGAGCGCTTCGGCTACTCCATGTCCCCCTCGGCGGTCACGCACCGCAAAGAAGAGTTATACCTGGCCATGCTCTCCGGCATACGGCCCGTCACCTCGGTTCTCACTGTCATGGAAGCGGAGCATGGGCGCATGCCGTTCGCAATCGTCTCCGGCTCGCCTCACACTTCGATCAGGCGCACGCTCTCAGCCCAGGGGCTGCTTAAGAAGTTTGAAGTTCTTGTGGGCGCAGAGGATTACGCCCACGGCAAGCCTCACCCGGAGTCGTTCTTGACTGCGGCCAAGCGGCTCGGTGTGCCACCCGCGGAATGCCTAGTCTTTGAGGACGCAGATGCATGCATCGCTTCTGCTGAAGCGGCCGGGATGGCTTGGGTGCGTATTCCACACACGCATTAGCAGGCCGTCCCACTGCCTGTTGACTAAAGCTGCAGATGCGCCGCAACCCTTTGCCGCCGGAGTTGACGCGTGAGCTGGCCTGGTTCACACCAAACGAAGTACGGCTTGCTTTTACCTGCCAGCTACCGACGGCGACGCCTCGCTCTCCCCGGGCGACGGCGACCACGACGAGGCTCTCTGCCGATACTTCCAGTTTGCTCAGCCCACGCGATGTGCAGCTGAAGTCAGGTGCTCGTGGCGCGGCCTTGCTGCCTACCCCCGTCGGCGTCCTCCACGTAGCTGCGCCGCATGTGGCTGTGGTGGACAAACAGGCGCCGGCGACATGCTCAACGGAGCTTTGGCTGCAGCACTCGTTCGCGGCAGCACCGAGCTGCGGATGCATCACGCTTTGCAGTCGCCGTTGCATCGCTTTCCACGAGCCGGCCGGCGCTCCGGCAAGCCGGCCTGGCCGGGCTGAGGGAGAAAACTTGATGGCCCTGAGCATGAGTAAACGGGATGAGCGCAGAATGTGTCCACGAAGGTTTACCTTACTTGGACCTTACCTAGGGGCGCCAAGATGAGCTGGCGTAGACTTTACTCACAAGGACCTTGTTGCCGTGAACAGACCGGCCCAGGGTCGAGCGAGTGGCAAGCGGGCTCTGTACGTGCAAAGTCACACACGGCTATTCGAAACGAGCACTATCGGTTCTTTCTGCCGGTCACAAGTTAATGGCTTTGTTCGTTGCACGACATTCGGGCGCGAGCGAACAACACCCCGACGGTGATCTGCCATCTCTGTATGTGAGAGGTAAACACCTATGGCAAATGACGATAAGGCGATACGGAATCTGATCAGTGTTCTACGTGACGGCGAGAAGGGTTTTGCGGACATCGGCGAACATATCAAGGATCCGGAGTATAAAACCTACTTCATGACCGAAGCGCGCTTACGCGGCAGCTATGCCACCGAACTTGAACGAACTGTGAACTTGGTAACTGATGCCGACGTGCATGAGACCGGTACGATTGCGGGTGCGATGCATCGTACCTTCGGCGATCTGAAAGCGCATCTAGGTGCGAGCGATCATAGCCTCCTCGAGTCAGCGGAGCAGGGAGAAGACGCCGCAAAAAAGGCCTACAAGGAAGCTCTTGAGGCACCTGCGGTCTCAGGTACGTTGCGCGCCTTAATTACGCAGCAGTTTGAGCACGTCAGCAAGAGTCATGACAAGGTCAAAGCTTTGCGCGACACAACTACGGCTTAACAGCCATCGCTGCTTCCAACTCATCCAAGAAAGGGTGCACCCAAAGTGCACCCTTTCTTGTTCGCGCCCAGCTTATACTTGCCTCTACGGAGCATGCATGATTCGCGCGTACCAGGGGCACACACCTACAGTTCCGCCTAGTTGCTATGTAGACCGATCCGCTCAGGTGATCGGTGATGTAGTTTTGGGCGAGCAGGTGAGTATCTGGATGAACGCAGTAGCGCGTGGCGATGTGCACTCAATCTGGATCGGCGCTGGTTCGAATGTACAGGATTGTGCCGTGCTGCATGGCCAGCGCAACCTATACGCAGTGCATATCGGAGACATGGTAACAATCGGGCACAATGCTACTGTCCATGGATGTGTAGTCGGCGATGCTTGCCTGGTCGGGATCGGCGCTCGTGTGTTGAACGACGCACGTATCGGCGAGGGATCGATCATCGCGGCAGGAGCGGTGATCCCGGAACACATGGTGATTCCGCCGCGATCGCTGGTGGCCGGGGTGCCCGGCGAGATCAAACGCAAACTTGGAGATGCAGATCGAGAGTCGATCCTGACGTACGCGCGGAACTATCAGGATTACACGCGTATTTATCTGGAGCAGCTGGTTCCGCATCCTGAGTGACGCCGGGAACCTTACTCGTTGCTGCTGTGGGCTGCCCATACGCCCCAGATCACAGCGATAGGATGGAGCACAGCAATCCCAATACCCGCGGTGATCAGGCCAACGACGATGTACAGGATTCCCATCACAACTGCGCCGATTACGGTCGAGTAGAGCATGCCGAACGGGCCGAGAAAGATGCAAAGTATCAGTGCCAGTATCGTGCTCTTGCGTTGGGCCATTCCTTGTGCCCTCCATTGGGCTGCCAGTCAAGATGGCTCATGTGGCGTATCGGGTTGCTGATGCATCGGCTCAAAAGCCTGAGGCGTATAGAAACTCTATGTCGGGGCGCCTGTTAAGCTGAAGATAGACCGACTTGATCTGATGAGCATAATGAAAGCTGTACGAGGCACGCGCGATCTGCTACCGCCGGAAACAGAACTTTGGACCCACGTCGAGACGACGGCCCGGCGCCTCTTCACACGCTACAACTTCGGCGAGATTCGTACTCCCATCTTCGAGGACACGCAGCTCTTTGCCCGGGGCGTAGGCGGGGAGACCGATATCGTCTCGAAGGAGATGTATACGTGGGAGGATCGAGCGCGAGCGGCGAGCGAGAAAGCGCAGTCCTTGACGCTGCGGCCGGAGAATACGGCTGGCGTCGTTCGGGCTTACATCGAGCATAAGCTGGGCGAGACCGGGCTGCTGCAGAAGCTTTACTACATGGGGCCGCAGTTTCGGCGAGAGCGGCCACAGAAAGGGCGCTACCGGCAGTTTTGCCAGATCGGCGCGGAGGTGATTGGACCGCCGTCTGCCGGCTCAGAGAACCCTCTGCGCGATGCAGAAGTGATCGAGATGCTGGCTTCTTTTTTGGATGAGCTGGGTATTGCGGGCTACACGCTCGCGATCAACTCGGTTGGCTCGATGAGCGATCGTCCACGCTATATCTCCGCTTTACGCGAGGCGCTTGCTGCTGTTGCAGCGAGACTGTGCAGCGACTGCCAGCATCGCGCGCGCACCAACCCCCTACGTGTGCTCGACTGCAAGGTTCCTGAAGACCAGCCAATTATTGACTCGCTGCCGAGAATCGCCGACTTTCTCGATGAAGCCTCGACTGCGCACTTTTCCGAGGTCCGTGCCGCGCTGGACGCCTGCGGCGTCGCATACACGGTCAATCCCCGCTTGGTTCGTGGGATTGACTACTACACACGGACGACTTTCGAGTTCACCCACGCAGTAGGCCTTGGTACACAGAATGCTCTCCTGGGCGGCGGCCGCTACCACGGTCTTTCCGAGATGCTCGGCGGACCGCGCGCTCCAGGCATAGGCTTCGCGATCGGCGCAGATCGCCTGATTCTCACTCTGCAAGCGCAGGCCGAGGCGCAATCCACCACCCCGCCTCTAAGTAAGGCCGATGCCTACATCGCGCCAGTCGGTGAGGCGATGAACGCTCCGGCCCTCCTATTAGCGCGCGAACTCCGTCGAGGCGGCCTGCGCGTCGAACTAGGCGATGGCTCCTTCCGCCTTAAAAAATCGTTCGAGACGGCCGACAAGCTCTCTCGCAGAATCGTCATGCTCGGCGAAAATGAGCATGCATCCGGTGTCTTGACCGTCAAGGATTTCGCCGGAGGCGAGCAGACCAAGGTACCGCGTGCGGACTTAGCCGAATTACTCACGCGAGTAACAGAAACAACGATGGAAGCGTAGGTAGGGAACGTTGCCGGATTACCTAAGAACACTTACTCGCACCGACACCTGCGGCGCTCTCCGCGCCTCTGACGCAGGCAAGAAAGTCGCCCTCTTCGGTTGGGTAAACCGCCGTCGCGACCATGGCGACCTGATCTTCCTCGACCTGCGTGATCGTTACGGCATCACCCAGATCGTGCTCGACAAGGACCTCTGTCCCGAAGGTCACGCCAAGGCTGAACACGTGCGACCGGAGTATGTCGTCGCCGCCATCGCTACGCTGCGTCTGCGCAGCCAGGACGCCATCAATCCAAAGATGCCGACCGGCGA
>CAXTMM010000045.1:0-5949 GCA_964245415.1 uncultured Acidobacteriaceae bacterium | reverse complement strand
GGACTCGCTAACCCGAAGATGGTTACCGGCGAGATCGAGATCGCTGCCGACGAACTTCGCGTGCTCAACGATGCGAAGCTGGCGCCCTTTTCCCCCGCCGAAGACGCGATCGCGAACGAGGAAGTGCGGCTCAAGTACCGCTACATTGACCTGCGCCGCCCTGAGATGCAGCGCAACTTCGAGGTTCGGCACAAGGTCGCGCTCGCCGTCCGCCAGTATCTCTCAGGCGAAGGGTTCTACGAGGTCGAGACGCCATTTATGACGCGGTCGACTCCTGAAGGCGCCCGCGATTATCTCGTCCCCAGCCGCGTACACACGGGCGAGTTCTACGCGCTCCCTCAATCCCCGCAGCTCTTCAAGCAGATCCTAATGATCTCAGGCTTTGACCGCTATTTCCAGATCGCTCGCTGCTTTCGCGATGAAGACCTGCGCGCCGATCGTCAGCCGGAGTTCACCCAGATCGATCTGGAGATGACGTTTCCGCAGCAGGAGACGATTTTTCGCGTGGTCGAAGGCTTTCTGTCGGCCGCCTTCAAAGCGGTCGGGGTCACCCTGCCTACGCCCTTCCCGCAGATCACCTATGACGAGTCAATGCGCGAATTCGGCATTGATAAACCGGACCTGCGTCTGCCAGGGCTTACCGGTGTGCGCGAGGCTTTCAGCGCGGACGAGCTGGCCACCCTCGCGATCGCCCCCGAACTCCCCGTCGTCGCGCTGCGCGTTCCCCATGTGGGCGAGCTCTCGCGCAAGGAGCGCGACGAGAACAAGCCGCTCTTCGACACCCGGCGTGGCGCGGTCAAGTACATCGACGACCTCAAGCGGCTCGAAAAAGGCTTTCCCGAAGCGGTCGCAAAACTCCGTCTGCTCGTTGAAGCAAATGCAGACGACCTGCTGATCATCGTCGCCGGCGATGCAAACACGCCCGCGCAGGGCTCAAACACCAGTTCCGCGAGCCGGCTTTCGGAACGGGAGATCCAGGTCTACTCTGCCGCGGGCAACTTCCGCGTCGAGTTGGCTCGCAAGTATGCCGTGCGGCACGGTGCCTTCACCGTGACTGAGTCTGCAGTCGCATCGCCAGAGCGCTCCCACGCGGGTGTTGACGGTTCTCTCGCCTTTAGGCCAATTTGGGTCACCGACTTCCCCATGTTCGAGCATGACGAAGCAACCGGAAAATGGCTTCCTTCACACCACCCCTTTACCTCGCCGCATGAAGAAGACATGGACCGCCTCATCTCCGACCCTGCGTCTGTCCGGGCGCGCTACTACGATCTCGCCATGAACGGTCTTGAGCTGGGTTCGGGCTCCATCCGTATCCATCGCCAGGATGTGCAGCAGCAGATATTCCGTGCGCTCGGCATGTCAGACGAGGAAGCAAAGGAACGCTTCGGCTTCTTTCTCGAAGCTTTACAGTACGGCACCCCGCCGCATGGGGGCATTGCGCTCGGGCTCGATAGAATTGTGATGATCCTGGCGGGTGCATCGAGCCTGCGCGAGGTTATCGCCTTCCCCAAGACCGCCAAGGCCATTGATCTGATGGTTGACGCCCCTACGCCTGTCTCAGAGAGCCAGCTGCGCGAGCTGCATATCAAAACCGTGCTCAAAGGCTGAGAAGCGCCTTGATGAGCTTGCAGTACCATCCATTCGCAAATTAACGACCGCTGATAGGACCGATGTTCGCCGTCGTGCGTTAGTACCAAGCATGGGGCTTATTGCACTGGCATGGATCATAGGTCAACGCTGCGGATCGAATCGACTTCGATGGCCTCTATTTAGCAAAATGCACCGCAGCAGCGCCTGATGCGAAGGGTGAGGCTTAGACGCCAGCAGCAAGGCTTGATCGGCGAAGTGCATGACTCAGCGAAACTCGTAGCCTTGCGAGCGAGGCGAGGTGTTGATGCCGACATAGGTGGCAAGCAGACCAAGAATTTGGCCTTGCACGTATCGCTTGAACCATCCGGGATCGTTGGGCTCCTGTGACATCGGGCTGCCAATGGAACGCCAAGGTATGGATAAGCACGGTTAAGCTCTCCGCTACTTGCTCCGCGACCCTAGTTTGTAGACGATGCCGACCGTCCCGTCGAACTCGTTCTGCGTGGTGTTGCCGAATCGCGTGGGCTGATAATCGGCCTGGAAGCGAATGGCGAACTTGGGACGCAGGTTATAGTCGGCCCAGCCGCCGATCACCGCCGCAAAGGCCAGCTGGTCGTTATAGACGCCAATCGCAGAGGGCTGCACCCCGCCCCCGGCTAAGCCTTGGTCAAAGCTGCCGTAGCTTCCGCCTACCAGCACGTGCACGCCGGCGGTATATTTTTCCGCTTGCAGCATGCGGAAGCTGGGGCCGAAGAGGAACAGGTGCTCAGATATGTTGGACGTGCCGGTGATACCGTAGGCGTTGGCGGGAATGGTGTAGTTGCCATAGACGCCCCGAGCCGTAGCCTCAAAGCCGTAGTGCTTGGCAAACCAGCCAGTCACCGAGCCGTCCCACCCAATCAGGTTGGTAGCCTGAACGTGGTGCGCGTAACCAGGATTGAAGTGCGAGTAGGCGGCAGCGCCTTCGACGTCAAATCGCTGTAAAGTATCGGCGCCTGTTGCGGCGGGAGCGGTAGCGGTGATCTGCGCGTGCATAGGTGGGGCAAAGAGAAGGGCGCTAAAGCCTAAGCAGGCCGCGCGCAGAAAGCTAGGAACACACTTCAACGGGATCTCCTGAACTGTACCGGGGGATGATGCGCCATAACTGCCTGCGCGGACACCCTCTACGGAATAGGCTAGCACCTGAGGCAGACCACGTGAGGCTCTCGAGTGCAGCATTGCACACGAGAAAGCGCGTAAGCGCAGGCGGCCTAGTTCATCCAGCTGCGATCTTTTGGATCCCGGGGCCGAGCATCCTCAGGCGCAATATATTTGCCTTCACTGTCAAAATGAACATCGCGGTTCTGCTTGCGCATATAAAGTTCGAACTTCTTGGCCGCATTGCGACGCTTGGCGCGGTAGTAGTTGTTACGCATGCTGTACAGCCACTCGCTGCTGCGAGCCGAGTAGCCCCCCCGCCGGGGCGCGAACCGGACATAGAGGTAGCCGGCCAGCGCACCCCCCAGCTGTGCCAGCGCATAGGCGCGGCTGGCGCCAAACAGATTAGCCACTGCAATCAGCATATAGACCGCGACCAGGTACTTGGCCTTGATCGCGATCGGCAGCGGAAAGAGCGTGAACTGCAGGTCACCGTATAGCACCGCAAAGACGATCAGCAAGCCAAAGATGCCGCCAAAGGCTCCCGTGAAGCCGCCCGCTTCGATAAGGCCGGTCCGCTCGGTGACGGCAGTGAGCAGTACAGCCGTTAGCCCTGCACCAAAAACGGAGACAAAGTACAGCTCACCCACCCAGCGGCTGCCGTGGTTCTGCTCAAGAAAGCTGCCCAGGAACCAGAGCGAGAGCATCTCAAGCGCGGTGCCGAGTACGCCGAAGTGGATAAAGCTGTAGGTAACCAGCTGCCACACAAACCCGTGAAGCACGCTCGCCGGTAAGAGCGCGAAGACTGCGACCAGGTTCGCGGCAAACGGGGCTGCCAGCGCCCCCAGCAGCAACAGCAGAAAGAACACGCCCACGTTCCAGATCACAAGGGTGCGCGTGAATCCTTTAAAGTCGGGGAAGGAGAGCATTCCGGCTGAGCGTGGCATGGCTTCGCCTCTATTGTCGCAGGTCGAAGGCCGGTTGTGCCTGGTAACCTCAGACATGCACATTACGCGCGTTCCATTGCTCGGCGGCGTCGACGTCACTCCCAGCACAGAGCGCCCGGTAATCTCAAAAGACACTGCATGTGCCCGCTAGAGCAATCCTACCCATTGCTGTAGAGCGCCAAAAAGCCTTCGCCGTGGCTTTTCATTCAGGAAAAGCCACACTCACAGCGCTGGCCCGTCTACACCCGTAGGAGAATTCTTGCATTTCCCGAGGAGCAACGCGCACCCATGCCGACTTGGAAAAAGCTGGCCCTGTGCATCCTTCCCGCTGTCCTGCTCGTAAGCATCCGCGTCTACTTCGTTTGGCGCGAGCGCAATGCGCCTATCGTCAACCCTAACCAGCACGTCGAGCGCGCACTCTCGTCGGACGATATCGTGTAGCCCCGCAAGCTCTACATCGACAGCCTCAAGTCTGCGCAGGTATTAGCCGGCAAACGGGTCTGGATGCAAGCCGGCTATGAGCTCGCCTACTATCCCTACACCGCGCACCGCATCAACTTCAGCAAACGCGCCGGCCTGCTCGCTCCCGCGCAAGCAAAGGACCTCGCCAGCCTCGTCCCCGCCAAGGCGCTAGCCGGCACGCACAGGCTCATCCCGCTCGGAAGCCGTCAGGTTTTTGCCATCTTCACGATCCCCGGCGATGCGAAGCAGTATGCCACAGCGATCGGCTATGAAGACGGCAGCACCTCCCAGTACTACTGCGACTCGGTTTTCTTCTATGACGACCCGCACATGCTCTACAAGCATTGGTCGCCCGCAGTCTGGAAGGCAGTCGACGCGCACCAGGCCGTGAAGGGCATGAACGAGCTGCAAGTCTCTATGTCGCTCGGCATGATCCAGCAGTCGCCAACCCTTCCAATATCGGCAATCGCACCGTAACCTACGAAACGGACACAAAGCATTGGACGGTCACCTTTGCGAGTGATCAGGCGACCCGAGCGGTCTCATTAGATTCGCTTGCGCCTTGATACTCAACGCACGGTGCACTGCAACTTACATCATCCGGTCGTCCGCAATCCAGCAGAGATTCCGTTGATAGTTCCAGAAATCGCCCGGTTTACCTCCGGCGTATCTTCCCCGGCACGCTTGCGGCGTAGCAGGTCCACCTGCAACAGCGATAGCGGATCCACATAAGGATTCCTCAGCTTGATCGACCGCGCCAACACCGCGTTCGACTCCAGCAACTCCCGCTGGTTGGTTACCGCGAGCACCGCACGCAGCGTTCGGTCATACTCAGCGGTGAACTTCGAAAACACCCGCTCCCGAGCATCCACTTCCGGCATGAGCGACGCGTACAGCGAAGCGATTCCCATATCGGCCTTGGCCAATGCGAGCTCGACATTGCGGATCAAGTCGATAAACAGTGGGAACTTCAGCATCATCTCGCGCAGCAGTTCCGAGCCGCCTGGCTTTTGCGCGTAGCTTTCGAGAGCCCACCCAACCCCGAACCATGCCGGCACCAGCAGCCTGCTTTGCGTCCAGCCAAACACCCACGGAATGGCACGCAGATCCGCAAACGTGCGCTTGCCCGAACGCCGCGTTGGGCGGGAGCCGATCTTCGCATGCTCGAGCTCAGCCATCGGCGTTGCGGTCTCGAAGAAGTGAAACACCGCCGGGTCATCCAAGATGTTCTCGCGATAAAACTTTTCGGCAACTCGGGAAAGCTCCGAGAACGCCTCCTCCCAACCCGGCTGCAGTACGCCTGAAGGCCCCGATGCCGCATCCCCCATCAGTGCATTCGGCCGCGCCAGCGCGTCGAGCGAGGCTGCGATCATCAGTTCGAGATTGCGCTCGGCCAACACCGTATCACCATACTTCCAGTTCAGCACCTCGCCCTGCTCTGTCAGCCGCAGCTCGCCGCTAAAGCTATCGAGCGGCTGCGCATAGATCGAGCGATGCGTTGGCCCGCCTCCGCGTCCCACCGTGCCTCCGCGCCCATGAAACAGCCGCAGCGTCACGCCGCACCCTCGCGCTACCTCGTGCAGCGCACGATGCGCCTTCCATATCTCCCACGTGCTGGCGATCATCCCGCCATCCTTGTTGCTGTCCGAGTAGCCCAGCATCACTTCCTGCCGCCCGTCCCAGGCTTCCAGCAGAGGCTTGTACGCCTCGCTCGACCAAAGCTCGCGGCAGATCGCCGGCGCCTGTTGTAAATCCTCGATGGATTCAAACAACGGCACAGGCTGCAGGCCCGCATCGTGAAGTCCGTCCGCAT
>CAXTMM010000044.1:15070-20397 GCA_964245415.1 uncultured Acidobacteriaceae bacterium | reverse complement strand
ACGCTGACCGAAGCCGGCTATGTGGGCGAGGATGTGGAGAACATCATCCTCAAGCTGCTGCAGGCAGCCGATGGCGATGTGGCACGGGCGCAGACCGGCATTATCTACATCGATGAGATCGACAAGATCGGTCGCAAGGATGAGAACCCTTCGATTACTCGCGATGTGTCGGGTGAGGGGGTGCAGCAGGCGCTGTTGAAGATCCTGGAAGGCACGGTTGCCAATGTGCCGCCACAGGGTGGGCGTAAGCATCCTCATCAGGAATTTACGCCAGTCGATACGACGAACATCCTGTTTATCTGCGGCGGAGCGTTTGTAGGGCTGGAGCGCGTGGTGGGGCGGCGGGTCGGTAAGAAGGCGCTGGGTTTCAAGGCGCTGACCGAGAAGCAGATCGCTGAGGGGATTGTCGACTCGCGTCAGCAGCGGGATAACGAGCTACTGCGCCAGGCGGAGCCGCAGGATCTGATCAAGTTCGGGCTGATCCCCGAGTTTGTGGGGCGGCTGCCGGTAGTCGGGATTCTGGACGAGCTGGATGAAGCGGCGCTGGTCGAGATCCTGACCAAGCCACGGAATGCGATTCTGAAGCAGTATCAGAAGCTGTTTGAGTATGAGGGCGTCAAGCTGCACTTCTCAGAAGAAGCGGCGAGGGCGGTCGCGCAGGAGGCCCTGGCACGCAAGGTAGGCGCACGCGGGCTGCGGATGATCCTGGAAGAGCTGATGCTCGACCTGATGTACCACCTGCCCGGCAACAAGAAGATCAAGGAGCTGGAGATCACGGCCGAGATGGTCAAGAAGCGGGACCTTTCGCTTACGTTGCTTGAGAAAGCCGGCTGATCGCGCCAGGGTGCCTGCAGCGAAAGAGCTCCGCCATGGCGGGGCTCTTTCGCTGCTGCCTCGATCCTGCCTACGTGTTGTATGTTTCTTGCACAGCAACGGTTACTACTGCGCATCGTACTTGCCAATGTGAGCTGCGCGCCTGAGCATTACAATCGAGTCAACACTGCCAGGACCGATGGGAGAGCGCGGCCGAATCTTCAAGAGGGCCAAGGCGTCTAACCGATATGCAGCATTGCACCTGTGGATGGTCCGTGTGGAGGGTTTTCACCTGGGCATTGATGAAGGAAAGCGGCACTCACGAAACCTACAGGAGGAATGCTCTAATGGCTGAGAGGAAGCAAATGGCACAATCTCAAGGAAACAAAGGCGACCTCCGCAAACTGCCCATGATGCCGATTCGGGACATGGTCATCTTTCCGCACATGATGACTCCGTTTGTGGTAGGGCGGGAGTCAAGCGTCCGGGCTCTGGAAGAGGCGCTAACCGGCGATCGCAAGATCTTTCTGGCGACCCAGCACGATGCCCGTACGGACGAGCCGCGCGCCGAGGACATCTACACGGTCGGCACGATCGGCAATATCGTTCAGAGCGTGAAGATGCCGGACGGCAATATCAAGGTGCTGGTCGAGGGGCTGGAGCGGGGGCAGGCGGTCGAGATGACCGACTCTGACGGGTTTTTCGTTGCGACCGTGCGCACAGGCAAGCAGCAACTCGAAGTAACGCCGCAGATTGAGCAGCTGGCGCAGAAGGTGACGACCCTGTTTGAGCAGTATGTGAAGCTGCAGCAGTCGCTTAATCTTGAGTCGACCATGGCGGCGCTGCGGACCGATGAGCCGGCGAAGCTTGCGGACACCATCGCTGCCAGCTTGCAGCTCGATATTCCGGAGAAGCAGGAGATCCTGGACGTATTCGATCCGCTGGAGCGGCTGACCCGGGTGGCCGGGGTGCTTGATGTCGAGATCGAGAAACTGAACATGGAGCGGTCGATCCAGTCGCGGGTGAAGCGGCAGATGGAGCGGGCGCAGAAAGAGTACTACCTCAACGAGAAGATCAAGGCGATCCAAAAAGAGCTTGGCCGCGGGGAGAAGAGCGAGTTCGACGAGCTGAAGAAGAAGATCGAGACCGCCGGGATGCCGAAGGATGTGTTTGACAAGGCGATGCAGGAGTTGAAGAAGCTTGAGGCGATGCCGCCGATGTCGGCCGAGTCGACTGTCTCGCGGAATTATCTGGACTGGCTGCTGGCGGTGCCGTGGAAGAAGAAGTCGAAGGAAACGCGGTCGATCGAGCATGCGGAGAAGGTGCTGAACGAGGATCACTACGGGCTTGAAAAGATCAAGGATCGGATCCTAGAGTTTCTGGCGGTGCGGCAGCTGGTCAAGAATCCCAAGGGCTCGATTCTGTGCTTTGTCGGGCCGCCGGGCGTGGGCAAGACCTCGCTCGGCAAGTCGATCGCGAAGGCGACCGGGCGCAAGTTTGTGCGCATGTCGGTGGGTGGGGTGCGTGACGAGGCGGAGATTCGGGGACATCGGCGCACGTATATCGGGGCGCTCCCTGGGCAAATCATCCAGTCGATGAAGAAGGCGGGGACGAAAAACCCTGTCTTTCTGCTCGACGAAGTGGACAAAATGGCGAATGACTTCCGTGGCGACCCTGCCTCGGCGCTGTTGGAGGTTCTGGATCCGGAGCAGAATACAAGCTTCCAGGATCACTACCTTGATGTTGAGTACGATTTGTCGCAGGTGCTCTTCGTCGCGACGGCGAATGTACTGCACACGATTCCTGGTCCACTACAGGACCGCATGGAAGTGTTGCGGCTGCACGGGTATACCGAGGTTGAAAAGCTGGAGATCGCCAAACAATATTTGGTGAAGAAGGCGCTTGAAAATACCGGCCTGACGGACAAGAACATTCTCTTCACCGACGATGCGCTGCGCGAGATCATTCGCGGGTACACGCGGGAGGCGGGTGTACGCAACCTTGAACGCGAGATCGGCAACGTCTGCCGCAAGACGGCGCGCCGCGTGGTCAAGAACGGAGCCAAGCACTTTGAGCAGCTCACGGCGGAAAATGTTCATGATTTCCTGGGCGTTGCGAAGTTCCGCGATTCGCAGGTGCATGAGAAGTCCGAAGTCGGGCTGGTGACGGGGCTGGCCTGGACCGAGGTGGGTGGGTCGATTCTGCAGACCGAGGTACAGGTGCTGGATGGGAAGGGCAAGTTGACCCTTACCGGTCAGCTTGGGGACGTGATGCAGGAGTCGGCGCAGGCTGCGCTCTCTTACATTCGAAGCCGGTCGTCGCATCTGGGACTGCCGAAGGATTTCTACCGGTACATTGATATTCACGTGCATGTGCCGGAGGGTGGTATTCCGAAGGATGGGCCATCGGCCGGAATTACACTCGCGACTGCGCTTGCGAGTGCGCTGACCAAGATTCCTGTACGTCGTGACATTGCGATGACGGGGGAGATTACGCTGCGGGGTAAGGTGTTGCCGATCGGCGGATTGAAGGAGAAGCTGTTGGCGGCGCACCGAGCTGGTGTCTTTGAGGCAGTGATGCCGAAGGAGAATGAGAAGGATGTGGCTGATCTGCCGGAAGCGCTGCAGAAGGTGATGAAGCTGCACTTTGTCGAGTCAATGGATGAGGTGCTGGGGATTGCGCTCGAAGGGCCTCTGCCGGAGTTGAAGGAAGAGACGCCCGAGGTGCTGGTGAATGTGGCGCCGCCGGTACCGGAGCGTCGTCCGCACCAGTAGTGGCGCTCGCAATAAGCGAACTGAAAAGCCGGTGTTCACACATCGGCTTTTTGTTCGTTGGCGGCACTCAGAACGCAGAAGGCAGGATGTACTCGGTAAGCAGCTTCTCTGTTTGCTGATGCATGCCGGGCGTATTGTAGTTTGTGCTGGTGATGATTACAGAAAGCCGCAGCGCAGGCACGACCACTATTTTGTTGCCCCCGTTGCCGCTCATGAACCATGCCGGGAACGATCGACCGTTCGCCTGGAAAGATTTCAACCACCAGAAGTATCCGTATTCCGTCTCGGCGTCGATCTGTACATGAGGAGTGGTCGAAGCCGTAATCCAGGCTGCACTTACGATCTGTTTGCCGCCGACTTTGCCCCCGGTGCGATAGAGTTCGGCAATTTTCAAAAGGTCCGTGCTAGTAAGGCGAAGACCGCCGCCGGTCTGGGGCAGGCCGAGTGGAGAGTAAACCCACGCTGCGTCGCGAATGCCTAAAGGGTCGAAGAGCTTTGTCTGCGCGTATAGGTCGGCTGGCTGTCCGGTTGCGCGATTGAGCACCTGGCCCATGAGGAAGGCTCCGGCGGTGCAGTAGCTGAAGCGGCGGCCGTACTTGGGAGCAGTTTCGCCGGGGTTGCGAGTGTAGCCGCACACTGGCAGATCAAGGGCAAACTGGGTCCATCTTCGACGAGGTACATGCGCTCCTCATTGCCGCCAGAAAAGTCGTTCCAGTCATCGCATTCGAGCGGCGAGCTCATCGTGAGCAGGTCTTCAAGGGTGATCGCTGCTTTACGCGGATCGGGATTCCGCATGCTCCGGCCGGGAAAAAAGAGAGCACGGTCGATGAAACACCAGCGATCTGATGATCCTCGATAGCGATGCCGGCGAGGATGGCTGTAATCGACTTTGTTGCGGAGCGTGTGTCGCGCAGCGTCGTCGCGTTTTCATCAAAGTAATGCTCGTAGATGACACGGCCGTCCTGCGAGACGAGGACGCTGCCGATCTTCTTGAACTCTCCCTTTTGGATGGCCTGCTCCATGGCCGCGAACCGGGTGCCGGCATGAGCAGGAAGTGAAGCAAAGATAAGCAGGATCAGGACTAACCAGGCGCGCATGTCGGGAGTATACAAGCCGTTCTCGACTCCATTGTCGCGGCCATTGAATGAATGAACGCACAAGGTTGCATGCGAGAAAGGTTCAGACCGCTGGCCAAAACGTATACTTGGGGTGTCGATGCAAGTCTATCCGCGGTTTTTGCTATCTGCCACGAGTGCCGAGCATTTCCCGCCGGCTACGGTGCCTGAGGTGGCGTTTCTTGGGCGCTCGAATGTGGGGAAATCTTCGCTCATCAATGCCTTGCTTGGGTCCAAGCAGGCGCATGTGTCGTCGACGCCCGGGCGTACTAGGGCGATTAATTTCTTTACGATCACCAACAGTGCGGAGCGGCAGCAGCCGCAGTTGATCTTTGCTGATCTGCCGGGGTATGGATATGCCAAGCTGTCGAAGTCGATTTCGGCGGAGTGGCCTAGCTTTATCAATCCTTATCTTGATGAGCGCGCTACCCTGGATCTATGCGTTTGCCTGGTGGATAGCAATATCTCTCCCCAGGCTTCTGACGCACAGCTGATCGATTACCTCAAGGGTGCGGGGCGGAGGTTTGTGATTGTGGGGACGAAGGCTGATAGGCTTTCCGGCAATCAGCGCGCGAAGGCGATCAAGGCTTTACGCGAGGGGCTTGGGGGGGAGGAAGTTCTGCTG
>CAXTMM010000044.1:14500-15060 GCA_964245415.1 uncultured Acidobacteriaceae bacterium | reverse complement strand
GGTTCCGCCCACTCCGGGGGCTAGGGCCTCCACGGTTTTCGGGGGGGGGTTGGGGGGGGTGCAAGTTCTGCTGTGTTCGGCCAAGACTGGTGCGGGCCTGCGCGAGCTCTGGACGGCTATCTACTCGGTCGCCAAGCTGTGAGCGGCATGGTATATTTCTTGTAGTTGCTCTCTCCGAAGTGCCTCCCCGGCACGCCCACATTCTGGACGCGTAGCTCAGCTGGTAGAGCATTCGACTCTTAATCGACTGGTCGTAGGTTCGATCCCTACCGCGTCCACCAATCGCCCTATTTCGCTTTGGTCAGAAGCACGACGCAGGCGCCATCCCAGAGTGTCTTGCCGGAAGACTGTGGCGGGGTTGCGTTTAAAAAAATGACCCCTGTGTTGGTCGAGTGAAGATGGAAGCGCTTTTCCAGATAACGCGCAATCAGGATTGCATGCACGCGTGAGAGTGTAATCTGCTGGTCAGGCTGTGCGTCCGTCGAGTAGCCTTCGATGATGACGGGCTGGGTGAGGATCGAATCTTTCGCCATGCCGACGATCTGGTCGAGCTGCTGCAT
>CAXTMM010000044.1:5387-14490 GCA_964245415.1 uncultured Acidobacteriaceae bacterium | reverse complement strand
ACTCTGTCCCGGCTGCGTCCTTCGTGTATGCTTCCGTGCCATTGATCCAGAAGCGCTGATTGCGAGGATTGGCAAAGTAAGGCGTGCTTCGATACTGATCGGGCGTCAGGCTGGACAGACTATAGAAGCCGCGCTTCTTGAAAAAGCCTCGGAAGAGAAATTCATGTTTCAGGGCTTCGGTGTCATCGGCGAGATTGGCCGTTGTTAAGTTGACGTTGGACAAAGTTTCGCGGAGATTCTCTGCCGCGTTTGCTCCTGTACTATCGGGTCCAAGCGCATCGGCGAGGGTGGCATTTACCTGCTGCGAAACCTGGTCGATCTGTTGCGAAGCATGATCGAGTTGTTGCACAGCGTGGTTTGCATTGGCAACGGTAACATCGATTTTCGCAGGGAAGTTACGCGACTGCACATCGGTGACCAACTGTTTGACCTGCGAGGAGACCTGGTTCAGGTTTACACTGAGCTGCTGCGCGTTGGAGACCACCTGCTTGACCTGTCCGGCCATCTGCTGATCGTGCAACAGAACGCCGACTGTTCCTTTGCCGCTGCGGGCCTCAGTTACCAGGCCGTTGGTGTTGTGCACCGTTGTCGTGACGGCGTCGAGCGCGCCATCGAGCTTGACGTGCACGTCGCCCAGCATGGTGTTGGCCTGATCCATAATGCCGGAAGCTTTTTCAAGCATGGCCGAGATTTCGATGGGTTCCTTGCTGGGCAGGGTGAATCCGTCTGCAGCCTCCTGAGCTTGATCGGTGCCTTTATGGATGAGCAGGAACTTATCGCCAACCAGGCCATCCGATTCGACAGTGACGATTGAGTCCTGGCGGATGATCACGTGCGCTTTGTCATCGACCTGCATTTGCAGCCTGAACCTGGCTGACGGACGAGGCGGCAGCTCGATCTTCTTGACCTGACCCACATCGAAGCCCTGAACGCGAACCTTGGATCCGGCTGCGATGCCATTTACGTTGGCCATTTCGGTGTAGAGATTTTTGTGATGGCTGAAGGCATCACTACGATTGCCGATCAGAAAGATACCAGCTGTAAACAACACCAGGGCAACGACAATAAAAGCACCAAGAATACCGAGATGATTTTTCATAGAGACGACTCCGAGATCAGTTCGCGGGCGACCTTGTTGTCGCTTTTTTCCACTTCGTCGACGGTGCCGAAGCTGACCAGGCAGCCTTGATCAAGCACGGCAATCTTGTCGCCGACCTTGCGTGCGCCATGCACATCGTGCGTCACGATCACCATGGTTGTGTGGCGCTCCTTTTTCACTGTAAGCAGCAGCTCATCGATTTCGGCTGCGGTGATGCGGTCGAGCCCGCTGCTTGGTTCGTCGACAAGCAGCAGCTTGGGTTCAAGCGCAAGCGCCCTTGCGAGGCCAGCGCGCTTGCGCATGCCTCCTGAAAGCTCCGCGGGCAGCTTTTCGAGATCCTTGCCCAGGCCTACATGGTCAAGGGTTTCCTGCACGATCTTCTCAATCTCCTCAGCTGATTTGTCTTTCTCAAATCGTTTCAGCGGAAGCGCGAGATTGTCGCGCAGGGTGAAGGAGTCAAACAAGGCGGCGCTTTGAAAGAGGAAGCCGATGTTGCGCCGAACCCGCGACAGGCTTTCACCCTTGCATCCGGTTATATCTTCGCCACCGATACAGACGATGCCGCTGTCAGGCTGGAGCAGGCCGATCATCAGTTTGAGGGTGACGCTCTTGCCGGTACCGCTGCGGCCGAGGATGCAGAGGGCTTCGCCCTCAGGCACCTCAAAGGAAACATCCTTGAGGACCTGCGTGCCGTTAAAGCCTTTGCAAACCTGTTTGAATTCGACTGCCTGCGGCGCGCTCACAGGGCACTCCCCGGAAAAAAGAAGTAGATGATTTTGACCAGGACGACGTCGGACAGGATGATGAGCAGCGAGGATAGGACCACGCTATTGGTAGCTGCCTTGCGCACACCTACCGAGCCTTCGTTGATTGTGTATCCGAAGTAGCAGGAGACTGTTGCGATGATGAAGCCGAAGACGCAAGTCTTGAGCGTGGGCGCGATGTAATTGCTCCAGCGCAGGTCGTCGAAAGCGAGATGCATATAGAGTCGAAGGGACATGTGCGAGAAAAAGAATTCGGAAACAAAGCCGCCCAGCAGGCTTGAGAAATCCATAAAGAGGGTAAGCAGCGGCAGCGCCACGACGCAGGCGACAATGCGGGTAACGCAGAGCATCTTGAACGAGTCGATCGACATAGCTTCAATTGCGTCGATCTGCTCATTGGCGCGCATGTTGGCCAGTTCTGCGCCGATGCCCGCACCCACCCTGCCGGCCACCAGCAGCGCGGTTACAAGCGGTCCCAGCTCATTGAAGAAAGTCTGCGACTGGAGCGTGGGCGCCCAGGCCTCCGCGCCGAAGCTTATCAGGATGCTCCTGGTGTGCAGGGTCATGACCACGCCAAGCGAGATGCCGGCAGCGACAATCAAGGGAGCAGAGCGCGCGCCAATTTCTTCCAGCTGACCCAGCAAGACCTTCCCCTCATAGGGCGGGGTGAACATGGATGAAAGGGCTTGCATGCCGAAGTAGCTAAGCTCGCCTGCGGAGGTAAAGAATCGGACCAGCTTTGACGACATTCCGCATTCACCCCGATCCGAGTTTTGCCCGAGACAGCAAGCGACCGAACCTTCCAATCACACGTTTTGACTCAAGATATGTTCGTAGCGTTGCATTATTGCCGGCGACCTCAGGCAAAGGTCAGGGCTGGGCGAAAAAGCCTTTGCGCGCCTGCACGGAAAGCTTCTTGTCTTTCGCTTTCAACTCCAGCCTGTGATAACTGTTAGCTAACGTGTCAGGCGGCGGCGTGTAGCCTAATTCGTACTGCAGGCGCAGGTCCTCGCCAATTTGCGCAAAGATCGCTCGCAGTCCCATGTTGCGTGCAACGGTAAAGACGCGGCCTCCGGTGCTCTCGGACAACGCCTGCAGCACGGAGAGTCCGGGATCTTTCGGTCCTGTTGGTCCCGGCCGGGTATCGTTCATGCTGTCCCACATGCTGTAGAGGATCGAGTAGACCTGCACATCTGCGCGCTGCGCCTGCTCGATGGCTTCGGCGAGCGTACGGCGGCTGCCATTGTCGCCACCGTCGGTCAAAATGATCATCGCCTTGCGCCCGGACTTACTGGCAAGATAATCCCTGGCGACGGTATAGACGGCGTCGTTGAGCAGCGTTCCTCCAATTGACGAGGCGCGCGAGCTCAACATCGACAGAGCCAGATGCAGCTCATTGGCGGAGCTTGTCATGCCTTTGAGTGCGAGAACCCGGTAGTCGAACTGGACCAGCATCGCCTGGTCCTCGGGGCGGCCGAGCATCGTCTCCAAGAAGACATCGCTCGCAAGTGACTCGTCGCCGATGAAGGTGCGCTGGCTGCCGCTGGTATCGACCATCAGGGCGAGGGTAAGCGGCAGTGCGGAGCCTTGCGAGAAGTAGCGGATTGGCTCTTCCCTTCCGTCCTGCTTCAGCACGAAGTCGTCTTTCGAGAGGCCTGCGCGAGGCTCGCCGTCTTTGGCTTTTACAACGGCCGAGATGGCGACGACGCGGCTGGTGACTTTGAGCGTGGTCACAGGGGGTTGGGCCTGCTCTGCCTCCTTGATGTTTTGGGGAAAGCCCAACCGGCTCCAACCAGGGGCGGAGAGTAGCAGCAGGCACAGAGTCCGCACAGATCGCGTCACGAGCTGTTTGCTCATGCCAAGAAGATACGCCCGCGGCATAAAGAATAGTCTTCAACAAATCAGCTTGTGTGCCTTCGCGTACAGCCCCACAAAGCTATTTAGCCTATTGTTACCGGTAGAGGTCACCATGTCGTCTATGACCGGGCCGCGTCAGCATGCCTACACTGGCCCAACACTGCCGCAGCTGCCTGAACCGAGTCACGCCGAGCGGGTTCGCACGCTCTTCGCGCTGGCCTCGGCAGGCACCCTTTCCACTCTTTCGCGCAAGCACCCGGGCTTTCCTTTTGGATCACTCATGCCCTACGCGCTTGATGATGCCGGGCGTCCTATCCTGCTGATCAGCAACATGGCCATGCACACCCAGAACCTCAAGGCGGATTCGCGGGCGAGCCTGTTCGTGGGCCAGGTGAGTGGCGAGGGCGATCCGCTAGGTGCGGGGCGCGCGACTCTGGTAGGCCGGGCAGAAGCTTTACCCGCGGACAAATCGGCGGGTGCGCGCGAGCGTTACCTGGCGCGGCATGGGAACAGCCGCTACTGGGTGGACTTCGCCGACTTCAGCTTTTACTGCCTGGAGCCAGTCGAGCTTTACTATGTCGGCGGCTTTGGTGTGATGGGCTGGGTCGATGCGGCGGAGTATAAGGAGGCTTCTCCTGATCCGCTGGCCACCGCGGCCTCAGGCATCCTGGCGCATATGAACGCCGACCATGAAGACTCAATGATCCTGCTGGCGCGGACGCATGCCAAGCTTGAGGCGACTGGCGCAGCCATGACCTCGGTCGACCGGCTGGGCTTTTCGATGCGTCTGAAGACAGCGGATGGAGTGAAGGGTGCGCGCATCAACTTTCTCTATGAAGTGAAGAAGCCGCAGGAGACGCGCGCGGTGCTGGTGGAGATGGTGAACCAGGCTCGGGCGGAGGCTTAGGGCTAACTCACAGCCGTGCCTCTATCAGTCGGGCGATCGCTCGATTGCTCGTTGTGCGGGCTGCGGGAAGCGTGCCCTGGCTAGGTGACGGTTGCCCGAGGCGCGTACGATCACGTCGTCCACACCGACAAAGTTGACGCCAGACTCGGGAAAGCTGCGGTCGATGAGCACCAGAAGCTCGCTCTGCTCCTCCAGGCGTTCGAGCGGGGTGCTGCTCGAGCAGGCGGCGATGATCAGGCCGTCCAGGCGGCTGACAACTTTTCCATCTTCCGCTCTTCGAGCGCCGGATCCACTTCGCAAGAGGCGATGATGAGCGAGTATCCTCGTTTGCGGATGGACTTTGAGACAGCGACGGCGGCCTTGGCGAAGAGCGGGTGCGGCAGATTCGGCGCGACCAGGCCTACCAGGTAGCTGAGGGCGGTCAACTTGCTGCGCGCGGGCAAGGGCGGTGTGCGTGGCGCATGGCTGCGAACCTGACCGAGGTGGCGCTGCGCTCGTGCCTGGCGCACCGCTATGTGTCAAGCACACTGGTCGGCCCGGTCGAGCGTCAAGGAGCTGGAACAGAACCTACACGCGGTAGAAACGGAGAACGACACCGCGGTGCCGGCCAGGGTATGCCGAGGCGATTTGGGGGCCACCATAACCGCGTTTGAAAAGCCGGGAGGCAGGAAAATAATGACTGACCGGGCACATCGGATCGACGCGCACCAGCACTTCTGGCGGTATAAGCCCGAGGATTATGCGTGGATCGATGCGTCCATGGACAGGCTGCAGTGCGATCGTTTGCCTGAAGACCTGGAACCCGAGCTTGCTGCTGCCGGTATTGGCGGCGTGATCACCGTGCAGGCGCAGCAGACGGTTGAGGAGACGGAGTGGCTGCTACAGCTGGCCAAGGAGTATGAGTGGATTCGCGGCGTGGTGGGCTGGGCGCCGGTTGGCTGCGCGAGCTTTGCGGCGGAGCTCGAACGGCTGAGCGCGGATACGCAGTTGAAGGGCTTGCGCCATATGGTGCAGGCCGAACCTGATCCTGAGTTCCTGCTGCGAGAAGGCTTTGCGTCCGGCATCCGATCTATGCTCGGCACCGGGCTTGCGCATGATCTGCTGATTCTGGAGCACCAGCTGCCCCAGGCGATTTGCTTTGTCGATCAGCATCCGAAGCAAAGGTTTGTACTGGACCACCTGGCCAAGCCGAAGATTGGCAGCGACAGGCTCGAGCCATGGCGCACCCACATACGCGATCTGGCGCGGCGCCCGAATGTTTATTGCAAGCTCTCCGGCATGGTGACCGAAGCGCAATGGGA
Source organism: uncultured Acidobacteriaceae bacterium (assembly GCA_964245415.1). Classification (GTDB taxonomy): domain Bacteria; phylum Acidobacteriota; class Terriglobia; order Terriglobales; family Acidobacteriaceae; genus EB88. Next base: position 8,562 of record CAXTMM010000044.1, on the reverse strand, counting down.
TTGCTGGACCTGCGATGATCTGCGGCCGCACGTGGAAGCGGCGCTTGAAGCATTTGGACCGCAACGCATCATGGCTGGTTCGGATTGGCCGGTGTGCATTGTGGCCGCGACTTACGGTGAGTGGATGGCTACACTCGAGGCTCTGCTTTCCTCGCTGACGTGCGACGAGAAGGATCGGATCTTTGGGGGCACGGCAATTGAGGCGTATCAGCTTGATCGGTCCCCGTTAGCGCATCCGGCGTATGCGCAAAGCGGCGGAGCATAAGATACGCGTAGGAGAGTTGGCATGCAGGCACTGGTGATGAAACAACCTGGCGATGTGTATCTGGAGTCGGTGGCCGAGCCGACGCCGGCGCCGGGCGAAATACTGCTGAAGGTAAAGCGGGTAGGCCTGTGCGGCAGTGACCTGAACAGCTATCGCGGCAAGAATCCCCTGGTGCAGTTTCCGCGCATCCTTGGCCATGAGGTTGCGGCGACGATTGTGCATGACACGCCAGGTCGGCCTGATCTGGCGGCCGGCACCGATGTGACGTTGTCGCCGTATACGAGCTGCGGGCGCTGTGCGGCGTGCAGGCGCGGGCGGCCCAACGCGTGCGAGTTTAACCAGACGCTCGGGGTGCAGCGGGACGGCGCATTGACGGAGTACATTGCGCAGCCGCCTGAAAAGCTTTACCCGGCGCAGCTGTCGCTGAAAGAGTTATGCCTGGTCGAGCCGCTTACGGTTGGCTTCCATGCTGTAGCGAGGGGGCGCGTGACGGTGCAGGATACGGTTGCAATCATCGGCTGCGGCGGGGTTGGCCTTGGCGCGGTCGCCGCATCGGGATTTCTTGGCGCGCGCACTATCGCGATTGATATCGATGATCTGAAGCTTGAAGTGGCGCGCAAGGCAGGCGCGACTGATCTGATCAACACGAAGCGCGAGTCGATGCACGAGCGTCTGGCTGAGCTTACCGGTGGCCAGGGTCCGGACGTGATCATCGAAGCGATTGGTTTGCCGGAAACATTTCGGGCCGCGATTGAAGAAGTGGCATTCACTGGGCGCGTGGTGTATATCGGCTACGCGAAAGAGCCGGTTGCTTATGAGACGCGCTTATTTGTGCAGAAGGAACTCGATATTCTAGGCTCGCGCAATGCGCTGCCGGCGGACTTTCACGCGGTGATCGAGATGCTAGCGCAGGGTCGTTTTCCGGTGGAAGAAGCGGTGAGCACAATCGTCACGATGGAAGAGGCTCCTCAGTCGATTGCGGACTGGAGCAGCGATCCTTCGCTGTTCTCAAAGATCATGGTCAGGCTGGACTAGATTGCTACAGAAGACTCGAAATGACTACCAGCCGTGATGCGGGCCTGCTTAACAAAGTAGGCAATGTACTCTTTTCGATTTCACTTTCCTCAGGCTGCATCGCGTCGAGGTAGCCTTGCAAACGTGTGAGCGCGGCCCAGAGCGAGCTTTTCAGTACAGACTTTATTTTCCGGCATGATAGTGTTGTTATAGCGACATGGTCGTCATGTAGTGCTCGCTTTGCCGGTGCGCATGAATTTTGCGCCACGCGAAGTATCGCGACCAGGTGGTTTTATACTCGCTGCCGCTCCGGCCATCGATCCATTGGCTCGAAGCTAATGAGCCGGCCACTGATACTTATGTTGACCGTGCTTTCCTACGAAAGGTCATACTGGCGATGAGCCAGGAGGCGAAGAGCTCGCGACGCGATAAAGTACGCCATTGATGAGACTATTTTACCGCGAAGGTCATCGATGTTGAGCGCCTGCAAATTGCTCCAGTGCAAAAATGATGCGGCAACCCGCACCAGGCCTGCTTAGCATCCAAGAATAAAGGAGCGTGAATGCCACCTGCCGATAGTTCGAGCCCGGACGCACCAGGCGGTATGGCTCCACGCATTACCCTTCTCTGTTTTGCCCATCTCCGTTGGAACTTCGTCTATCAGCGCCCGCAGCATCTGATGAGTCGTGCCGCCGCGCACGCCGATGTATTTTTTATTGAAGAGCCGGTGTTTGCGGATGTTGCGAAACCAGGGTTTGGTATAGAAGCGCAGGCCGGCGGGGTGCAGGTAATGACGCCTGTGCTTTCGCACTCTCTGATCCATGCAGATGTTTTTGCTGTGCAGCGTGAACTGCTTGATGCGTGGCTGGCGGAGCGCAAACTGACAAAGTTTGTGGCCTGGTACTACACGCCGATGGCGCTGCTCTTTTCAGATCACCTGCATGCCGAAGTGACGGTCTACGATTGCATGGATCAGCTATCTGCTTTTCAAGGCGCGCCGCCCGAGCTGATCGAACAGGAACGGCGATTGTTCGAGATTGCCGACGTTGTGTTTACCGGCGGCCGCAGCTTGTACGACGAGAAGCGCGGCGCGCATCGCAACGTGCACCTGTTCCCGAGCAGCGTGGATCGCGCGCACTTTGCCGCAGGCCGGCAACCACAGGTCGATCCCTTTGACCAGGCGGCAATCCCGCATCCGCGAATCGGTTTTTTTGGGGTGCTTGACGAGCGGCTCGATCGTGAATTACTGCACCAGGCTTCAGAGCGCGAACCATCGTGGCACTTTCTGATGATTGGGCCGGTGGTGAAGATCAGCGGGGACGAACTGCCGCGCGCTGCGAATATTCACTACCTGGGGCAGAAGCCGTATAGCGAGCTGCCACAATATCTTGCGCACTGGGATGTGGCTATGCTGCCGTTTGCGCAGAATGCGTCGACGCGCTTTATCAGCCCGACCAAGACGCCTGAGTATCTGGCAGCGGGCAAGCCTGTGGTGTCAACGCCGGTGCGCGATGTGGCCGAACCGTATGGGCGCCTGGGGCTGGCGAGAATCGCAGCCAATGCAGATGAGTTTTGTGAAGCGATCGCCGAGTTGCTGGAGCCGCCAGAGGAGGACTGGCTGCCAGCCGTAGACGAGTTTCTGCGGCACACGTCATGGGATGAAACGTTTGGACGCATGTGGGATGAGGTAGAACGGGTGAAGACCAGAGTGAATGAGGAGGTCATCGATGTTTGACTTTTTGATTGTAGGCGCGGGTTTTGCCGGCAGTGTGCTTGCCGAGCGCCTGGCGTCGAAGCTGGATGCGCGAGTCTTGATCGTTGAAAAGCGGCCCCATATCGCGGGCAACGCCTATGACTTTTACAACGACGATGGCTTGCTGGTGCACAGGTATGGTC
>CAXTMM010000044.1:0-5377 GCA_964245415.1 uncultured Acidobacteriaceae bacterium | reverse complement strand
CATATTTTTCATACCAATTCAAAAAAGGTCTTTGACTATCTTTCACGATTTACAGCGTGGCGGCCGTATGAACATCGGGTGCAGTCGAGCGTCGATGGGCAGCTTGTGCCGATGCCGATCAACCTGGATACGCTCAATACCTTGTACGGGTTGAATCTGAAGTGTAGCGAGGTCGAAGGTTTTCTCGCCTCGATGGCGGAGCCGAAGGAAAAGATAGTTACGTCGGAAGATGTGGTTGTAAGCCGGATTGGGCGCGAGCTGTATACGAAATTCTTTCGCAACTATACGCGCAAGCAGTGGGATCTTGACCCATCGGAGCTCGATGCATCTGTAACCGCGCGAGTGCCAATTCGCACCAACCGCGACGATCGCTACTTTACCGATCAGTATCAGGCGATGCCGCTGCATGGTTATACGCGGATGTTTGAAAAGATGCTGCACCATCCGAACATCAGCGTGATGCTGAACACCAAGTACGCCGAGATTGAAAACGAAATCAAAGCGCGCGAGGTCATCTTTACCGGTCCCATCGATGAGTACTTCGATTACTGCTATGGCAAGCTGCCGTATCGTTCGCTGCGCTTTGAGCACCAGACGCATGACTGCCGGACCTTTCAGCCAGCTGCGGTGGTCAACTATCCCAACGAGCATGCGTACACGCGGGTGACCGAGTTCAAGTATTTGACAGGTCAGGATCACGCGAAGACGAGTATTGTCTACGAGTATCCGATGAGCGAAGGCGACCCGTACTACCCGATACCGCAGCCGCAAAATGCCGAGCTGTATGCCCGCTACAAGGCGCTGGCGGATGCGCTGCCGCGGGTTCACTTTGCCGGGCGGCTCGCGACCTACAAGTACTACAACATGGACCAGGTAGTGGCGCAGGCGCTGTCGCTGTTCTCCAAACTGCACGAAAAGGCTGCCGAAAGCATGCCGCAGCAGAAGGGGCTAGTCTCGCTTCCTGTCGAGATGGGTGCAGAGGAGGATAGTCTCTCCGCACAATCTGGCGGCGGGAGAGCGGCTTGAGCACTATGCCTAAGCGAGGCTTCAGCAAGGCAGCCCTGCCGGCGCCGCCCGAGGTATGGGGCGGCGCGGAGTACACCTGCAACCGTGTGGGCGACTGCTACTTTGACCAGATGAACCTGTCCGGGCATGCGGAGCGGGCCCAGGACCTTGAGCTGTTTGCCTCGCTCGGCATCCGTGCGCTGCGGTGCGGAGTGCTGTGGGAGCGGCATGCGCTTGATCCTTCGTGGCGCTGGACGGATGGGTATCTTGGCTCGGTACGGCGAGCGGGGATGCGGCCAATCGCAGGGCTGGTGCACCATGGCAGCGGGCCCCGGCATACCAGCCTGCTTGACCCGGAGTTTGCTCCGCAGCTTGCCTGTTATGCGGGTGAGGTTGCCAAGCGATACCCCTGGATCGACGCCTATACGCCGGTCAACGAGCCGCACACCACTGCTCGCTTCGCGTGCCGATGCGGCGTCTGGTACCCACACCATTGTTCGAAGGAGAGCTACCTGCGCGCGCTGGTTCACCAGATCAAGGCGGTGGTGCTAAGCATGCGTGCGATTCGCGTTGTTCGTTCGGATGCGCGGCTGGTGCAGACAGATGATCTAGGGCGAATCTGGTCTACGCCGGAGCTTGCGGAAACGAGCGACTTGTTCAGTGAGCGTCAGTGGCTACCTTATGATCTTCTGTGCGGCGTGGTCGATCGATTTCATCCGCTGTTTGGCTACCTGGGCGAGGGCGGCTTAAGTGATCACGAGATACTCTGGTTCCGCGACAATCCTTGTCCGCCGGATGTGATCGGGGTGAACTACTACATGACAAGCGACCGCTTCCTCGACCATCGCACACACCTTTACCCGGATGGCTATCGCTCGGCTGAAGGGCACTTTGTCGACTTTGAAGCGGTGCGCGTCCGGGCGGAGGGCATCCAGGGATTCGAGCGCGTCCTGCTCGATGCGCATGAGCGCTATGGCCTGCCGGTTGCGATCACCGAGGTTCATCTGGGCGATTGCGTGGAGGAGCAGGTACGCTGGGCTGCCGAAGCGTGGCTTGCGGCGCGACGCGCTCAGCAGGCCGGTGTCGCCTGCACTGCGGTCACCTTCTGGGCGCTGCTTGGCTCCTACTTCTGGAACGAACTCGTAACAAGCAACAATGGCCATTACGAGCCGGGCGTCTTTGATGCGAGCACGGGTAGCCCTCAAGCCACGGCGCTCGCCACGTTAGTACGCCAGTGCGCACGCGGGGAGAATCCGCGCCACTCCGCGCTGAACGAGCAGGGCTGGTGGCACCATCCGAGCCGCTTGCACCGGTTCGATACGCTGGAGCCGGCGCTCGACATCTACGACGCTACGACCGCTGCATAAGCTGCTCTTTCCACGCGGTGTCCACCAGTGGATCATGATCGCCAAGCGAGCCGCTGGTCGCCTGCGCAATCAATTCGATAGGCGCCTTGGGAGTGCGGTCGGCGTAGAGAAGGCCGTTCACTTCCTGGTAGGTATCGGTGAACTGGGTATAGCAAAAGCCGGCCAGCGCGGGCGCACTGCGCACCGACTCGAGTAGGGCGCGATAGTGCTCAAGCAGCTGCTGCGGCGTGCGTGAGCGGGAGTAGCCCCAGCTTTCATCTTCAACCCCACCAAAGGCGATGCCGCCAAACTCGGTCAGGATGATGGGCTGGGTGCAGGCCACGCTTTCGCCGCCGAGGGTGAGGATGCGGCCGCCGGGACGCTCGCGCTTGAGCAGGCGGGTCTCAACGTCGGAGATGCCGTAGCGGCGCCCAATGCGCTCCGGCTGGTCGTCGTAGTCGTGGATGCCGATCATGTCGGTGGCCACACTCTCCCAGCCGTCGTTGCCGATGACGGGCCGGCTCGGGTCAAGCGCCTTGGTGAGGTGGTAGAGCGACTGCACGTAGTGGCGCTGCGCCGGGCTCTCAGGCAGGTCAGGCACGCCCCAACTTTCGTTGAACGGCACCCAGGCGATGATGCAGGGGTGGCTGCGGTCGCGCTCCAGTATCTCCAGCCACTCGCGGGTGAGCCGGTGAATGGACTTCGAGGTATAGCGGTAGGCGCTCGGCATCTCCTCCCAGACCAGCAGACCCATGCGGTCTGCCCAGTAGAGAAAGCGAGCGCTTTCGATCTTTTGGTGCTTGCGGACACCGTTAAAGCCCATCTGCTTGACGAGCTCGATGTCCTTGCGGAAAGCCGCGTCGTCAGGCGCGGTAAGGCCAGTTCGCAGCCAGTAACCCTGGTCGAGCACCAACCGCAGCTTGAGCGGCCGGCCGTTCAGCACGAAGCGATCGCTCTGGGTTGCAACCGAGCGCAGGGCCGTATAGCTGCAGACCCTATCGAGCAGATGCCCAGCAGGGTCGCGCAGCTCGAGTTCTGCCTCAATAAGCGTGGGCGAAGAGGGCGACCATAAGAGCGTGTTACGAAAGTCGTCGATGCCCGGGTCAGAGAGGGCGATGCGCCGGTGCACCTCTCCGGCGATAACGGTATAGGCATCATTTGCGAGCAGCTGCTCGCCGGCCGTGAGCCGGACTGAGAGCTCGAGCGCTCGCGTGGGGGAACGATCGAGTGCGCGCTCCGAGGGTCTCTGCCCGGCGCTGATTTGAACGTCAACAGGCGCGATCTCATCCTGGCTCACCTCGTCGATGATCATTGCCTCGAGGCCGATCTCCCAACGATCGAGGCTGGCTGACCAATGCACCGAGCGGATCCGGGTGGCGTTTACCGTCTCAAGCCAGACGGTCTGCCAGATGCCCGTGGTGCGCGGGTACCAAATCGAGTGCGGTTCGAGCTTCCAGTCCTGCTTGCCGCGCGGCTTGGACAGATCGGCAGAATCATCCTCTGCCTGTACAACGACTTCTTGCTGGGGCGCTTCGATCAAGGCCTCGGTGATGTCGGCGGCAAAGGGTGTATAGCCGCCCTCGTGGGTGGCGACTTTGTGCCCATTCACCCAGACCGTAGCACGCCAGTCCACTGCCTCGAAGTGCAGCAGCAGGCGTTCGCCGGCCGTGAGCCGCGGTTGCTGCCACTGCCGGCGATACCAAATCGCCCGGTAAAAACCGGTGTCGTGAATACCGCTGGCCTCGGTCTCCGGACTGAAGGGCACGGTGATTGTCTGATCCCACTCGACCCAGCGTGGCGAGGTCCACGCCTTGCCGCGGCCATTGGCAAACGCCCACTCGCCGTCGAGCGAGGTCCAGCTGTCGCGCCGCATCTGCGGGCAGGGATGGTAGTGTGTGTCCTGCTGGCTATCTTCCAGGTCAAACGCTCTCACGCGAGATTCACCAAGCATCTTTCCTCCGCACTGGTTCAGATGCGCGTCCGCGTCAGATTGATCTGCATAATGCGGGCCTACGCTCAGGGATCAGGTGCGCTCGTTCCCGCAGACAGCGCCTTCAGGGTCAAGTATGCCAATGATCTGCGTGGCGCGGTAGCATTGCGAGCAGAGTGGGTTACTTCTGACGGGGAACCATGGTGAACGTGCTTCAGGAATAACTATCGATTTTGCGGCGGTTGATCCTGGCACTGATCGAAACGCGTGAAGCGCTGTCGCTATACTGAGAGAAACCTGTTTTCGGCAAGCTATATGCAGGAGGAAAAAGGCTTGGTCATTCCGATGGTTGGTCGTGGGGCTTCCGCACGGCGCACTCTTTCAGCTACGGCTTTAGTTGGCGAGGGCTAGCCTATGCAGCTGGACAACCGAATCTATGTCGCCGGTCATCGCGGGCTGGTCGGCTCGGCCATCGTCGAGCTTCTTCGTGCGCGCGGCTATACCGACCTTGTGACTCGCACGCACAACGAGCTGGATTTGGCGGACACGCAGGCAGTGCAGTCTTTTTTCGCGGAAACGCGGCCCCGGCATGTGGTTCTGGCTGCAGCCAAGGTAGGCGGCATTCTCGCGAACAGCACTTACCCAGCAGATTTTATCCGCGAGAACCTCGCCATGCAAAATAATGTGATTGAGGCAAGCAGGCAGACTGGTGTGGACCGGCTTCTCTTTCTCGGCTCCAGCTGCATTTATCCAAAGTTGTGCCCGCAACCTATCAAGGAAGAGTATCTACTTACCGGTCCACTCGAGGCGACGAATCGCCCGTATGCCTTGGCCAAGATAGCGGGCATCGAGATGTGCTGGAGTTATAACCGGCAATACGGCACACGCTATCTTGCGGCCATGCCGACTAACCTGTATGGGCCAGGAGATAACTTCGACCTACGCACTTCGCATGTGCTGCCCGCGCTTATTCGCAAGGCCGTTGAAGCGAAGCGAAGCGGAGCGAGTGAGCTTGTGGTTTGGGGAACAGGCACGCCGCGCCGCGAGCTGCTCTACTCCGGTTATATGGCAGAGTCCTGTGTATTCCTATTAGTAC
>CAXTMM010000043.1:0-21310 GCA_964245415.1 uncultured Acidobacteriaceae bacterium | reverse complement strand
ATTTACAACATCGTCAATAGTACCTATACCGGCATTATCTACGGCACTGTGCAACTCCAGTTTTATCCCGCCACCCTTGAGTCGCTCGTGCTCAACAAGGTGCAGGTGCCGGACCAGGTTGTTCCTCTCTCGGCGAGTGGCCAGGATCAATACCTGTACACAACCGCCGACCAGCTAACCCAAACCTTGACGCTGCCCAAAAACATCGAGCGCGCCTACCTGGACGTGATCGCACAGAGCCAGCAGACGGATGAGCAGTGGTTTGACTGTGCGCCAAACGATGTGGCGACCGAGCTGCAGAACTGCGGCAGCACCGGCTTCCGCGAAGTTGAGGTCTCGATCGACGGTACCGCGTCCGGCCTTGCTCCGGTCTTTCCGTGGATCTTCACCGGCGGCATCGACCCCTACCTATGGGAGCCGACCGTTGGCGTGCAGACGCTGAACTTCAAACCATTCCGCGTAGACCTGACACCCTTTGCCGGCTTGCTTTCCGATGGCAAACAGCACACGGTCGCAGTGAGCGTCTTCAACGCTGACAATTACTTTGACGTAACGGCAGCCATGCTGCTTTATCTCGATCACGGAGCAGCTCAGGTCACCGGAGCCGTCACTCGCAATACGCTTTCAGCCGCGCCTGCGCCGCAGGTGATTGAAAACCTTAAAACCAACGCGCTCGGCGAAACGACTGGAACGGTGCTCGTCGACTCGCTGCGTAACTTCTCGGTGGCCGGCTACGTAAACACCTCGCATGGCAAGATAGAGACCACCGTCGATGAGACCGCGGACTTCGGCAACTACCAGACCTATGACGTTGACGCAACTGTCTTCGACCAGACGGTTACCCAGCTGAATGGTACTTACTCTGTGACGCACACCAAGGACGGCTTTCTCGATCTTGAGAGCGACGAGCTGTTCGCCTATCCCTTCACGCAGAACTACAACCAGCTGGAGAATAGCGATGGAAGCTACACCATCGTCTCCCACCTCTCGCAGCAGGATTACACCAATGCGCAACAGAAGTTCTACGGGATCACGCTCTACTCCAAGACTGCAAACGAGACCGTGGACTCCAAGGATGATTGGAACCTCAGTCCAAGCTTTGCGACGGTAAGCCACACCGGATCGAGCACATCAAGCTACCAAGGCAACGACTCGCTCGGCTCCTGCTATAGCCGCACGCTTACTGCGGCCAACACCAAGCTTACGAGCCTAACAGACGGCGCGGCTTGCGGCGGCTCGAACAAGCAGTGAGACTGGCTTCTTAACGCTGCATGAGAGGCTCGGGCTGCGGCTCGAGCCTATGCTTTTGACACGCCACCAAAGCGTTCCAATGACGAGTATGCAGAGAAAGAGTTACGCTTCTCTGCAAGACTCAAAATCGGGCGGAGACACTTGCATGCAGCGTAGAGACTTTATGAAAACCGGCAGCCTTCTGGCGGCCGTTTCCACCCTCGCACCTTCGATTGGTTCAGCAGCGCCGGCGGCGACCAACCGCAGTTTTCCGCCTGGCTTTCTGTGGGGCTCGGCGACCGCGTCTTACCAGGTTGAGGGCGCAGTGCACGAAGATGGGCGCGGTGCTTCTATCTGGGATACCTTCTCGCACACACAGGGCAAGGTGCACAACGGCGATACAGGCGATGTCGCCGACGATTACTTTCATCGCTACAAGGCAGATATTGCGCTCATGAAAGCGCTCGGCCTGAAGACCTGCCGATTCTCAGTCGCTTGGCCGCGTGTCTTTCCTGAAGGCACGGGCGCTCCGAATCCCAAGGGGCTTGATTTTTACAAACGCATGACGGACGAGCTGCGCGCGAACGGCATCGAGCCTTATTGCACGCTCTACCACTGGGACCTGCCGCAGGCGCTCGAAGATAAAGGCGGCTGGCAAAATCGCGACACGGCCAAGGCATTTGCCGATTACTGCGGACATACCGTTCACAATCTCGGAGATCGCGTAACCCATTACATGACGATGAACGAGATGCGGTCGTTTGTCGAACTGGGTTATAGCAATGGCATGCATGCGCCGGGCTTGCGCCTCGATGCGGCGAAGCTTGCACAACTGAATCACTACGTGGTGCTGGGGCATGGTATGGCGGTGCAGGCGGTGCGCGCAGCCGGCACTCAAAAGACGCGCATAGGCATTCCTGATAACGCAACGGCTATCACGCCCGTGGTAGAAACGCCAGAGAACATCAAGGCTGCAGCAATCGCACTGCGCGAAGAGAATGCGATGTTCCTGACCGTGCTGATGGAGGGCAAGTACACGGATGCCTATCTATCCAGGCTAGGCGCGGCAGCTCCTAAATTTACCCCAGACGAGATGAAGATTATCTCTTCGCCAATGGACTACCTGGGGCTGAATGTTTACACAGCCGTGTATGTGCGGGCGGCAGAGAATGCGCTTGGTTACGAGCTAGTGCCGAATCCTAAATCATTTCCTCATATGGCTTCGCCTTGGCTGACGATTGGGCCGGAGGCGCTCTACTGGCTGCCGAAGCTGGTCCACCAAACATGGGGCGTCAAGGAGATGTACATCACCGAAAACGGCTGCTCGTCCGACGACGAACTTGCTGCCGATGGGCACGTCTATGATTCAGACCGGGTGATGTATCTGCGCAATTATCTCACGCAGCTACAAAGGGCTGTTGCCGAAGGCGTTCCTGTGAAGGGTTACTTCTTGTGGAGTTTGCTTGATAATTTTGAGTGGGCCGATGGATATGAGAAGCGCTTCGGAATTATCTATGTCGACTTTGCGACGCAGAAGCGGACACCCAAGCTTTCGTCCGAGTTTTATCGCAACGTGATTGCTCGCAACACGGTGGCATAATCGAGATTTACCAGGGAGAACATTCGTGGGTCGATCCGCACGTTCTTTGCTCAGTTTTGCTCTGCTTTGCTTGGCGATTGCAACACCGCGACTTTTGGCGCAGAGTATCCCCGCACATGGCGAGGCTATCGTGCTGTTTGACGGCTCGAGCCTTGATAACTTTGAGACATTCCTCAAGACCAAGGGTCTTAACTCCGATCCCGAGCACATATTTAGAGTCGAGGATGGCATACTCCATGTTTCCGGCAAGGAGATGGGCTACATCATCACCAAGCAGTCTTTCCACAACTACTATCTGCGCGCCGAGTTCAAGTGGGGCGAAGGCACCTATGGTGAGCGCGCCGGGCAGGCACGCGACAGCGGCATTCTTTACAACATACAGGGAGAGCAAAAGGTCTGGCCTCGCTCGATCGAGTTCCAGATTACCGAGGGCGGCACCGGAGACTTCTGGATGACAGACGGCGCCGCGCTCACAGGACGCGACGGCAAACGGGTAGCCGGACCACCCGGCTCAGCGCTCAAGATCGACCGCATTGGCAAAGGCCCGTCGCAGAACGTAACCGGCTTTCGTGATCCTGTAGGCGAACTCGAAAAGCCGCACGGCGAGTGGAACGTACTGGAACTGGTTACGCAGGGAGATCACGTAACGCAGTATGTGAATGGTAAGCTGGCGAATGAAGGGACTGGTCCCTTCCCGGCTGAGGGCAAGATACTCTTCCAGTCAGAGGGTGCCGAAGTTTTCTTTCGAGATATGAAGCTATATCCGCTCAAGTAGAGCTGCCCGGTTTTGATTAAGTTGGTATAGAGTATCTCTCACTCAAAACGTCCCTACGACACGGGAACGTTCAGCATAATGGATCGCATGCTCCAGGCTTTTCTTTCTGACCGCATCGTGATCCCATCCGGCACGCGATCCGGCGCCCTGCTCATCGAGGGCGAACATATCCTCGCGATCTGCAATGCCGGAGAAATCCCGACTGGTATTCGAGTACATGATCACAAAACGAGGGCGATCCTTCCCGGCCTGGTCGACACGCACGTGCACATCAACGAGCCCGGACGCACCGAGTGGGAGGGCTTTCGCACCGCCACCCGCGCAGCCGCCGCCGGCGGTTACACGCTGCTCGTAGACATGCCGCTCAACTGCCTGCCCGAGACGACAACGGTCGCTAATCTGCAGGCCAAGCGCCAGGCAGCAGCAGGCCAATGCCTTGTCGACTGGGCAGCGTGGGGCGGAGTCGTCGCCGATAACCAGCAGCATCTAGAATCCCTGGCGGCGGCGGGCGTTTCTGGATTCAAGTGCTTCCTGCTCTATCCAGGCTGCGACGGCTTCACGATGGTCAATCGCAGTCAGCTTGAAGCAGCCCTGCCCTACGTCGCAGCGACCGGGCTGCCGCTGCTGGTACATGCCGAACTCGCCGGGCCGATCGAGGCGGCGACTGTCAACCTTCAAGACGCGGACTGGACGCGCTACAGCACTTACCTCGCCAGCCGCCCCGATGCAGCCGAGCTCAAAGCCATTGAACTGCTGATCGCACTCTGCCGCGAGTATCGCTTTCGTCTGCACATCGTGCACCTTGCAACAGCCGAAGCGCTGACCATGCTGACCGACGCGCGGGCTGAAGGCTTGCTGATTACGGTCGAAACGTGCCCTCACTACCTGCACTTTGCCGCTGAACAAATCCCTGACGGCGCGACTCTGCACAAGTGCGCGCCGCCGATCCGCAATGCGGCAAACCGCGAACTGCTCTGGCAGGCGCTCGGGAGCGGCGTCATCGACCTGATCGCGACTGACCACTCGCCTTGCCCACCCCGGATGAAAGGCCTGGAGCATGGCCGCTGGGATTGCGCGTGGGGCGGCATCGCGAGTCTTTCGCTGGCCTTGGCGGTCGTGCATACCGATGCCTGTAAGCGCGGATACACGCTCGACGATATTGCTCGCTGGCTTAGCGAAGCACCAGCCAAGCTGGCCGGATTGGAGGATCGTGCAGGCGCCCTGCTGGCCGGCCGAGAGGCAAACTTCATCCTCTTTGATCCCGAAGCGAGCCACACTGTGTCGGCCGGCGACCTGCACTTTCGGCATCCGATTTCGCCTTACGTTGGTAAGACGCTGACAGGCAAGGTGCACGCGACCTATCTGCGCGGCGAGCCTGTCTACGCAGATGGCACTTTCGCGCCCTTTCCGCGGGGTTGTGAACTTCTTGCGAAAGTCTAGCTCAAGGCCTGGCTCACCTGCGGTATTCTCAACAAACACGTGACAGCCGAGCCCATCTCATCCAGCACCGCGAACGAAAGTTTCGTCGCCGCAACGAACATGCTGGCTCGCTGGAACATGCTTGCGGCAGCCGATGCCGCCGAGGCCATACTTCCCTGCTGCGGCTCCTGTGCCTGGGCTCAAGCTCTATCGTCCGTCCGCCCCATTGCCGACGAAGCAGCGCTGCTCGCGCGGTCAGACGCAGCCTGGCTGAGTCTCGGTCGCGCAGACTGGCAGCAGGCTTTCGAGAGCCATCCGAGACTAGGCGAAACACACGCGAAGGCAGCAACGGCTGCCTCGCTCAGCTGGTCAAGCGAGGAGCAGAGCAAGGCCGCGCCCGCCAGTCTGCTGGTCGAGGCCGCGCTGTGCGAGGCCAATGCACGCTATGAACAAAAGTTTGGTCACATCTTTCTCTTCTGCGCCAGCGGACGCACCGCGCCCGAGATATTCGCGGCCCTTGAGCGCCGCATGCGCAACGATGCAGAAACCGAATGGCGTGAGGCCGGCAAACAGCAGCGACAAATCACTCGCCTGCGCCTGCAGCGCTGGCTCAGAGGATCATGAGTATCTCGACGCATATTCTCGACACTGCTCTCGGCCGCCCGGCCGCCGGTGTTGCTGTTTCGCTGGCTCGTCGCACAGGTGCGGATTGGACATTGCTGCGAGAAAGCCGAACTGATCTTGATGGACGGGTGAAATCGCTGCTGCCCGGGGATTACTGCGTTGACGCTGAAGGTGAAAGCTTCCGGCTTCGTTTTGAGACAGCGCCCTACTTTGCGGAGCGCCGCGAGACCAGTCTCTATTTGTATGTGGACATCGTCTTTCAATTCGCAGGAACGGCACACTACCATATCCCTCTGCTGCTTACAGCGAATGGCTACACCACTTACCGGGGAAGCTAACTTTTATGATGGAGTTAGTCGACAATCGCTACGGCAAACATCGCGTCCGCTTGATGAAAGTCACCCGCCATGCGCACGGCAACGAGGTGCACGAGTGGACTGTCGCGATCCTGCTGCGCGGCGATTTTGCCTCTACACATACCGAGGGCGATAACAGCAAACTTCTTGCCACCGACACGATGAAGAACACGGTCTACTGGGTTGCGCGGCAATCAAGCGCAACCACGCCCGAGGTCTACGCCTGCGAGTTGATCGACTACATTCTCTCACGCAACCCGCAGGTCGCCTCTGCACATGTGAGCATTGAGGCTCACCTGTGGAAGCGCCTCACCGTGGACGGCGCGCCGCATCCTGATACCTTTATGCGTGGCAGCAACGAGGTGCAAACAGTAACTATCGAGCGAGCACGCGATCAGCCGTTTGCAGTGCATGCCGGCCTCTCCGGACTTTATCTATTGAAGACCGCCAACTCCGCGTTCTCAGGCTTCATCCGCGATTCGCTCACTAGTCTTCCTGAAACCGAGGATCGCGTCTTTGGCACCGTTGTCGAGGCAGAATGGCACTATACCGACCCGCCGGTTGAGTATGCCTCTCTACGTAAAGAAACACGCGAAATCCTGCTGCGCACCTTTGCCAATCATCACAGCAAATCTGTGCAGCAAACCCTTTACGCCATGGCGGAAGAAGTCTTTACAGCGATAGCGCCGATCAATGAGATTCACATCACAATGCCAAACAAGCATTGCCTGCTCATTGACCTAGCACGCTTCGGCGGGGACAACCCAAACGAGATCTTTGTTCCCACCGATGAACCTCACGGCTATATCGACGCACACCTTCGGCGCAAAGCCTGATCGATGTCGAACTCTTCTCCCAGCCTGCACGAGCGTGCCGAGCAGATCATCGCTCGTTGCCGCGAACTTGCCGCAATCACCGACGTGGCGGGCGAGACCACGCGCACCTTTCTCTCCCCTGCCACCCGCACCGCACAAGCACTTATCAAGCGCTGGATGGAGGGGGCAGGGCTCGAGGTCACAATTGACGCGATTGGGAATTTGCATGGTCTTTCCAAAGACTGCGCACCCGGCACGCCGCGGCTGCTCATCGGCTCGCACCTGGATACGGTCATCAATGCCGGAGCATTCGACGGCCCGCTCGGCATTCTTATAGGCACAGCCCTGGCCGACTTAGTTGATTTATCCTTTCTCGCTATCGAGATCATCGCTTTCTCTGAAGAGGAGGGCGTCCGTTTCCGGCAGCCTTTTCTCGGCTCGTTGTCAATCATCGGCGAATCTGTGCCGGCCACAATGACAGATGCTAATGGCGTTACCCTGGCCCAGGCTCTCGCCAGCTTTGGTCACGTGCCGACAGCCCCTGTGCTGCTTTCTTCCGATGTCTTCACCTACCTCGAGTTTCACATCGAGCAAGGCCCCGTGCTTGAAGCGGAGCACCGCTCCTTGGCTACCGTCAGCGCCATCGCCGGCCAGACCCGTCTACGTCTGCGCTTCCGGGGTCAAGCCAATCACGCCGGAACCACGCCCATGCATTTGCGGCATGACGCGCTCGCTGCGGCCGCCGAGTGGATCGTCGAGGTGTAATCTTGCGCGATCTCCGAGCCAGGCCTAGTTGCGACCGTCGGCAGCATTACGGCTGCGCCTGACCTGAGCAACGTAATTCCGTGCGACTTTGCAGCCATGCTTGACCTGCGCCATGCGGATGATATCGTGCGGCACAATGCTCTCGCTAGGCTCATCAATGCGGCAAGATCAGCTTCCGCAAGCCGTGGCGTCAGTTGTGAGGTCGAGCCGTTGGTCGATCAACCCGCTGTGCTCATGGACGCAGCACTTACTGAACAACTCGTCGCAGCAGCAGCTGTTTGCGGTCATGATGCGACACCAATCACCAGCGGTGCCGGCCACGACGCCATGATTCTGGCTCGACGCGTACCTGCCGCGATGCTCTTTCTTCGCACTCCCGCCGGCCTCAGTCATCACCCCGACGAATCTGTCTCGGCCGACGACGTCGAGGCAGCTCTCGCAACCGGGCTCGCCTTCGTTCACCGTCTTGCTTCCGATAAGGAAAACCATGCATAACCTTGGACATACCCGCAGCGTGAAGCGTCGCGATTATCTGCTCCAAACCCCCGACACTTTCGTCCGTATCCCCTTGCCAACAATCGAGCGAGGCACGGTCACTGTTCATGCATCCCCAGCCGGCGGCGCGAACTTTACGCAGTACACCACAGAGCTCGAAGTAAAAGGCGCCATCACACCCTCTGCACACCAGAGGTTTCTCTATCTCCTCGAAGGCTCCGCGCAGATCGTACTCACCACTGCTACAGATGGCTTAAATGGCACAGCAACTTACAGCCTCCAGCCAGGCAGCTATGCCTACCTTCCCGCGAACGCCGCAGCAACGATTACTACGCTGCAACCGACTCGCGCCGTCGTTATAGAAAAGGCATACACAGCTCATCCCATGTTGCCGCCGCCACTCCCAGTCTTCGGCCATGTAGACGCAGCGCCGGCAACAGCGCTGATGGGAGATCCGGATCTTGAAGTGCGCGCCCTTCTGCCAGACTCCTCGGCCTACGATTTCGCAGTCAATGTGATGACCTACAAACCCGGCACCGCACTCCCCATGGTCGAAGTGCACGTGATGGAACACGGCCTGCTCATGCTCGCAGGGAGCGGCATCTATCGACTCGGCGATCAATGGCACCCGGTCACCGTGGGAGACTTCATCTGGATGGCCCCTTACTGCCCTCAATGGTTTGGCGCGCTAGGCAAGCAGCCCGCAAAGTACCTTATCTACAAGGACTTCAATCGTCATCCGCTTAGAAGTTAGCGCACGGAGACAATGATGCATGCTGCCGAGCACAAGCTCGAGATTGATACAGCCCGGCTCCATCTTGAACTGGAGCACCTTGCCACGATCACCCACGTGGACCCGTCTCCTGAGGGCACGGCCGTGACGCGTATCGTCTTTACACCTGACGACTTAGCCGCGCGCTCCTGGCTCAAGTCCGTCGCTGCCGAGGCTGGCCTCTCCGTTCGCGAAGATGCAGTTGGCAACACCTTCTTTCGTCTTGAGGGCACCGACCCCTCGCTACCCGCAGTTGCCACTGGCTCGCACATCGACGCCATACCGCACGCCGGCATGTACGACGGCACAGTAGGCGTACTTGGCGGTCTCGAAGCTTTACGCGCGATCCAGGGTACTGGCATTCGTCCAGTACGCGCAATTGAACTTATCCTGTTCACATCTGAAGAACCAACGCGTTTCGGCATCGGTTGCCTAGGGAGTCGGCTGCTTTCAGGAACGCTGCTGCCAGAGCGCGCCGATTTGCTGATCGACTTACACAATGAGGCGGATGAAAAAACACTGGCCCAGGTCCGCAGCGAGGCAGGCTTTCACGGCACGCTCGATTCCGTGCGGCTCGCACAAGGCCACTATAAAGCGTTCTTCGAACTGCACATCGAGCAGGGACCCCTGCTCGAACGTGACGCCCAACAGATCGGTCTTGTAGCAAGCATCGCCGCGCCAGCCGGCTACCACTTTCAGATCCAGGGCAAAGGCGGACACGCCGGCGCACTGCTTATGCCCGATCGTCGCGATGCACTCTGCGCCGCTGCTGAAGTTATCCTCTCGGTCGAGAAGCATGCGCGCGCCACCGGCTCAATCGACACAGTCGCCACCGTCGGCACCTGTGCTGTCCATCCCGGCGCCGTTAACTCGGTACCAAGTGGCGTAGCACTGCAGCTTGATATCCGCGACACCGATGTCGAGCGTCGTGAATCTGTCATGCGCGCTGTACGCGACGATCTTCAATTGATTCAGATAAGCCGCGGGGTTTCGATCGAAGAAACAATCGTCAACGCAGACGCGCCTACTAACTGCGATGCAGGCTTGTTGAAAAAACTCCGCGAGCTCTGCGACGCCCAGAGTATCGCCTATCGAAGGATGGTCAGCCGCGCCTACCATGACACTCTTTTTATGGCTGCCATCGCACCTGTTGCGATGATTTTCATTCCTTGTCGACATGGCGTGAGCCATCGTCCAGATGAGTTCGCGAGCGCGGCTGACATCGCGCGCGGCTCACTACTTCTTGCACAATGCCTCGCTCGCCTGGCGGCAGATTAAGCGGGCATAAATTAGTGCGACTTATCCATCTGCCTCATCGCTCCGGCTTCCGGAGGCGCCGGATACGCCGAGGGCGCATCTGGGAATGGAACGCCAGATGCTCGAACGCGACCGCTCATAAAATGCCGAGCTCCGGCAGTTCGTGCCACTCCGCGATAGTCCCCCGTCCGCACTGGCTTGAGCAGCAGAGACTGGAAACCGCTCGGCAGTGCTATGGCGCAAGAAACGTCGACAGCGCCGTCAGAACCTCCAGTATGCACGCTAGTATGCTAGGAGTTGACGCTAGCACTTTTTCATCGAGCCCCGGTCGTCGGCCTTAGACGGGAGAACCAGCAGCAACATGACCTTGCTCAACGACCACCGACTCTTTCCTGCCGATCCGTCTACGCGAGCCCTCGCAGCGCGCCTCTTTGCGAGCGTTCGCGCGTTACCCATCTTAAGCCCTCACGGACATACGCAGGCAGCCTGGTTTGCGACCGACGAGCCCTTCCCAAATCCGGCGCAACTGTTCGTGCAGCCCGACCACTACGTCTACCGCATGCTGTACAGCCAGGGCGTGTCGATGGATGATCTCGAGATCGGGGTTGCCGAGATGAAGGACCCGCGCCGCGTCTGGCGCACCTTTGCCGAGCACTATCACCTGTTTCGCGGTACCCCTACGCGCATGTGGCTCGACTATGCTTTCGAGCAACTCTTCGGCTTCACCGTGAGGCTCTCCAGCGCCACTGCCGATCACTACTTCGACACAATCGCGGAGATGCTGCTGACGCCTGCATTTCGACCGCGGGCGCTCTACGAGCGGTTTAGCCTTGAGGTGCTGGCTACCACCGACTCACCGCTCGATAGCCTCACCGCGCACCAGGCGATTCGCAACTCAGGCTGGGGCGGACGGGTGCTGCCAACCTTCCGGCCTGACTCCGTGGTTGATCCCGAGTTTGCCGGCTTTCGCGAAAACATCGTGAAGCTCGGCGAGCAAACCGGCAAAGACACGCATAGCTGGACAGGCTATCTTGCCGCTCTGCGCGCCAGCCGTGCGCGGTTCAAGATGCTGGGCTGTACGGCAACCGATCATGGGCACCCAACTGCCCGCACCGCGAATCTACCCCCGGCCGAAGCTGTAATGCTTTTTGACCGCATTTGCGCAGGCACCGCGGGCGCTGACCAGCAGGAGCTCTTTCGCGCGCAGATGCTGACCGAGATGGCACGCATGAGCATTGAGGACGGCCTGGTCATGCAGATTCATCCAGGCAGCGTGCGCAACCATAATCGCGCGCTCTACGAGCGTTACGGACGCGATGTCGGCGCCGACATCCCGACCCAGACCGACTATGTCGACGCACTCAAGCCCTTGCTCGCCGAGTTAGGCAACGAGCCTCGACTTACTATCATTCTCTTTACGCTTGACGAGACGAGTTACAGCCGCGAGTTAGCCCCGCTTGCCGGCCACTATCCGTGCCTTCGCCTCGGCCCTCCATGGTGGTTTCACGACAGCCCTGAAGGCATGATGCGCTTCCGCGAGCAGGTGACAGAAACTGCAGGCTTTTACAACACCGTTGGATTCAATGACGACACGCGCGCATTTTTATCTATTCCCGCGCGGCATGATGTCGCCCGCCGGGTAGACTGCGCATTCCTTGCACGTCTTGTTATAGAGCGCCGCCTGGAAGAAGACGAAGCCTTCGAAATTGCGTACGAGTTGACCAATGGCCTTGTGCGCCGCGCCTATAAACTCTAAGCAGACGAGCGACGATGCAGCCATTGCAAGTACACGAGAACACGAATGAAACTCACAGCGCGCGGTTGGGCCGGGTGCGCTGGACCATCTGCGCGATGCTCTTCGTCGCTACATCAATCAATTACATGGACCGCCAGGTGATTGGGCTGCTCAAGCCCACGCTCCATACCGCTATCGGGCTTACCGAAGTCGACTTTGGCTACATCATCGCAGCGTTTCAGGCTGCGTACGCGATTGGCCTGCTTGTGGCAGGACGGCTGGTTGACAGGCTCGGCTCACGCATTGGCTACTCGCTCATTATGGGCACCTGGAGCCTGGCCGCCATGGCACACGCGCTGGCAAGGTCCGCACTGGGGTTCGGTGTGGCGCGCTTCTTTCTTGGGCTTGGAGAAGCAGGCAACTTCCCGGCGGCCATCAAGATAGTGGCCGAGTGGTTCCCGCAGAGTGAGCGCTCGCTTGCTACAGGCATCTTTAACTCTGGCGCAAACGTGGGCGCGATTGTTGCGCCTGCTCTTATCCCCTGGATCACGCTGCATTTCGGCTGGCGCGCAGCCTTTCTTGCGACCGGTCTGTTCAGCGCGACCTGGATTTTCTGGTGGTATCTGAACTATCGCAAGCCATCCGAGCACCCCACACTTACCGGAGCCGAGTTACGACATATCTATCAGCAGGCTGCTGCACAGATGGGACCGCAGATACCCTGGCTCAAACTGCTCACTTATAAGCAAACCTGGGCATTTGCTATCTCAAAGTTTTTGACTGACCCGATATGGTGGTTCTATCTCTTCTGGCTGCCGTCGTTTTTTGATTCTCGCTTTCACCTGGGCCTCTCTCACTTAGGAGTGCCCCTTATTCTGGTCTATAACGTGTCTGCGATCGGGAGCATCGGCGGGGGGTGGCTGCCCGCGCCCTTTCGGCGGCTGGGGCTCGACGCGGCACACGCGCGCATGGCCACCATGACGCTGTGCGCATCGCTCGCGTTGCCTATCTTCTATGCCAGCCGCGTTCACTCGGAATGGGCGGCAATTGCCCTCCTCAGCCTTGCGGCTGCGGCACACCAGGGCTGGTCGGCTAACCTGTTTACTACGGCGTCTGATATGTTCCCGTCGAGCGCGGTAGGCGCGGTTGTCGGCATTGGTGGCATGGCGGGATCTGTGGGTGGCGTGCTGCTTTCTATCGGCGCCGGCAAGCTGCTGCAGGTTACCCATAGTTATGCCGTTCTCTTCGCCATATCGGCAAGCGTCTATTTGATCGCTGTCCTCGTTTTGCGGGTGCTCGCGCCTGGGCTTAAGAAGGTAGAGTTTAGCGCATGAGTCTTTTGCTCGCACACGGCAGTGCTGATACCAAGATCCAAGTGGAACAACTGCGGGAGCTGCTCTTTCAGAGCCTGGACAAGCTCGGCTCCCGCCGCCGCGTGCTGGCTGTTCCGCCCGATCAGACCCGCGCTGCATCGCGCGCAGGTGAACTCACCCGGTGGGTCTCTGAATACTATGGAAGTTCGCTCGACGCGATACTCCCGGCGCTCGGCACGCACACGGCGATGACCCCGGCTCAACTTACCTGGATGTTTGGCGAGATGCCGCAGGATCGTGTGCGCGTACATAACTGGCGCACTGACATTGAAACACTCGGCGAAGTACCGCAGGCCTTTGTCGAAGAACAATCAGAGGGTAAGCTGCACTACACGTGGCCGGTGCAGATCAACAGGTTGATCGCGCATGGCGGTCATGATTTGATTCTATCGATCGGTCAGGTTGTCCCGCACGAAGTGATCGGCATGGCCAATTACAACAAAAATATTCTTATTGGTACCGGTGGGCGCGAGAGCATCAACCGCAGCCACTATCTCGGAGCCGTGTACGGCATGGAGCGGATCATGGGACGGGCCGACGGCCCCGTCCGGCGCGTGCTTAGCTACGCCGCCGATCGATTCCTGAAGCACCTGCCGATCCTCTATGTACTCACGGTAATCGGCCGAAATCAAGCAGGAGCAAATGTAGTGCGCGGCCTCTTTATCGGGGACGACGCGGAATGCTTTAAGCAAGCCGCTGCACTAAGTCTGCAGGTTAACTTTGAGGTGCTGGACCAGCCGATTAACAAGGCTGTTGTTTATCTCGATCCGCACGAGTTCCACTCCACCTGGCTCGGCAACAAAGCAATTTACCGTACGCGCATGGCGCTTGCCGATGACGCCGAGCTGATCGTGCTTGCTCCGGGAGTACGCGAGTTCGGCGAAGACCCCGGCATCGATAGACTGATCCGCAAATATGGCTATCGCGGTACGCCGGCAACGCTCGCGGCCGTTGAGCAAAATGCGGATCTCGCCAATGACTTGAGTGCAGCGGCGCATCTCATTCATGGGTCGTCCGAGGGCCGGTTCCGCATCACCTGGTGCCCAGGCCAACTAAGTCGCGAAGAGATAGAAGGCGTAGGCTTTGGTTATGGCGACCTTCCAAGCATGCTGGCCAGGTTCTCGCCAGGAAAGCTGCAGCACGGTTACAACACTGTCGATGGCGAAAACATCTTCTACATCGCAAACCCGGGCCTGGGGCTATGGGCACATCAAGACCGCTTGTAGCGTAGAGGAGAAATGCATGAGTAACAAGCCACTTACTTTGACGAAGTACTCAATCGGTGTCGGCGATCGATTTGCCCACCAGGCCAAGGCTCAGCTCCAGGCCTGCGTGCTCGCTGCGCAAGCCGGTGTGGACGTGGTTCCCGTGTGGAACAAGTCGAACCGCGAACACCTGATCATCGGCTCTGAGCCTTCCTCGACACGTGCCGCGGCGGACGCGGCCGTAGCAGAGCTCGGCTGGACGAAACCCTACTTCTGCGACGCCGACCATATCAACCTTAAGACTGTCGACCGCTTTCTTGTTCCGTGTGACTTTTACACCATTGACGTTGCTGATTTTATTGGGCAAAAAGCAGAACAGGCGGAGATCGATGCATTTGTTGAACGCAGGCAATCTCTTGTCGGCAGCATCACGCTCAAGGGCGTCAATCAGACTTTCGAAGTAACTCCCGCCCTGTTGCGCCAGGTCGCCGAAAAGTTCCTCGCGGCCGTGCAGCACGCGGGCCTGGTCTATCGCAAGATCGAATCCGAAAAGGGCGCGAGCAACTTCATCCCCGAAGTCTCCATGGATGAGACTGACTCCGCCCAGACTCCGCTTGAGCTGCTGATCATACTCGCGGCGATTGCAGACGAAAAGATTCCGGTGCAGACAATCGCACCGAAGTTCAGCGGCCGCTTTAACAAGGGCGTCGACTATGTGGGCGACGTGGCGCAGTTCAGCCGGGAGATGGAGCTTGACTTCGCGGCGATCGCATACGCGGTCGATCACTTTGGATTGCCCGACAACCTAAAACTTAGCGTGCACTCCGGCAGTGACAAGTTCTCAATCTACGCTGCTATCCATGCGGGCATGATGAAGTTCGACGCAGGCATACACCTCAAAACTGCAGGCACAACCTGGCTTGAAGAGTTGATTGGTTTGGCCGAGGCCGGTGGCGACGCGCTCGCACTTGCGAAGAAAATCTACTCCGACGCTTATGCCCATCGCGAAGAACTCTGCGGTCCTTATGCGGCCGTTATTCATATCGATCCGGCAAAGCTGCCCACCCCGACAGAAGTCGACGGATGGAGTCCTAGGCAGTTCACCTCCGCCCTGCGCCACGATCCCCACTCACTGGCTTACAACAGCAGCCTGCGCCAGTTGCTGCACGTAGGATTCAAGGTCGCGGCCAAGATGGGCCCTCGCTACCTCGAACTGCTCAAAGTAAACGAAGCCGTCATCGCGAAGAACGTGACCGGCAACCTGTACGACCGTCACATGGCCCCCGTCTTCCTCGGCATCGCGCCTGCATATGCCGAACAATCGGAAGGAGTGTATGAGCACACCAGCCATTAGTCTCGCGGGGAAAACAGCCGTGATTGTCGGCGGCACCTCCGGCATTGGGCACGCGCTAAGCCTTGGCTTGGCCAGTGCCGGAGCAGATGTCGTCGCCTCTGCACGACGGCAGGAGAACGTGGACGAGGTCGCCTCCGAGATCGAATCGCTTGGCCGGGCCACGCTGCGCGTCACCACCGACCTGCGCGATCGTACTTCCGTCGAGGCGCTCCTGGCCGCCACGCTCAAGCGCTTCGGCAAGGTCGACGTCCTGATCAACTGCGCAGGCAAGATCAAGCGGACGCCCACGCTTACGATGCCCGAAGACGAGTGGCAGGATATTCTTGATGTCAACCTTACCGGCACCTTGCGCGCCTGCCAGGTATTCGGCAAGCCGATGCTTGAGCGAGGCTATGGACGAATCATCAACATCGCGTCGCTGAATAGTTTTGTCGCGCTCAACGAAGTCGCCGCGTATGCCGCAAGCAAGGCCGCGGTCGCCTCACTCACGCGATCGCTCGCTGTCGAGTGGTCCAGGCGCGGCGTTCTCGTCAACGCAATCGCACCTGGCGTCTTCCGCACTGCGTTAAATTCACAACTGCTCGATAGCACGCCGAGAGGGCAGGAACTATTAATGCGCACCCCGATGGGACGGTTTGGAAAGACGGAGGAACTGACGGGTGCAGCCGTGTATCTCGCCTCCGACGCTGCTTCCTTCGTAACGGGCCAGGTATTGGTGGTCGACGGCGGCTTTCTCGCCAGCGGGGTCAACCAGTAGATGGCTGATTCGCATGAAACGCGGCTTGCTCATCTTAGAGATCGGCCAATTACATGCAATAGGATGGGTTCACGATGAAAGACGTTCTCAGCCAGATCGTCTCAACACCGGGGGGAGCGTTTGCGATCCTGGCTATGGCAGCACTTCTTGAGGCCGCGGGGGATGCCTGTTTTCAGGCGGGTCTCTATCGGTCAAGTGGAGCAACACGCTTCCTCTGGTTTATGGCTGGTCCTCTCATCCTTGCTGCCTATGGGCTCTTCGTCAACCTGCCGCAGTGGGACTTTGGCAAGTTGCTAGGTGTGTATGTCGTGTTCTTCTTTGTCGTCGCACAGGTGGTAGCAAAGGTCCGTTTCCAGCAGTCGCCAACACTGCCCATCCTGACCGGTGGCGTCTTGATTGTTGCGGGTGGCATGGTCATCACTTTCTGGAAGTAGCTTAAAAGTAGCCGCGCCAGGTGTCCATGCAGCATGGAAAGGAGTATCGTAAGCGCGAGTGGTTCAAGAAAATACGTGACAGGAAGTCAATTTTGAAGCAGTTTAAGCATTTTGTTGCAGGTTCTTTTGTCTTGCTGCTGATGAGCGTGCACTGTTTGGCTGCGCCGGCTGCAGGCAGCGATCGATGGACGACAGAGAAGGCCAACGCCTGGTATGCCCAGCAGCCGTGGCTTGTTGGGGCAAACTACATCCCGTCCAACGCGATTAACGAGCTCGAGATGTTTCAGGCGGCGACCTTTGATCCCGCCATCAACGATCGGGAGCTGGGGCTGGCCGAGTCGATCGGCATGAACACGGCACGGATCTTCCTGCAGGACCAGCTCTGGGAGCAGGATTCCGAGGGTTTCAGGCGGCGGCTTGACACCTTCCTCACGATCGCAGCAAAGCATCACATCCGTCCGTTACTCGTCCTTTTTGATTCTTGCTGGGAGAGCAATCCGCATTTAGGCCCGCAGCATCCGCCCATCCCTGGCATCCACAACTCCGGCTGGGTGCAGAGCCCAGGCAAGGAGCGGCTGCTCGATTCGGCAGACGAGCCGAAATTGAAGGCTTACGTGGTCGGCATTGTGGGCGCGTTCGCAAACGATGATCGCATCCTTGGATGGGATGTTTGGAACGAGCCCGACAACCAGGGCGGGGACAAGGCAGAGGACGTTCCGGCCAAGGTGCAGCGCATGGACGAACTGCTACCGAAGGCATTCGCCTGGGCACGGTCCGTGCATCCTGCGCAGCCACTTACCAGTGGCGTATGGGTGGGTGACTGGAGCGATCCTTCCAAGGAAAGTGCGACGACGAAGATACAGCTGGCCGAGTCGGATGTGATCTCGTTTCACAATTATGGCTGGCCGGAAGAGTTCGAAGCGCGGATCAAGGAGCTCGAGCCACTGCACCGGCCAATTCTCTGCACCGAGTACATGGCACGTGGAGCTGGGTCGACCTTCGATGGATCATTGCCGGTCGCGAAGAAATACCATGTGGCGGCCATCAATTGGGGCCTGGTCGCGGGTAAGACGCAAACGTACTTGCCTTGGGACTCGTGGAAGAGGCCATATGTACAGATTGAACCTACGGTGTGGTTCCACGAGGTGTTTCGCCAGGACGACACACCTTACCGGCAGCACGAGGTCGATCTGATTCGCGAGCTGACTGGGCGTGGGAATGCTACCCCTGCGCAAAAGGCGGCTGAGTAATGCTTTGAGGGCAGACATTACCATGCCACGTGCTTTTTGGATTCAGGTACCCGTCCCCTCTCGCGGTCATCGTGGCAGCAGATACACTTGCCCTAACCGAGTATGAAAAGTGCACCAAAATCCCGCGCGATGCTCGTGATCCTGCTGACAGCGAGCTCGCTTGCCGCGCAAACTGCCGTTCCTGGTAGATTTGCCGACATCACGGCGCAAACAGGAGTCGCGTTCACCGGGGTCGCTTCCCATACCTCACACAAGTACCTGATCGAAACGATGGGTTCAGGCGTTGCGACCTTCGACTACGACAATGACGGCCTGCTCGACATCTTCTTTGTCAACGGCGCGCCGCTTACTGATCCGACCCCCAAAGGTGCAACGCCGCACAAGGTATCGGCCCAGGACTGGAACCGGCTTTTCCATCAGCAGAAGGATGGCACCTTCATCGACGTGACCGAGAAGGCCGGCCTCGAGGGTATAGGCTACGGCATGGGCGTGGCCGTGGGCGACTTTGACAATGATGGGTTCGAGGACCTTTACGTCACCGCGTACGGGGGCAACCGGCTCTACCACAACAACGGTAACGGCACCTTTACTGATGTCACGGAAAAATCAGGCACCGGCGGCGACACCCGCGCAGGCCAGTCCTGGTCAACATCTGCCGCATGGGTCGACCTGGACAACGATGGCAAGCTTGATCTTGTGGTGCTTCGTTACGTGCAGTGGGACTTTGAAGACGTATGGTGCGGTGAGTATCGCCCAGGGTATCGCGCCTACTGCCATCCAGATATCTTTCCAGCCATAGCCCCCCAGGTCTTTCACAACGACAGCAACGGCCACTTTACTGAAGTCGCGCAGAAACTCGGCCTAGGCACTCCGGGCAAAGGTCTAGGCCTTGCGCTCGCCGATTTTGACCGCGATGGAGCGATCGACATCGCGGTCGCCAACGACTCCATGCCCGAGTTTCTCTTCCACAACAAGGGCAACGGCAACTTTGAAGAGACCGGACTCACCGCAGAGATCGCCGTCGACAGTGATGGACGCACCTACGCCGGGATGGGCATCGACTTCCAGGATTTTGACAACGACGGACTGCCTGATCTCGTCATCACCAACCTGGCTAACCAGAAGTATGCGCTCTACCGCAATAACGGCGACGGATCCTTTACCTACGACAGTTACATGTCCGGCATCGCGCGCATGACGCTGCTGCACTCCGGCTGGGGCATCCACTTTCTTGACTACGACAACGATGGTTTGAAAGACCTGCTCATTACCCAAGGCCACGACCTCGATACGGTCGAGCTCAACTACCCGCAGCTGCACTACAAGGAGCCCATGCTGCTCGCCCGCAACATGGGCAAAGGGGTCTTCGTGGATGTCTCCAAGGACTCCGGAGCGGTCTTTTCGCAGCCCTGGGTCGGGCGCGGCATGGCGGTGGGTGACCTCGATAACGATGGCCGCCTCGATGCCGTTGTGACAACCAACGGCGGCGAGGCCCACATCCTGCGTAACGAGACACCAGGCACCAACCACTGGCTCACCATCGCGCTTACTGGACACTCTTCAAACCGCGATGCCATTGGGGCTGAGATCAAGATCACGACCGCCCATGGACCGCAGTACATGACTGTCTCGACAGCCGGATCGTACCTCTCCTCGAATGACAAGCGTGCGCACTTTGGCCTGGGACCAGATGCGGCAGCGAAGATGGTTGAGATCCGCTGGCCCAGCGGCATCACACAGAAGCTCGAGAGCGTGGCAGCTGATCAGTTTCTCAAAATCGACGAGCCGGCACGCACCGCCAGCGGAAGATGACGCGCCTGTGCTTCGAGTTGGCTCTAGCGTTTGGTGCTCTTATGCCCTCCATGAGCGCCCAGCAGCCAGACGCTCCCACCGTTTCGCCGGCTCTCTCACTCGCGACTCCAGCAGCCCTGACAACGGCTCGTCGCCTGGTCGCAGGCAATAGCTTCCCGCAGGCGGAAACCGTGCTACGCAGCTATGTCGCGGCTGATCCGCGCTCTGCCGAGGCTCACAAGCTTCTGGCCTACAGCCTGCTTCGCCAGAATCGCCCGAAGGAGGCTCTGCCGGAGTACACCAGCGCAGCCCAGATCGAACCGCCCAATGCTGAGGACTTGAAAAACGTCGCGCAGGCTTACACCCTTTTAGGCGACGACTCTGACGCTACCAAGTGGGGCACGCTCGCCGTCCAGCGCGGCCCAGCCGATCCAAATACCTGGTATAGCCTTGGCCGGATCCACTACACGGCCCAGCGCTACCAGGCCGCCGCCGCCTGCTTCCGCAAGACGCTTGAGCTTAACCCCAGCAGCGTGAAAGCGGAGAACAATCTCGGGCTATCACTCGAAGGTCTGAACCGCAGCGACGAGGCAGTCGCGGCCTACCGCCAGGCGATTGCCTGGGGTGAGGCGGGGCAGGTGGCAGGGATGGAGCAGCCACTGCTCAACCTATCAATTGTGCTCATCCATCGCGACAGGATTGACGAGGCACTCCCCTTGCTGACACGTGCGGCAGAGGTCGCTCCCAAGGATCCTAGGATTCACGAGCAGCTAGGCCACCTCTACCTGCAAAAAGAAATGCTGCCCGCAGCCGCAGCCGAGTTCGAGCAAGCAGTTGCGCTCGACCCATCCAACTCCGCACCGCACTATCTGCTCGGCCAAACCTATAGGCGACAGGGTTTGACGGACAAAGCACAGCAGGAGTTTGCCCGCGCCGCCGCCATGATGGGTACCCACTCCAGCGCCTTCAAGGCCGAGTAGCCTTACGCCCTGCTGCCCGGCTACCTTCTACTCCGAGCCGTGCAGGCGGTAACCAGGGAGTCTCCATCTCTCACCCCTGGTCGCGCTGCAGCCGAGCCAGATCGAGTCCTACTACCAGTTCGTGCAGATCGAGCTTGGCCCGCACCACGATACCGCGCGCAGCTGTTCTTCGCGAAGGTCATTGAACGTGAGCCGGAACACGGCGGCGCGCTGACAGGTTCGGTATATCGGCCTACCGGGCTAAACCATTCGCCAATGCCGAGCACCGAGCATGATCTTGCCCTTGCCGTTGAGAGCCCGCCCAACTACCAGCCCGCCCACTG
>CAXTMM010000042.1:17041-21585 GCA_964245415.1 uncultured Acidobacteriaceae bacterium | reverse complement strand
GCGTTGGTGTGCTTGGACTCAACCATGCGCTGTGCGATGATCGAGCGCATCCTGGTCATGGGAACCAACTGACCCGGGGTGGCAGCTGCTGACGGAGCGACTGGCTTGGCCGCTGCAGCCGCCGGCTCGGCAATCGATGGCGCAGGCACAGGTGCCACGGCAGCCGGAGCGGGTGCTGCCGGACTGCTCTGCCCCTTCTCGAGATAAGTCAGCAGGTCTTCCTTGGTAATCCGCCCCGCCGAACCACTTCCTGGAACCTTACTCAGATCCAAATCGTGATCCTTGGCCATACGCCGAACCAGAGGCGAAGAACGCAGGCGCTCGGTGCTCTCCGATGCCGGCTCGGCGGCCGTTCGTGTCGCCGCTCCATTGACTGCGGGATCTGTCGGCGCGCTCGGTACAGGAGAAGGCTTCGCAGGCCCAGTTTCAGCCTTTGCACTCCCGCCAATGACCGCCACAACTGTGTTGATCTGCGTCGTAGTTCCCGCTTCGACCTTGATCTCGCTCAGCATGCCGGCTACAGGCGATGGTATTTCCGCGTCCACCTTGTCGGTTGAAATTTCAACCAGCGGCTCGTCGCGCGCGACCTTGTCTCCCACCTGCTTGAGCCATTTTGTGATCGTGCCTTCAAAGATTGACTCGCCCATCTGCGGCATGACCACGTCAGTCGATGGGCCCTCAGCCGGGGACTGTGCCACTTCCGGCGCAGGTGCAGCAGCCGGAGCCTCAGTCACTGGGGCAGCCGCACCACCAGCTTCACCGATCACCGCCACGATCGTGTTGATCCCGACCGTCGATCCTTCTTCCACCTTGATCTCGCTCAACACCCCGGCTGCAGGCGAAGGTATCTCCGCATCTACCTTGTCGGTTGAAATCTCGAACAACGGCTCATCGCGCTCAACCGTGTCTCCGGGCTTCTTCAGCCACTTGGTAACTGTGCCCTCAAAGATCGACTCGCCCATCTGGGGCATAACTACATCGGTCGCCATGAATACCCTTTCCTCTACTCTCGGTTCAATCGCGAAAATCTCAGTCGTGCCTGGAGCCCGCGTCTTCGTGACACTCGGTTTGAGCTGCAATCCCGGGCTAACTGTTTAGTTTACAGGTAAGCATCCTCAACGTGCCTGCCTCATTGGACAGCTTCGGCCAGGCTCGGCTCCAGGTCATCCAGGCGCTCAAGCCAGAGCACCTGGTGCCCAAAGACCCGGCCAAACTGCCGCGCCACCGTGTTGCTTGCCTGCTCCATCCCCACCGGCCCATCTGCTTCGTCCCCCAGGTTGGCTACCGCGCGATCCGATATTCCGCATGGCACAATCAGTTCGAAGTCCCGCAGATCGGTCGTCACATTCAGCGCGAATCCATGTGAGGTGATCCCACGCGACACGTGCACGCCGATGGCTGCAATTTTCTTTTCTGCAATCTGGCCTCCCGCAAATGTCCAGACGCCCGTTCGCCCCGCGATCCTCTGCGCCGGCACCCCGAACTCGCCCGCCACCCGGATTAACACCTCTTCCAGCAGCCGGACATAGTCCACAATCCCCATCCTAGGGGTAAAGCTTCGCAGGTCAACGATCGGATACCCGACCAGCTGCCCGGGCCCGTGATAGGTAACGTCTCCGCCACGATTGATCTCGTGTACTGTGACGCCGCGTAGGGCCAAGAGTGCCTCGTCCGCCAGAATGTTGCTGCGGTCCGAGTTCCGCCCCAGCGTCAGCACCGGCGGATGCTCGAGCAGCAGCAGTGTATTTCCAATGCGGCCCTGGTGACGCAGCTCCACAAGCTTCTGCTGCAGATCCAAGCCCTCCCGGTAGTTGATACGTCCGAGTTGGAGAAGCGTCAGAATCATGGATATCGCCGATGAACCGTCACAGGCCTGCACCCGCGTCAGTCCGCATAGGCCATCATCTTTCTCAATACCATGCTAATTGAGCATGACTCGCAGCCGCGCAGACCAAAACTCCTCCCTTGCCCAAGCATCCTTCAAACATTTCCGGAAACAATCGTGATCCATCGCTGTACAGTGAGTCATCCGGAAGAGGAGCCTGTATTTCAAAAAGTATTCCGGCGGATAAGTAATTGCGCAACGCGCGCCACACTAACCAGCCGGCACGCTCCATTCACCGCCGCACCACCAAATTTTCTGCTCCAAGAGGTGTTCTTTCATGGCAATTACCAGGCGTGACTTTCTGACGCGTGTCGGCCAGGCCGGCGGATACAGTGCGGCATTCCTCACCATGCAATCCATGGGCCTCGTGCCGATACACGCAGCTCCGGCAGCAAGATCGCTCTCTGCTGCCCCAGGCACAGGAAAAGGGGTAAAGGTCGTCATCCTGGGCGGCGGCATCGCCGGCCTCGTCGCCGCGTATGAGTTAGGTGCGCTCGGCTATGAGTGTAGCGTCCTTGAAGCACGCGAGCGCCCCGGCGGCCGCAACTGGACTGTACGCGGCGGCGACAAGGTTGTCTTTGAGGACGGCACCGCGCAAACCTCCACCTGGGACGCAGGTCACTATCAGAATGTGGGCCCCGCCCGCCTGCCTTCCATTCATCCCACCATCCTCGGATACTGTTTTTTTTTTTTTGTTTAGGTGAAGTTGGAGATCAACACGAGCCGCTCCAGCTATCTGCAGCACGACGGAGTCAACGGCGGCAAGCCCATGGTCCAGCGCCAGGTCATCAACGACACCCGCGGCCACGTAAGCGAATTGCTAATGAAGTGCATGAGCAACGGCTCGCTTGACGCCGAGGTCTCGAAGACCGACCGCGACCAGATGCTCGCCTTCCTGCGCGTCTATGGCCCGCTCGACGACGCCGGCAAGTACAAGGGCAGTGATCGCGCCGGCTACGCGAAGCCCGCAGGCGCGGGCGACGACTCCGGCGTACTCTCTGAGCCGATCGACATGCAGACCTTGCTTCAGGAAAACTTTTGGCAGGGCATCCTCTTTGAAGAAGCATTCGACATGCAGGCGACCATGTTTCAACCCGTCGGCGGCATGGACCGCGTTCCTTACGCGTTCGCCAAGGCTCTCGGCAAGACCGTGCAGTACAACTCGCCTGTGACCGAGATCCGCAAGACAGCGAATGGCGTTCGGATCGCATATACCCAGAGCGGCAGCCCCAAATCGATCGAAGCCGCATACTGTATCTGCGCGATGCCGCTTCAAATCCTTAAGAAGATTCCCAGCGACTTCTCCGCGCCCTATAGCAAGGTCATCAGTGAGTGCGTCTATAGCCAGGCCTATAAGATCGCCTGGGAAAGCCGCCGGTTCTGGGAGCAGGACTACAACATCTATGGCGGCCTCGAGTTTGTCAACGTCGGCTGCAGCCCTATTTGGTTCCCCTCTGCCGGCACCTTTACAGAGCGCGGCGTGCTGGTCAGCGGCTACACCGACGAACTGGACTCGCCTTTCTCGAAGCTCAGCATCGAGGAAAAGTATGCCGAGAGCCGCAAGTCGATCGAGCGCCTGCATCCCGGCCACGGCAAAGAACTGGAAAAGCCCATTTACGTCGGCTGGGGGCGCATCCCGTACAACGAAGGCTCCTGGATCCAGAGCTACGGTCCGGGCCAGGAACGCTACCCGGCAGCCCGTGTCTCCCGGCAAGGCGGAGTCGCTCAGCCCGCAGCCGCCAAGACTCTCACCAACCCCAATTACGAAGCGCTACTGCCTGCCGACGGGCCTATCTACTTCGCCGGCGACCATTGCAGCCATATTGTCGGCTGGCAGGAGGGCGCGGCGCTCAGTTCGCTACGCGTCGTTCAGATGATCGCCGACAGGACCAAGGCAGCGAAGCTCACTCAGACCGGCGACAAGCAATCTGTATGATCGCGTCCCACGTCCTGCGCTTGAGACGTGGGACTAGAGCAACCCACCCCTCTGGAGAAAGCCAAATGAACAAGTTACGAATCACGACAGCCGCAATCCTGTTCGCTGCCGCCGCCTGCACCACACAGGCGCAAGTCATCGTCAAGCACTTGCAGCCGAACGAGAAAAGCCCGATCGCCAATGGCGTTTGGGCTGGCGACACTCTTTATCTCAGCGGCCAGCTGGCCTCGCCGGTTACCCCGGCTGATTCAGCCAAAGGCACCGCGGCCGTCTACGGCGACACCCAGACACAGGCTCTCTCCGCGCTAAATAAGATTGAGGCGCTCCTCAAAGAACAAGGCCTTGACATGAAGGATGTCGTCAAGATGACGGCTTTCCTGGCTGGCGATCCGGACAAGGGAGGCAAGCTCGACTTTGCCGGTTTGCAGGCCAGCTATACCCAGTTCTTCGGAACGAAAGACCAGCCCAACAAGCCAGCCCGTAGCGCCTTCCAGGTAGCGGCGCTAGCCGCTCCCTGGGCTCTTATCGAGATTGAAGTCATCGCAGTTCGCAGCAAGTAGTCCCATATTGACGTCTCCTGAACGAAGCGAAAGGTATGTGGTTCACTTTGCCTCGCCGGACACGGCATAACGTCACGGACGGCCTATGTCTTGCATTAAAGTCGGAATGCAGCCCAGCAAACAGCTTGCGTCTAGCGTAGCCGGATCCTAAAAGGCCCTTACC
>CAXTMM010000042.1:8732-17031 GCA_964245415.1 uncultured Acidobacteriaceae bacterium | reverse complement strand
GCTCCTGAATATCAGCCACGCTCTCCTGCAACTCCGCCTGCATCAGGGACTCAGGCGTCAGCCGGTCGATATCCCGCAATCGAGGAAAGAACACTGCCCACAGCCCGGTAACCGCAAGCGCCCCTGCGCCCCCAACCACAACCGCCCGAACTGCACCCCACCACTGCGCCGTAACGCCGCTTTCAAACTCGCCAAACTCGTTTGAGGCACCGACGAACAGCGAGTTGACCGCGCTCACCCGACCCCGCATCTCGGGCGGCGTCGCCAATTGCAGTATTGACGACCGGATCACGACCGAAATCATGTCCGACGCTCCAAGCACCAGCAGGGCCAACACCGAAACCGCCAGCGACCGCGACAGTCCAAACAAGATCGTCATAGTGCCAAAGATGCCGTAGCAGACCAGCATCCGGGCCCCAGCGCGCCCGCGTAGAGGCCGTGCTGTGAGCCATAATGACACGACCAGAGCGCCAACGCCCGGAGCCGCCCGCAACAAACCCAGCCCGCGCGGCCCTGCGGCAAGAATCTGGTGCGCAAAGATAGGCAGCAGCGCCACTGCTCCACCCAGCAGTACCGCAAACAGGTCGAGCGAGATAGACCCGAGCAGCACCTGCTTGTTCCACACGTAACGCACGCCAGCCAGGATCACATCGACAGAAGTGGCCTTGTGCTCCATTCGTCCCGGCCGGATATGCAGGAGGCTGACCAGCACGATGAACCAGGCCAGCGTAGCAAGGGTGAACAAATACACCACCCCAGCGCCGGCGACATGGCTTTCATTGGGCCCAGCCCAGGCCTGCAGGGGCAACGTAAACAGCACCCCACCTATCGAAGGTCCAACTACCGTTGCAGTCTGGAAGATGCTGGCTCCCCAGGTGACCGCATTCACAAAGTCTTCCTTTGGCACCAGCTGCGGAATGAGCGCCGAGCTGGCCGGTCCCGAAAAGGAGCGTCCAGTGCCGATAAGAAAGAGCACCGCGTAAATCGGCATGACCCGCGTGATGCCCTGCCAGGCAAAGGCCAGCAGGGCCGTGGTACAAAGCGCCTGCAGGCAGTAGCAAACCAGCACTACCTGCCGTCTGTCAAAGCGATCGGCGATGTGCCCGGAGGGCAGCAGAAAAAGAAGACCAGGCAGAAACAGCGCCAGCCCGGTATAGCCAAGGTCGATTGCACGATGCGTGATCTGGTAGACCTGCCAGGCCACCGCAACCGCCTGCGCCTCGGCCCCCGTAACCACAGCAAGCCGCGCCGCCTGGTACAGCCGGAAGTCGCGGGAGCGAAAGGCCGCCGCGACGCTGGTTCGGGAACCTTCGGTCATGGCAATAGGTTACAGGGTGCATAGGAGCGATCGAGTCGCGTGCGCATCCTAGGCAGACTAGCTTCGATAGACTATGCGTCCTTCACTGATGGTGTACTTGACCCGTCCAAGCATCGGCCAGCCATCAAACGGGGTATTCTTCGAACGCGACTTCGAGGCAGCGGCACGGAAGTTCCACTCGACCGCTGGATCAAAGATCATCACGTCCGCGTACGAGCCTTCCACCAGTGTGCCGCGACCTTCCATCGAAAGCACCCGCGCCGGCGCAGCGGTCAGAAGCGCTAGCACCCGCGCCAGCGGCATGCCGTGCTCTTTGTGCAGAACGCTCATAGCCAGGCCAAGCGCCGTCTCGAGCCCGGTAATTCCGTTTGGCGCAAGCTCGAACTCCTGCTCCTTCTCATGCGCCGCGTGGGGCGCGTGGTCGGTCGCCAGGCAATCGACCGTACCATCAAGCAGCCCTTCCAGCATCGCGACCCGGTCCGCCTCGGCACGCAGCGGCGGGTTCATCTTCGCCAGCGTGTTGTATCCATCTACGGCCTGCTCGTTCAACACAAAGTGGTGCGGCATCACCTCGCAGGTCACATGCAGACCTTCGGCACGCGCGGCGCGTACAGCATCGAGCGCCTTTAGGGTCGAGAGATGGGCGACATGGAGATGCGCGTGCACTCCCTCTTTGTCGCGCAGCTCACGAATCAGCCCAATATCGCGCAACACCAGCCCGGACTCGGCCTCGACCGGCATCCCGCGCAGGCCGAGCCGAAACGCAAGCGCCCCCGCGTTCATGGAGCAGCCGGCCGTTAGCCGCGTATCCTCGGCGTGCTGGATCACCGGGAGCCCGGCGCCGGCAGCCTCGCGCAGCGCCTCACACATGATCTCGTCGCCCAGAATCGGCTTGCCGTCATCGGTCACCGCCTTAGCCCCGGCAGCCTTCAACGCAGCATAGTCGGTGAGCCGGCCACCCATGCTGCCAACTGTTGCGGCGGCGATCGGAATGACCCGGATCGCCGCACCTCGCTCCGGCGCCTGCATCCAGCGCGTCCATTCTGGCGTATCGTTCACCGGAACCGTGTTGGGCATTGCACAGACGGTCGTGAATCCACCTGCCGCCGCCGCCGCCGTTCCGGTCGCGATCGTCTCCTTCCATGTCTGCCCCGGCTCCCGCAGGTGGACGTGGATATCGATTAGCCCCGGCGCAACCGTTAGTCCCGTGGCATCGATCGTCACGGCTCCTGATCCAAAAGCTTGGGTGTCAAGCGAACAGGGAGCGGCTATCGCCGCCACACGACCGCTCTCAAGCAGCAGGTCGCAGGCAGCGTTAACATCAGCAGCCGGATCGATCAACCGGCCGTTCCTTATCAGCATCGATACCATCTGCCCTACTCCGCCTTGTAAAGAGGATTGGACCCCATCGCCTTGACCGGCGGTGAAGCTGGCGGCGGTGATGCTTCCATGCTCGCCTCGATCATCGGCATCACTTCGGACGCTACCGGCACCGCCATCGGCGGCTCTGACGGCGTTGTCTGCTCAACCGTTGCGTCACCATCCACTTGATCGTTGTTATCCACTCTTACCACCAGCGCCCGAGCCACCAGCGCCATGCGTATTGAGACCCCGTGCCGCACCTGCTCCTCAATCACGGACTGCGGCCCATCCGCAACTTCGCTCGCGATCTCAAGCCCCCTGATAATAGGCCCCGGATGCATGACCACCAGCTCCGGGTAGCGTTCGATCCGCTCGACGCTCGCCTGAAAAAGCGCCTTGTACTCTTCGAGATCTAGGTGCAATCCAGCCAGTCGCTCGGCCTGGATGCGAAGCATCATGACCACCCGGGACTGCTCGAGCGCGCGATCAAAATCCCTCTCAATCGACACTCCCGGCCCAATCTCGGTGGCGATGTCCGGAAGCAGCGGCACCGGTCCACAGAGCAGCACGCGCGCTCCCAGACGCGGCAGCAGCAGCGCGTTCGACCGCGCTACGCGGCTATGCAGAATGTCGCCGCAAATGGTAACCGTCACACCCGCCAGCGAATGGGGATTTACGGCATTCGCCGCCGCAGCGCCATGCAAACGGGTAAGGATCGCACGCAGGTCGAGCAGCGCCTGCGACGGATGCTCATGCATCCCGTCGCCTGCGTTCAGCACAGGCAGATTGGTCACTGCGGCGAGCAAGTGCGCCGCGCCGGAAAAGGCATGGCGCAGAATGATCGCCTCGGCGCCTAGCGCACGCAGGGTAAGCCCCGTATCCTTGAGCGACTCACCCTTTTCAATGCTCGACGACTTCGAGCTGATCAGCGCAGTATCCGCGCCCAGCGCCTTTGCAGCAAGCTCGAACGAAGTACGGGTGCGTGTGCTCGACTCATAAAACAGCAGCGCGACGCGGCGCTTGAATAGCCGATGCGCACGGATGGCAGGCTCTTCAGTCTCCAGCACTGAAGCAAACGCAAGAATCTCGCTCACCTGCTCAAGCGAAGGATCG
Source organism: uncultured Acidobacteriaceae bacterium (assembly GCA_964245415.1). GTDB lineage: Bacteria > Acidobacteriota > Terriglobia > Terriglobales > Acidobacteriaceae > EB88. The sequence goes on along the minus strand of CAXTMM010000042.1, from coordinate 13,238 downwards.
TTAACTGAGAGCAGCGATCCGGGCGCCTGAGTCATCGCGGTCAAGCAAGCCCCCCTGACCGGACGTAAACACCTGCGCCACACCAGATCCAGGCGATCCGCCCTGACTTCAAGCTAGAGCACCTTCTCAACGATGAGGACCTGCTCGTCGTTGTCGATCTCGCGCAGCTTGACCTCGATAATCTCGCGCCGGGTCGTAGGTACGGTGCGACCTACAAAGCTCGCCTCGATCGGCAGCTCGCGATGTCCACGGTCGATCAGCACCGCTAGCTGTACCCGGTTCGGACGGCCATGCTCAAAGAGCGCATCAAGAGCAGCGCGAATGGTGCGTCCGGTGTACAGCACGTCATCGACCAGGATGATGTTGCGGCCGGTTACGTCAAAGCCGATCTGCTCCGGATGTACGACCGGCCGAACGTCGTGCGTCGAAAGGTCGTCGCGGTAGAACTCAATGTCCAGCGCGCCGGTATCAACCTGATGCTTTTCGATCTTCTCGATCAGAGCAGCTAGCCGCTGTGCAAGCGGTACACCCCGCCTTTTAATGCCCACCAGTCCAAGATTTTCACCACCGTTGTGCTTTTCTACAATCTGGTGAGCGAGCCTGACCAGCGTGCGCTCAATCTCGGAAGCGGAGAGGATGCGGCCTTTCTGGCGGAGTGTGGGCGCGTTTTCGGGCATAGGTGTAAGTCTCTTTCAAGCCGTGCAGTTCAAAGTCGAAGTAACAATCCGGTACGAGGTCAATAAGAGCGTAGAAGTGCCCTGACGATGATACGAGGCGCCCCTGAGAGCAGCAAGCGCTGCAGAATCTTAAGACCGCCTGGTCCCAAAGTAGCGCGCCCCCAGGGCACCGCCCAGCGCCGCAAAACCCAGCATTGACCCTGCCGAAAGAAGAGCGGAGGCGAGCACGAGGCCGGCCTGACCATCCGGTGACAGCCAAAACTGAAAGAACCAGGGAATCTGGTGCGCGGCGTCCGGGTTGCTGGCCAGAACCCGGTCAATGCCGGCCTGCATCGCTGTGTGGAGACGACTGTCTACTTCGCTACCCCGATGCAGCCCGTAGCGAGTCACCAGCAGGTTGACCGCGTCGACCAGCGTCGAAATCATCGCTGCAAAAACTCCAAAGACACACCCGATGCGGCCTCCCAAGGAGGGATTGATCCGGTTCAAGGTGCGCCTGCGATATAGCGTCACCGTCCAAACGCCACCCGCCACCACCCAAAGCGAACTGAAAGAGAGCAGAGAGCTGAGCACACCGGTGGGCAAAGAAAGCAAGGCTGCCATACGGATCGCGGTAGGCCAGGCGACCTGTGGGCCGTTTAGAGAGTAGGAGCCAGAGGTGGAGGCCTCATCCGCCTCCGGTTCGACAGCTTCTACGGTGAGCTGCGGCGCTCCGCATTCCAAGCAGAACCTTGCCTGGGGGCTAAGACTGGTTTCGCAGCGTGGGCATACAGGGTCCATAAACTGCCTTAGTCTTACACAGGCACTTGAGCAAACATAAGCCCTGCCCCGCAGCAGCCTCTTCTGTGACGTCAGGCGCCAACTATTCTTCCTTGTCCCCCTTTCCGGTATCTGCAGGCAAATCGAGGCGCAGCAGGGAAAGCGCATCCCGCCGCAGTCCCCAGCCTTGATCGCGACGATGTGTCAGTGATGCCTGGAAGCGGCACGCAAACTGAAACCACTCTCATCATCATCGTTCAGGTGAATGCCTTTTGAGTCTCCGTGCTTGTCGTCGCAGCCCAGCCCAGCCTGCGTCACAGACGGTGAGCCGAGAGCATGACGGTCCTAGCACGCGAGCACCGTGCCGTACTGGCCGAGCGAGGCACGGTAGAAGCTTGTCACCTTGCTCTGCGGATCGCCAGCCTGATACTTGGCGACCGTACGGTGATCTGCCAGTTAGCAAGACCGGTGTGTACATCGGCGGAGTTGCCATGCTTATCTTGAACAACTGAGGCTCCAGGATAGGTGGGCAGGCCCATATCAGCCGAAGAGGGTGGGCTCTGGTGGACCTGCAAGAGGCCAAATGGCGTGCGCACCTCGACATCCTTGTCCTCGCCGTTCTTGCCCTTGTCAATCTCGATGTAGCAGCCGGTCAGCAGACGCGGCAACAGTAAAGCGACAGCAGAGCCAACGCGCGATCTGCCTTTAATGGTGCGTATTTCCGCCACCGATTGGATGGAGAATGAAGCCGTGCCCGAGGATCTGGACGCAGCCACCAGTTGGACCGTTGATCAGTCGGTGGCTCTTACCAAGCTGCTAAGACCAAGGGGTGTGGACATGATTGATGTCTCCTCAGGCGCCCTGGTGCCCCATGCCAAGATTCCCTCGGCCCCTGGTTACCAGGTGCCATTCGCCACGCGCATCCGCGCCGAAGCCAACATTCCGACCGCTGCGGTAGGCCTTATCACCACAGCCAAACAAGCCGAGACGATTGTGGCCGCAGGTGAGGCCGACTTGGTCCTGATCGCGAGAGAGTTCCTCCGCGAGCCTTACTGGCCACTCGCCGCCTCAGCCGAACTGGGTGGTAACCAGAGCTGTCCGGTACCTTACCATCGCCCCGCCCCTCAAGGAACCAGCCTGCGTGAGCCGCTCTTGGATAGCGAGCCCAACGCCGAGCGCCACTGGAGGAAGCGCCACCGCGGCACTCTGCCAGATCGCCCCGCAGGCCGTCTCGTGCTCGCAGCCGGCGAAAGAGCTAATCGGTCCGCCAGGCGGCATTTCTTAAGCGCGGTCTGTAGTTATGACATTCGATTAGTTATTTGCTTCATCGCCCCTCCGGCCTCGCTATACTGAAGACCAACACCTTTCTCCAGCCAGAATGCAAGGCAACTCGAGGTAATCGCTCCAGCCACCCTCGCAGAAGGCCAGCAGAGCGCGGAGCACGGGCAATCTATGGCGAAGCAGGCACAGCGGGAGACGGCCACACTCGACACAATTCCCGACAAACTCTACTTCCGCATCGGCGAAGTGGCGAGCCTATGCGGCGTCGAAACTTACGTGCTGCGCTTCTGGCAAACAGAGTTTCCACAGCTTGCACCTAAGAAGAGCGGCACAGGTCAGCGGCTCTACCGTAAGCGCGATGTCGAGCAGGCTCTACGCATAAAGCGCCTGCTCCACGACGAGGGATACACCATCGCCGGCGCGCGGCAGGTCTTTACCGCCGAGGCACAGGAGCAACGCCAGAATCCCAAAGCGCTTAATCTGCCGCTGCCTCCGCAGACACAAAGTGTAGAAGCGCGCCAGGCCCGCGAGCAGTTCGAACGCGCCGCCGATCGCGCCCAAACGCGGCTGGCGCGCCTACGGCATGAACTGCATGAATTGCACGGCATCCTCTCACAGCCACCTGGAACCAGGCTTTCTTACACGACCATCCCGGCCAAGGTTCAAGGGGGCGACAAGGCCAGACTCTTCGAGCCTGAGCCAGGCTGATGGCGCTCTCTTCTTCTAAACTAGTCTTATGACAGAAAGTAAAACAGCGGGTGCGATCACAGCGTACTGCGATGGCGGCTCGCGCGGCAATCCCGGACCGGCAGGCTACGGCGTCTTCATCCAGGGCGAGCGAGGCGAGGTCCTTGGCGAGTTAAGTGATTTTCTTGGCATAAGAACCAACAACGTAGCCGAGTACTCCGGCCTGCTTGCTGCCCTCGGCTTTGCGCTCGAGCACGGTCACCCCCACCTGCGCGTCATCTCTGATTCAGAGTTGATGGTGAAGCAAATGCAGGGCAAGTACCGCGTCAACAGTCCCGATCTGAAGCCGCTCTACGAAGAGGCCAAATGCCGCGCGGCCCAACTCAGGAAGTTCGAAATGCAACATGTTCTACGCGGCAAAAACAAGGAAGCCGATCGCTTGGCCAACGAAGCGATGGACCGCGGAACGGGGCGCGAGGCTGCAGGACACCCATCTCGGATGGATGCTGTTAGAGAGGAAGGGAAGGCGCTTACGGTAAGTGCAAAAGTACCTGCGGTTGTAGATGCCGCAACGCAAGGAAAACTAGCTCTAAGTGCTACTGAGCTACCACGCGAAGTTACAGGGTTTGTCAAGAACGGCGTGGTGCATTTAGTTGAGGGTGAATTACCGGAAGGCACGTTTGTTCGGGTGCTCCCCGCTCGAAGATAAGTACTAGTGGGCTAATTGGGCGTTCCCACGTCTAAATGCAAGACGTGGGGCGCAGCTCCTTGGGAACGAATGGGCTAGTCCCGGCCGAGGATAATCAAAACAGCTACCCAGGCAATAGTGCTAATGGTAACTAGACCGATAAAGGGCGCTACGATGTCCTCATGAATGCCCAGCTTTGTCGTTTGGTCTACAACTTGCTCGGTAACCTCTTCCGTAGACATGCTATCTTTCCTCCTGATATTGCGATGCGCTACGCGCCCGGTTCAAGTTTTTGCTGGTGTGTATCGATGTTGAACGGGTAAAAGAAGCAGCATGGTTGGTTAGGGTAGAGATAACGGCTGATCATTTCAGACGAATGGCCTAAGTCTTCCAGGCGCAGAAGAAGGTTCTCAC
>CAXTMM010000042.1:8023-8722 GCA_964245415.1 uncultured Acidobacteriaceae bacterium | reverse complement strand
GCATGCCTTCGTCGTGCTGGGAACCACCAGATGCAAGATTTTGCGGCAAGATACCTCCTCGATAGCGGAAGCGGTAAATCGCGCCGCGCCTGGAAGCTTCGAGACGCTGCCTACACCGCGTCTGCCGCGTAAGTAGTCGCGAGCATAGAAGAGTTTTGTTCGACCTCTTGCCCGAGAAATCAGCACCACGCTCTCGATTCTCCACCCGGTAAAATCAACCCAGATGCCCACCCACACAATCCTGCTAGTCCACGGCGGCGCCTGGGCCATCCCCGACACCCTCCGCGAAGCCCACGAAGCAGGCGTTCGCGCCGCCCTCATCACCGGCTACGCTCTCCTCACCCAGGGAGCCTCCGCCCTCGACGCCATCGAAGCCGCCGTATCGACCCTAGAAGACGACGACACCTTCGACGCCGGCCGCGGGGCCTTCCTCACCCGCGATGGCTGCGTCCAGCTCGACGCCCTCCTGATGGACGGCCAAACACTCCGCGCCGGCGGCGTTGCCTGCGTCGAGCGCATCCGCAATCCCATCCGCGCTGCCCGCCTGATCCTCGAGCAAAGCCCCCACGTCTACTTCGTCGCCCAGGGAGCCGAAGCCTTCGCCGCCTCCAAAGGCATGCCCCTGATCGACAACAGCGAACTCGTCATCGACCGCGAGCGGACCCACCTCGCCGAAGCCCAGCGCAAGGAGCAAGCCGG
>CAXTMM010000042.1:5382-8013 GCA_964245415.1 uncultured Acidobacteriaceae bacterium | reverse complement strand
ACACCCACGACACCGTAGGCGCCGTAGCTCTCGACACCCACGGCAACCTCGCCGCCGCCACCTCCACCGGCGGCACCCTCAACAAAACTCCAGGCCGCGTCGGTGACTCCTCCCTCATCGGCTGTGGCTGCTACGCCGACAACCTCAGCGCCGCCGCCTCACTAAACGGCTGGGGCGAACCCATCATGAAGCTCGTCCTGGGCAAATGGGCCGTCGACCGAGTAGCCCAGAGCGACTCGCCGCAGAAAGCTGCAAACGCCGCCATCCGCTACCTCCACAACCGACTCGAAGGGCACGGCGGTATCATCCTGCTAGGCCCCGACGGCCGTTACGGCGTCGCCCACAACACCCCTGGTATGGCTTGGGGCATCGCTGACTGGACTGGTTTCCGCACCGGTCTCGAGGCACCACTCGAATAGACTCCTATGCACTATCCCGAAGCACTCGCCCATGCACCCGTGACAATCACGTTGCAACATAAAAGCATCCTGTTTCGGCATCGCCGCAGATCGCGGGGCCCGAAACAGGAAACTGCGGACAGGCCTACATTCCAATCGGAGTGACACGTTTACCATGCTCGTCCTAGCCTCATCCTCCCCTCGCCGCGCCGAACTCCTCACCCAGGCCGGCTTCGCCTTCACCACCTACCCAGCTGACATCTCCGAGCAACGACGCCTCAGCGAAGACCCAACTAGCTTCGCCCTGCGTCTAGCCCGCGAAAAGGCAGAAGCTGTCTACAATAGCCTTCCGTCCGACGCAAATCTTCTCGTGCTAGGCGCTGATACCATCGTCATCGCTCCAGATGGCTCAGTCTTGGGCAAACCCGCCGACCCTGAAGACGCCGCCCGGATGCTCCACCTCCTCGCTGGCGCGACACACTGCGTGGTTACCGGCATATGCCTCTGCTCCGCCGACCGTATCCAAGTTGCCTCCGAACTCACCTACGTCACCATGCTCACACTCTCCCAGCTCGACATCACCGCCTATATCGCAACTGGAGAGCCCTTTGGCAAGGCTGGCGCTTATGCCATCCAGGGCCGCGCCGCCGGCTGGATCCCTCGTGTCCACGGCTGCTACTTCAATGTCGTCGGACTGCCTCTCGCATTGGTCTCCTCCATGCTCCAGGCATCCGGCTGCACCAACTAGGCCAAGCCCGTCAGCTAGTTAGCGAAGCAGGTACCTCCGCCCCCAATTCGCTCCTCGTCCGCATCACTGTGGCAAATCTGCAACACGTCGCAACAGCTTGGCAGCTTTACTCTGAATCCTTGGGAGCCACCCTTAAGGGCCTTCCGAAACAAAGCGGCCAACCATACACGGGCAGGTATCATTGCAGGACGCCGGACTTTACGAGCAAACCATTGCCACATCGTTAGCCTTTTCCGGCATAGGCCTTCACAGCGGCGCTCCCGTTTCCATGCGCCTCCTCCCTGCCACTGCAGGCTCCCGCATCGTCTTCCGCCGCACCGACCTGGACAATTTTGAAATCCCTGCTATCGGCCGCAACGTCGCCAAGGTAAGCTACGCCACCAGCCTCATGCGCCAGGGTGTCCTTATCTCCACCACCGAACACCTGCTCTCAGCGTTGATCGGCATGGGCATTGACAATGTCATCGTAGAACTGGATAACCTCGAACTTCCCATCCTCGACGGCTCTGCCCGCCCTTACGTCGAAGCTTTTCACCGTGTGGGCCTTAAGGCCCAACGCCGTCGCCGCGAATATCTGCGCATCCTTAAGCCAGTTGAGGTTCGCGAGGGCAACAAGTTCATCGGCGTCTATCCGGGCGACGGCTACAGCATCTCCTACCAGATTGACTTTGCCCCGCCCATTGGCCGGCAAAGCATGACCATCGATCTCGCCGGCCGCACCTACGACAACGACATAGCTTCAGCCCGAACGTTCGGTTTTAAGGAGGACGAGCAGAAGCTGAGAGATATGGGCCTTATCCGCGGAGTCTCAGACGAAAGCGCTATCATCGTGACACGAAGCGGAGTTCAGAACGGTCCCTTACGGTTTACAGATGAGTTCGTTCGCCATAAAGTCCTTGATCTGATAGGCGATCTGGCTCTGGCAGGCCATCAGATTCTCGGCCGGGTCGTAGCCGAGCGTGCCGGCCATGCCATGCACACGGCACTTGTCTCTCGTCTTCTCCGTGACCGCTCCGCCAGCACCCTGGTTACCTTGACCAATACCAAGGTATCGTCCAACAACCATGCAAGTCGCCAACTAGCCAGCGCCTGAAAATTGGCGGCGCTCTCCTAGTTATCGCCCTTAGATCAGCTAAACAAACACCAGGCACTGCGGCTTGATCAGATCGATAACGGTAGCCTTGTTGCCCAACCGCCCGCTCGGTAGATCCCGCTCAATGATCGCTATTCCATTGGAATCCTGGTTCGCCACCAGCATCCACCGCTCTGAGGGGTCAAGCGCAATATCCCGAGGCACTTCGCCGCCGCATGTGCTTCGTCCCAGCAGTGTCAACTGGCCGCTCTCCGCATCGACTGAAAAGGTAATCAGCCTGTCATAGTACCGGCAAGCCGCATAGGCGAAGTGGCCACTCCGATCCAGCACAATCTCTGAAGCCTGCGCTCTCCCGGTAAAGTCAAACGGAGTTAGCCGCACCACCTGCTTGG
>CAXTMM010000042.1:4394-5372 GCA_964245415.1 uncultured Acidobacteriaceae bacterium | reverse complement strand
TCTCGAGCACGCAATAGGCCCACTTGCCATTTGGATGAAAGCGCAGCGCACGAGGTCCCGAGCCGGTAGGCGCCCGCCAGACCGCCGGCGTATGCGGGCTAAGCTTTGCCGTTGCGGCATCCAGCTTGTAAATGTGAATCACATCCAATCCAAGATCATTGAAGAACGCATAGGCCCCGCTTGGCGAAGTGATGGCCCTGTGAACATGCGGAGCCTCCTGCCTGTCCGCGTTCGGTCCATGACCGGTGTAATGAAACTCCGAGACCGCGGGGCTCAACACGCCACCAGAGCCGATCCGGAACGAAGCCGCGCTGCCAGCCCCGTAGTTCGCACAGAGCAGCGTGCGCCCGCTCGGGTCCACACCGACAAAGCATGTCCCCGCGCCGCCGCTCGTCACTCCATTGATCGCTGTAAGCTCCCCTGCTCGAGGTCCTACACGAAAGCTGCTCACGCCCCCCGACTTCACCCCGTGGAACAGGTCCACTTCATTCGCGGTAAACAGGTACCGCCGGTCAGGCGATAGCGTCAGGTAGGTCGGCGACGGAACTGCCGCCGCCAAGCCAAGCGATGCTAGCGTTCCTAACGCGCTGTTCCAGCCGAAGGCATAGACACCCTGGCTGCCGCTGCCGGTTTGCGTCCCGACGAACAGCGTCATCGGCCTCTCTCCAGTACTCCCAGCTGCCCGTGCCGAGCGCAACGAGAGCGCCAGTCCAGTTCCAGCCACAACTGCATTCTCTATAAATCTCCGCCGGCTTACCCGTGTCATCCCGCCTCAATCCGTATTTCCGCCGCGATCCAGATGTTAACTGCTAAAAACCACCAGCGAACTCCGCTAGGGCCGACTGCTGCTCCCGCCGATGCTCCCGCACGCTCTCCGCAATCGCATACCGCAGCATCTCCACGCCCAGCCCGCGCTCGCCTGAAAAAGCAAAGAAGCGCAGCGGCCTGCGCGAGACCCTGGAACGACATTACAGGAGC
>CAXTMM010000042.1:0-4384 GCA_964245415.1 uncultured Acidobacteriaceae bacterium | reverse complement strand
CTGCTGAAATCTCATAGAAAGCCAGCTTCCTCCGCTTGGCCATCGCCCGCACTTTCTTGAGCTTCTCCGGATTAGCCACATCCGCCTTCGACGCCACAACCAGCACCCGCTTCTCCGCCAATCCATGGCCAAAGCTGGCCAACTCCGCCGCGATTACCTTGAAGTCCTCAACCGGGTTCTCTCGCCCACTCCCGTCCGACACATCGACCAGGTGCACTAGCACGCCGGTACGCTCGATATGCCGCAGGAACTGCACCCCCAGTCCTGCGCCTAGATGCGCTCCCTCGATCAATCCCGGAATATCCGCAACTACATAGCTCTCCTCGTGCGGAGCCTCGCCCACCGTCACCACGCCCAGGTTCGGCTCGAGCGTCGTAAACGGGTAGTCTGCAATCTTCGGGCGAGCCGCAGAAATCCGCGCGATCAGCGTCGACTTTCCAACATTCGGATATCCAACCAGCCCCACATCCGCCAGCAGCTTTAGCTCGAGGCGAAAGTGAAACTCCTCCCCGGCGAACCCCATCTCGTGCTCACGCGGTGCCTGGTGCGTAGCCGTAGCGAAATGCTGGTTTCCACGCCCACCGCGTCCTCCATTGGCGATCACCACCCGCTCATCGGGATGCTGGAAATCGTGGATCAACTCGCCCGTCTCATCGTTGAACAGGGAAGTCCCGACTGGCACCTTCAGCACGACGTCGTCGCCATCCTTCCCGCTGCAGTTCGAACCTTCGCCGTGCCGCCCACGCTCCGCCTTGTGCTCCGGGTTATACCGGAAGTGCACCAGGGTATTATGCCGCTGGCTCGATTCCACAATGACATCGCCGCCCCGGCCTCCATCTCCACCCGATGGGCCGCCCTTCGGCACGAACTTCTCCCGCCGGAACGCCATGCACCCGTTACCGCCGTCACCAGCTTTTACCCGTATTCGCGCTTCGTCTATAAACATTTCTCTCTTTCAGTGTAGTCAATCCGCTATCCTCAATCCACGATCCCGCCACCCTTTCTCCTAGCTGCGACGTCCGCCTTGGGCGTAGTTTGCTTTGCCGTGCGAGCGATCAAGAACGAAAGCACTTGCTAAAGACGCTGGCGCCACGCAGTGCCAGCCGCAATCGACGTAGCTCAAACACTTCTCCTCCAGAGATCAAGAGCGCCAGCACTGCTCCTGCGTTCGTCACTCTGGAGACTGTACGTGACGATTATCAAACGCCTCCTCGGGAGAATCCGCCCGCTCTGGCTCGTGCCTTTGCTCCTCTCCCTCGTCTGGGCAGCCTGTGCGCAGTCACTCGACTCGGGCGCACTTCAAGGCTTGGTGCTAGACCCTACGTCGCGACCCGTTGCCGGCGCTCAGCTTCTGCTCACCAACCCCACCACCGGCAGCACCCAGATCAAGACCTCGAATGCCGATGGCTTGTTCAACTTCAACGCGCTTGGATCCGCAACCTACTTGCTCCAGGTCTCCGTCCCCGGCCTTGCCTCCTGGCAGGCTCGCGCGGTCGTCCAGATAGGCAGCGTCACCACTCTGAACGCGCAGATGCCCCTCGCCGGCGCCCAACAGTCGGTCGAAGTGCAAGCCACAGCAGCTCCTGTCCTCGATACCACCGATGCGACAATTGCCACCACGGTCGACGCCCAAGCCGTCGATAACCTTCCATCAAGCGGTCGGCGCTGGTCCAACTTCGCCCTCCTCACCCCCGGCGTCACCCCGGATGCAGACGCCAATGGCCTGCTCAGCTTCCGCGGCATAGGTGCCTTGCTCAACAACAACACAGTCGACGGCGCCGACAATAATCAAGCTTTCTTCTCTGAAGAACGAGGCCGCACCCTAGTCGCCTATTCCACCAGCCAGGCTTCGGTGAGCGAGTTCCAGGTGAACGTCTCCAACTACTCCGCCCAGTATGGCCGTGCCGCTGGCGGCGTCGTTAACACCGTGACTCGCTCCGGCACCAACGAACTGCACGGGCAGCTCTTCCTCTTCGATCGCAACAATGCCTGGGCTGCGTCCAATCCCTTTACCGCCGTCACCACGCGCAACGCAGATGGCACCTTCACGACCGCCAACGTGCGCACTCGGGACTCGCTTCTCCAGGGGGGCATCGCCATCGGAGGCCCGATCCTTCACGATCGACTCTTCGGCTTCTTTACCTATGACCACTACAGTCGCAACTTCCCCGCAATCGCTCGCGCCACCAATCCAGCCAAACTCTTCGCCACCCCGACCGCCCAGACTATCCAGACCCTCGCCGCCCGCCTCGACGTTTACCCAGCCCAGGCACTCGCCAGCTACAACAGCGTGCTCACCGGCCTCAACTCACTCCTCGGCAACGTGCCCCGAAACGCTATCCAGGACATCTTCTTCCCAAAACTCGACTGGCAGCTCAACGACCGCAATCACCTCACCTTCCAGTACAACCGAATGCGCTGGAACTCGCTCAACGGCGTCCAGACCTCGCCCTCGGCCCTATTCGGCATTGCCAGCTTCGGCAATAGCACCGGCAAGGAAGACGCGATCATCGCCCGCTGGACCTACTTTCTAACCCCAAATCTGCTCAACGAAGTTCACGTCCAGTACGGCCGCGACCTCGAAAGCGAACTCAGCAGCCAGCCCGCGACCTTTGAGCAAAGCTTTTCGCACAATATTTATGGCCGACCACCCCAGGTTCAGATATCAAGCTACGGCTTCAGCTTCGGTAAGCCGCCTGTACTCGACCGCGCTGCCTACCCTGACGAACGCCGCGACGAGTTGGTCGACACGCTCACCTGGGTCCACGGGCACCACACCCTCAAAGCCGGCTACGAGGTCAACTACGTCAACGACTACTCCGACGCCCTCTACAACGCCAACGGCACATACGTCTATGCCGACGTGATCGGCTTTGTCACTGACTATCTCTCGCCCGACCATTGCGATGCCTCCACAACCGGCGTTGGCGTGCTGCCCTGCTACTCCTACTACCGGCAGGGCGTAGGCCCCACAACCTTTCAGTTCCAGTCCGCCGACTATGCCGGCTTCGTCTCCGATGAGTGGAAGCTCTTCCCCCGCCTCACCCTCTCCCTCGGCCTGCGCTACGAGTACGAGCAGCTCCCCAACACCAACGCCGCCCTCGTCAACCCCGACATTCCAGCCACCGCCAACCTTCCCCACGACAAGAACGACTATGGCCCCCGCATCGGCTTTGCCTGGGACCTGACCGGCAGCGGCCACACAGTCCTTCGCGCCGGTGTCGGCACCTACTATGGCCGCATCATCAACTCAACTGCCTTCAGCGCCCTCACTGAGACCGGCGCCTCTACCTCGCAGCGATCCTACTTCTATAAACCGCTCGACTTGGGCGCGCCACCCTTCCCCTACGTTTTCTCAAGCACCCCGGTCACCACTGTCGCCCCAAGTGCCGCCTACTTTGACCCGCATTTCCAGAATCCGCAGATCCACCAGACCGAGGTCTCGCTTGAGCAGGAGCTAGTCCGCCGCACCAACCTGACCCTGGCCTACCTGGGCAGCTATGGCCGCGAACTGCCCGACTACATCGACAGCAACATCGATCTGGCTTCCATTGGAACCATTACCTATCAGGTAGTCGACGCCAACCACAAAGGCCCGCTCGCCGGCCCTTACATATCCAGGTTCTTCACCACCCGCCTTAACCCGAACTATCAGCAGATCACCCGGATATTTGCCGAGACCAACTCGAAGTACCAGGCTGCGGTACTCCGTCTCGACCACCAGATGTCCAGCGTCCTCGACCTGCATACCAGCTTCACCTACTCCCACGCCGCAGACTACAACCAAAACGCCACCGCATTTACCGACACCGACGACGTCCTTGACCCAACCGACCTACGCCTCGAATACGGCAACTCCAACTTCGACATCCGCCGCAGGCTTACTGGCGGCGCCGTCATCCATACCCCCTGGCGTGTTCGCGGCCTTCGCGGCGAGCTGGTCAACGGGTACGAGCTTGCGCCTACCCTTGAGCTGCGCGATGGATTGCCCTATTCCATGCACACCGCCGGCGCAGTTCCATCCGTCAAGTACATCAACACTGTGCTCGAAACAGACGTGCTCAGCGGTCTTGGTGCCAGCATCAACGGCTCTGGCGGCGACACTCGTATCCCCGAAGTAGGTCGCAACACCTACCGCTATCCCGGAATAGCCAACATGGACCTGCGCGCCGCCAAACGTACCCGCATCAGCGAGCGCATCGAACTTGAGGTCCTTGCCGAGTCCTTCAATCTGCTCAATCACACGAATGTGACGAGCCTCGACACCACCGGCTACGTGATCAGCGGCGCTACTTCTCTGAACTCGCTGCCGAAACTTACCTGGCAGGATGGCGGCTCGACCGGCGCCGGCTCCCAATTTGGCCAGATCCTCAACGGCAACAAC
>CAXTMM010000041.1:8754-21781 GCA_964245415.1 uncultured Acidobacteriaceae bacterium | reverse complement strand
CAGTTCTTTCCGATCATGGTGTATCCGGGTACGACCGCCTACCAAGAGGCCAAAAAGCGCGATTATATCCAGATAGAAGACTGGGGCGCGTGGCTGACCAAGGACGGCCTGCACAACAGCGTCGTCAACCTGCCTAACATCACCCACGAGCAGCTTGTCAGCTTCTGCGACCGCGCCCGGCGCAGCTTCTATCTCGCGCCCCGCTATTTGGCCTATAAGCTCAAGCAGTCCCTCACTGACCGCCGCGAGCTGCAGCGCAATGTCAAGGGTTTCCTTACCCTGTCAAAGTACCTGCTCAAGGGCAGCGACCACGCCAAGGGCGAGCCTCCAACAGTAGCTGCGCCAGAGCCTTCCTCCTGCGCGGTTCCCGAGCAGTCGCTTGAAGAGCAGCCTTTCAAGGTGCTCACCAACGTGGGACGCTAGAGGCAGCTCATCATCGAGTCTTTTGTTTCGATCGTGATCCCGACATTCAATGGCGCCTCCCGCATCGGAAGGTGCCTTGACGCTCTTCTTACTCAGTTGGCTGGGCGCGAGTCAGAAATCCTGGTGATCGATGACGGCTCAACGGACGCAACTGCAGAGCTTGTCCGGAGCTATGCCGGCATTCGCCTCATCCACCAGGCCAATGCCGGACCGGCAGCAGCTCGCAACCTGGGTGCCCTGGAAGCGCGCGGCGAGATCCTCTTATTTACCGATGATGACTGCGTGCCCATGCCCGGCTGGCTGAACGCGATGCTCGCTCCTTTCTCCGATCCTACCGTGGTCGGCGCCAAAGGGATTTATCGTACCCAGCAGAGATCACTCGCGGCTCGCTTCGTGCAGATCGAGTACCAAGACAAGTACCGGCTCATGGCCAGTGCCCCCAGCATCGACTTTATCGACACCTACTCAGCCGCTTTTGTTCGCGCACGCTTTCTTGAGATGGGCGGCTACGATACCTCATTTCCAGTCGCCTGTGCTGAGGATGTTGAACTCTCGTACCGGATGTCAGCCCGCGGCTGGATCATGAAGTTCGCGCCCGCTGCCGTGGTCTCTCACACGCATCCCGATACGTTTTTAAAGTATCTCAGGAAGAAATACAAATTTGCATTCTGGCGTGTGCTTGCCGTTCGCAAGAATCCCAGCAAAGGCGTCAAGGACAGCCATACTCCGCAGATCATGAAGCTCCAGCTTCTTCTCGCGCCGGCGGTAGTGGTCGCTCTTGTCATTGACGCGTCTGCGCGTCCGCGTGTACCCGTCACAGCTCTCGTCGCCGCAGCGTTTCTACTTAGCACCGCGCCCTTCGCGCTGCGCGCAGCGCAAAAAGATCCGGTTATCGGACTGCTCTCCCCCTTTTTGCTTGCGGCTCGCGCTTGTGCGCAGCTGCTCGGTGTAAGCGCCGGGCTTATCTATGCAAGAGGACAACGGAAGCAAGCTGACAGTGCGGCGAAGCTGCCAGCCTGAATGCGCGGCTAACAGGCTCCATCCCGGCGAATCACAGACCGCGGCGTGCGCAGCAGAATACCGATATCCCGCATCAGCGACCAGTTGCGTACATAATCCTCATCCATCCGCACGCGCTCTTCATAGGACACGTTGCACCGTCCTGAGACCTGCCAAACCCCGGTAACTCCTGGGATGGCAGCCGCGTAGAACGCGTACCGCTCTGCATACCTGGCACGCTCGGCCTGCACAATCGGCCGCGGCCCCACCAGGCTCATCTCGCCGCGCAGTACATTGATGATCTGCGGTATCTCATCAAGGCTCGTATCCCGCAGAAAGCGGCCAAGCCTGGTCACGCGTGGGTCGCGCTTCAGCTTCTGCGTCTGTTGCCACTCGTGCCGAATCTCAGGGTGGTGCAGCAGCCACTCGGCAAGCGCCTGTTCAGCGTTGTTGCGCATGGTGCGGAATTTGCAGATGCGGAACCTCTGTCCGTATTGTCCCAACCGGTCCTGGCGATAAAAGACCGGGAACCCCGAGGTCAATGCCACCACAAGCCCGATGGCTACCAGCAGCACTCCGAGCACAGGCAGGAGCAGGATCGAGATTGCCAGGTCAAAGATACGCTTGATGACCCGGTAGTGCCGAGTCTGGGTAGGCAGCGGCAGAGCCGGACGCGGCAGAGTAGCCAGGCCGTGGGCAACGGCTGCACCATGGGTTGAGGCTGCAAACCGATCGAGGCTGTCATGCGCTTCGGGCGCCAGCGCAGGCACTGCCGCCTGATCCAATGGAAGCTCGTCTCTCTCATCTCCAAAGATCGGAACGACAGGCAATTCCAGGAGTTCGCGCTCAGTGGGTTTATCCCAGGTAAAAAATGCCAAGAGGATTTCACCATATTCCGGTTATCTTGATGTCTGATACTTCAAAGCCTCGCATGCACGATTGTGTATACAAAGCACATCATTCACGGTGCGGAGAATAGTAGCGTCTGCGGTGACAAATCCCCTCTTGACCTAAGCATTATCAATCCGCGGCTGGACTGTCAAGACCAGACCTACCAGCTCATGAGTAACAGCATCGGTCGAAACTAGACTCCGAGTTGACATTCCCTCCGGAAAGCTTGTACCGCTCTTTCTCTCCCAATGCACCCCAGCCCTGCCTCAATGCACCACATCGATGGCAGCAGCGCCTAAAGCAAGCTGCGAAAATATCTGCGTATACGCGATCAGGTTCCGCAGACCACTGGGCCGGAATGTTTTCTCCGGAATGATAATGGTATCTCCGGCATTCAGCCGGACCGTATTGAAATTTCCCGCCCGTCGCGATTGCCGGCTTACCACCGAGCCATCCGCCCGTATGATAAACGCCCGCTTGCGATCTGCATCGCGATTTGGACCACCGGACTGGTGCAGATAGTCCCTCACCATGCGCCCCGGCTGGAAAAGAAACGAGTTCTGATCGTACACCGCTCCGATGACATTGACGGTCGAGGGCTTGGGCGGAATGACAAAGCGGTCGCCATCTTCCAGTACAATCTCCGGCAGTACACTCACCGTTGAGGCGTCTGGATCAAGATCGAACACGATACGGCCGGTAGCGCGAATCTGTTCCAGGCGATTGATCAGCTCCCGCTCGGCCGCACCCGCGGCATTGGCGTCCAGCGTGTCCTGGGGTGAACTGGTGCCGGCCGATGCCTGCTCGATACTGCCGCGCGTAATCTGCACCTCGAGCGAGCGCACATACTCATGGAGGCGCTGCTGCTGCAGAACGCGCGTAGACTCCCGCGTGAACTCGGAACCGTACAGGTAGGCGCCCGGCGAGATTCCCCCCGAGCGCCTCACCAGCTGCTGTAGCGTCTCGCCAGGCTTGACGCTGTACACACCCGCACTTACAAATTCGCCATCCAGGCGAACAAACCGGGTCTGCTCAGCCAGGGGCACACGTATGTCGGCCTGCGAAAAAATGCTGACCACGTCGTTCGCCTGGAGCTCCAGGTCCTGGCTAGCATCATGTTCCATCACCAGCCGGCCCAGGTTGAACGGTACCAGCGAGGTCTTGAGCGTGAGCGGATCCATGCGCTCGATCACCGCGTAGTTCCAGTCGATCTCGGGTGCGGACAGTTTCACATCAGTGCGAGCCATCTTTGCGCGCGAGCCCTGTGCATCCTGCTGGCTCGCGAGGGATGAACCGATACCTGAAGCGTTCGCCCCGGAGCTCCGCGCCAAATCCACTGGAGCGTCCGGGACGCCGGACTGCACCTGCTGCGGATAGCGATACTGCTGGGGCAGCTGGTTCGGGTTATACCGCTCGTACGGCGTGCAAGGCGTATCCGGAATCTGCTTCATCAATGCATCTTCTGGCTGATCCTGCGCGTCAGTCGCGCGCACGCGGCAGGGAAAGCTCTCGAGGTTGACCGGATACCGGGGCTGCGCTTGTACCGGACCAGTCGCGTCTGGTTCAAACTCCGCCCCGGGCAGGCCGAGCCGGGTTCTCTGCCACCAGTAGTTCCTGGTGATCAGCGAGGCGCGGTCAGGAATGAGCGCACTCAGCCGCATGCCCGGTTGCCAGGCAAACCGGCCCGGGTTGGCCGTGTTGCCGCGCAGGGTCACGGTCTTCTGGTACGCGGGCACGATCGAAAGCACCCGCAGCAGATCGCCATCGTGCAGGACCATCTTGAGCGCCGCCTCATCCAAGCCGACCTCCATCGCTACCCGGCCCTGATTGTCTTCCAGCCGCTCAATCGAGATCCGCGCGGTCGAGGCAAGCGGCGTCGTGCCCCCGGCATCGGCCAGCAGCTGGGCCAGCGTGTTTGCGTCGCTCAGCTCATAGATCGCCGGGTGCCGCGCGCTCCCAGTCAGCGCCACCTGCGGGCCGACACTCGGCACAAAGATCACGTCTCCGGGCAGCAGCGGCACATCTTTCGACTTGTCTCCGCGCAGCAGCAGATCGTAAAGGTCAAACGTGCTCACCAGCTGCCCCTGCCGCTTGAGCTGAACATGCCGCAGCGAGCCCTGCGCCGACGGCCCGCCCGAGGCAAACAGCGCATTGATCAGCGTGCTGAGCGAGCTGATCGTGTAGCTGCCGGGCCGGCGCACCTGGCCCACCACAAAGACCTGGATCGATCGCAGCTGACCCATGTCGACGGTCAGGTTAAAGTTCCGGAAGACCCGCGCTACCTCCGAATGCACATGATCCTGCACCGAAGCGTAGGGCAGCCCGGCAACGTGCACTGCACCTACCTGGGGCAGGTAGATGTTGCCCGAGCGATCAATGCGCAGCGACGCGTTGAAGTTGATCTGCCCCCAGACGCGGATAAGCAGTTCGTCCCCAGGACCCAGCAGGTAGTCGGCCGTGACCGGACCCTGGTCGACCGGAGCGAAGGTGGAAGGCGTGTTCTGGAAGAGATCGGCGCCGAAAACAGGCAGCACCTGGCCTGCAGTCGCGGCGACAAACTTCTGGAACTCGCTCAACGGCTCAGGCGGTTCCGCAGGCTGTATCGAACGGTCCCGACGGTTGGGACTGGTCAGTCCTCCGCTGTCAGAGTAGTTCTGATTGTTTACCCCACCCCGCGGTGGCTGGGGTGTCTCGCCGGTCGGTCGAGTCGCCGGGCCATAGTCCTGACCGGATCCTGAACCACCGGACTGCTGCTGCGACGAGCCGGCGCACTGCGAGGTCATCGCGGCAATCGGGTCGGAGCAATCGGTATTGCTTTGACTGTCTGTATTCGGTTGCGCGCTCACCTGGGAGTAGCCAGCGGAGGTCAGGCAGCATAGCGGGAGCACCAGAACAGCAGCGAGGCTCGTGGATCGATGGGACAAGAGGTACCGTGTTGCTCTTCCTGATAAATGCATGTTGTCTCTCAGAAATGTACCGCTTTTCAGCTGGATACGCACGAACAGTCGCTCTCGCATGCGTGACCGGTCGATCAGCATGCAACGTGAAACTCACAACAACTGAGACATGCGCACGGGGAGATTGGCAACGTTGGGCTGGATGCTTGACTCAGCCGACGCTGCCTGGATGGGTGTAGGCCTATGCCAAGGCCCTGTAGAACTGGTCCGCCGGCTGTGGCAATTCGCAAGGATCCGGCACGGCGTCACCATCCAACGCTTCGCGATCACGGTTCCCCCCTGCGCCTGTAACTCCGGCTCCTCTTTGCTGGAGGGGTCTACACCCGCTCGGCCGTCCAATGCTCACTAGAGAAGTGCCGCCCTGAATGCAGGACTTCAAGATCGTTCCGAGCCGGTTGACCGCGCCTCGCCCCTGCCGCTCTGGGTCTGGCTGCCACGGCGCACCCCGGTCACAGGCGTGTGCGTGCGCAACAGCCTCCATCCACACCATGTTTGGTCGAAGCGCTCAACCCGCAACCAACCAGCCGTCCGCCGCGCAAAGGCTTTCCTCCGCAAGCGCGAACGGCCTCCTCTACGCCAGCCGGGTGCTTCTACGCGCTCCTAACCGTCACCCGCCGCGCGCGAGGCGGAGGTACCGGCAATGCCCAGGCGACACTCGCGTGCCCCATGGAGCAACCCGAGCCAACACGGCTCACGGCATCCTGGCGCCCTGTGGCTACTCCCCGGCTCGGGTGCCGAGCTTCCATGGTTTCGACCAAACCTGCGGGCTGGATACACGGGCACCGGCCAGACCATCGTGCTGCCCGGCGCCGGCCGCTTGCATGCCCAGAGCTTCAACAGCCCAGGGCTATCGCTTGGGCTTACCTAATTGAGCCGGGTCAAGTCTGGAGGGGTGAATCTGCTCGTGCGGAACAACGCCCCGGTTCTGAAGCACCGAATAGATGTGCCCGGCGGCAAGGTGTTCGAGCGTTTCGGTCTTTCCGCCGGGCCAGAATATCTCGACCTTGTCCGCAACCGCGTGATCGCCCAAGCCGAAGTGCAGCCGCAGATCGCTCTGTGACAGGTAGCTTCCCCCACTGCGCACCTCATCCACCTGGACCAGGTCGCCCGCGGTCACGCGTACTTTGGTGTTGAGCGCCAGACGGTTCACCAGGGCGCCGGCAAGCTCAAAGCCTACCCAGTGGGCGCCTGACGCTCCCTCCGGCCGCAGGATCATGGGGCCGCCCTCAAGATTCTCAACCACAGCCTCAACCCGCCCATCATTGAAAAGATCGCCAACCGCCATGCCGCGGCTTACCTGCGGCACACGCAGCGCCGGTCCGGCCACGGTGCTTACGTCCAGAAACTTACCATTGCGCTGGTTCAGGAACAGGAGTTTGGGCTCGCGATAACGTGTGCCGATCTCCGCCGTGTCAACCTGAGGATAGACGTGACCATTCACCATCAGTAGATCAGGCCAGCCGTCGTTGTCTACATCGATGAATGCATCACCCCACCCCACGAACGGTGCAGTTGCGCGCGCCACACCTGCCTCGTAAGCGACGTCTGTAAAGTTCAAGCTGCCATCGTTGCGATAGAGCTCGGCATACTCCTCACTAAAGTGGGTGATCGCGACGTCGAATCGGCCGGTGTGCTGGTAATCGCCGATGGCAACGCCCATGTTTGCCTGTTCATTGCCATCCTGGTTGACAGCGACGCCGGCCTGGTAGGCCACGTCCGTGAATGTGCCATTGCCGTTGTTACGATAGAGGTAATTCTGCTCGCCGTCGTTGGCGACAAACAGGTCAAGGCGTCCATCGTCATTCAGGTCTGTCCACTGCGCCGAAAGGCCGAAAAACTTTTGCGCGTCACCCACACCCGCCTGCCGCGCTACGTCGGTAAACGTGCCGTCGCCGTTGTTGCGGTAGAGCGCATCCGGTGATCCTTTCAGTCCGCGTGGGCCGCACTGCACCGCGATCGTGTGATAGGTGCAGGTCATCTTTGACCCAAATGTAGGCAGGTCCTTTAGGTCGAGGTCAACATAGTGTGCGACGAAGAGGTCCTGCCTGCCGTCGCCGTCATAATCTCCGAAAGCAGCGCCGGTAGCCCACCCCGTGTCGCTGGCCAGGCCCGAAATCGTCGTCACATCCGTGAACGTTCCGTCGCCATTGTTGCGGTAGAGCACTACGCCGTCAAAGCAGGTCACGAGCAGGTCAGGCCAGCCATCGTTGTTGTAGTCGCCAACGGCTGCGCCCATGGCCCAGCATGGAAAGGCAACGCCCGTCATGGTCGTTACATCGGTAAAAGTCCCATCGTGATTGTTATGAAAGAGTGCGCTGCGCGCCTTCTTGCCGGCAAGCTGCATATCAACGTCGGGCGCATTGGTCAGGTAGATGTCGGGCCAGCCATCACGGTCGTAGTCAATCAAGGCAAGCCCACCGCTCATCGACTCAACGATGTATTTCTTCTGCGGTGACGAGAGATGATTAAATTCGATCTTGGCCGAGGCCGTTATATCAACCATCTGCACAGAAGAACGAAGAGCCGCCGTTCCTCGCTGCTGAGCACAGCACCGGAGCACACACAATTGCAGCAGGACTGCAATGAGCCGTCTTGTGCTCACGGGCGCTTGACGCTGCTCTCCGCATCCGGCGTCTCCCGCACCTTCTTGAACGCCGCTTCGAGCTCGCCATGCAGCGCCTTGTAGTGCTCGTAAAGTGCGAGCTGCTTCTTTGCATCCTCCGCGCGTCCCTCTTGCCGATAGAGCGTGCTCAGGCGATAGTGCGCCGTGATATTGGTCGGGTCGAGCGCAACTGCATGCTCAAGCAGCCCGGTCGCCTGCTGCTTATCGTTCTCGGTCAGCAATACTTTCGCCAGGCCCGTCTCGGCATCGGCGTCCTTCGGCTGCAGCGCAAGCGCCCTGGTGTAGCCGGCCTTGGCCTCTTCCATCGCACCCCGGCTAGCCTGCACATCGGCGCGTCCAAGCCACGCCTTCTCATCGAAGGGATTCGCCTTCAACGCGGCATCGTATTCGCTTTCAGCTTGCGCGTGTTCCAGCGGAACAGAGGAGCTCAAAAGTGT
Source organism: uncultured Acidobacteriaceae bacterium (assembly GCA_964245415.1). Classification (GTDB taxonomy): domain Bacteria; phylum Acidobacteriota; class Terriglobia; order Terriglobales; family Acidobacteriaceae; genus EB88. Next base: position 13,451 of record CAXTMM010000041.1, on the reverse strand, counting down.
CTGCGCAAGCTCATAGTGCAGTCCCGGCAGATTCGGATCAATCGCCAGCGCCTTCCGGAACTGCACGATCGCCTTTTCGCCCTGCCCTTGCTGGAGCAGCTGCAGCCCCAGGATAAAGGGTAGCTGCGCGGAAGCCGGCGCTGCTACGGCTAATCCAAGCAGCGCCTCATCCATCGCCTGCGCATAGATCTGGTAGGACGCCGCCAGTATCTGCGCATTGTCCGGAGCCAGCTCGCGCAGGTTCGCGATTACCGCCGCCGCCTTATCCAGCATGCCAAGCGCCTGCTCCGCCTCCACCAACTGCAAGCCGGTATCGACACGAATCTTCTTATCTTCAAGCAGCGGAAATGCGGCGGCGAGATCCTGCTGCGCCGCCACCAGGTCCCCCGTCCGCTTCTCACTCGTGCCCAGCAGCGCCTGTATCTTGGCCAGCCCTGGCTGCGCCTGCACCGCAGCGCGTAGCTCGGGCGCAGCCTCGGCATACTTGGCCTGGAAGTAGAGCAGGACGCCAAGATTTGCATGCGCGTCCACGTTGGTTGGGTTCAGCTGCACAACCGCACGAAGCTCAGGGATGGCCAGCTCCGGCTTCTTTTCTGCAAGGTACTGCTGCGCACGGCGCGTATGTGCAGCAGCCTCGTCAGCCGGGAACGGCTCGGAGCTCTGCGCGAACATCCACGTTGCTGACCAGGCGAGAAGCACCGCCGGCAGGCAACTCAGGCTGTGTGGTTTTGTTCGCACGTATTCATCCTACCTGCCCTGTGAAGGCTTGGCTGCAACGCGAAAAGGGACAGCGATTGTGCCGTCCCTTTTCGCGTAACGCCTTACTCTGGCTAGAAGGAGATGCGCCCGTAAAGCTGCATCGTTCTCCCGCCAACGGTCGTGCCGGTGATCTGCGCTGACTGGTTGGGACCAATGGCATTGTTCCCAGGTTGAGCAAAGCTCGCATGGTTGAGGATATTGTCCGCATCCGCCCGGATCTGCATCTGGACACTGCGCTCCGGCCACAGATTGAAGGTCTTGCCGAGCGATGCATTCACCTCTGAGAGTCCGGGCCCGTAGACTGTGTTGCGGCGGAAGTCGCCGTAAGTATACGGAGCAGGGACAGCAAGCGCATCGAGGTTATACCACTCATGAAGGCGATTCTGGCGACCGCTGGGCACAGCCGTGACGTCGCCAATCAGGTTGGCATACTGCGTATAGCTGCCCGACTGATTGTTGGAGCTGTTGTTGCCGCCCGTCGTGATCCCGATCGGATTGCCGCCCTGCACCACGAACGTGCTCGACACCTGCCAGCCTCCCAGCCCCGCGTCCAGCAGGGCATTGCTGTTCAGGAACTGGCGCCCGCGGCCAACAGGAAGCTGGTAGATCACCTGCCCCTTAAACATGTTGCGGATATCAAAGTTCGAGTTGCTGTAATTCGCGTTGGTATCGTAGGCGTTCTGATAGTTCTGGTAGCCTTCCCGGCTGCCCCAGCCGGAAGAGTCCAGATCGTCCATAAAATGAGACCACGTATAGTTCACGTTGAACTCCAGACCATTGGTCATGCGCTTGGTGATCTGAGCCTCGAGCGCGTTGTAGTTGGAGATGGCGTTGTTGGGGCTGCCGGTTATGCTGCTGTAGATAGGGTAAGGCTCAAACTGTTTGTCGTTCGGACCGAGGTATTGTTGCGGAACCTGGTCGAGATCAACCGGGAAGTTCAGATTCTTGCCATGGTTACCGACATAGGCGATATCTGCAACAAAGTTCGTGCTGAGCTGCTCCTGCATGTCAAAGTTGTACTGGTAATTGATCGGCACCGGCGTGTGGTACTGGTTGTAAGTCACGCTCTGCCCATTACGCGCGTCCGGTGTTGTGGGCGAGTTGAGATACTTTGACTTGATGCTGCCAAAGTTGAACGCGCCCGCACCGCACCCAGGGTCCGCCGTGTCCGGCTGGGTGCCATCTGCGTCGAGCTGCACAACAGGGCAGATGCCGTTCGTCGTATCGCTTAGGTTGCCGGATGCGCCAAACGCACCGCCTAGTCCGCCGCCGTAAGTGTCCTCGCTCCAGGTCGAGGCGTACAGACCAAAGCCGCCGCGAAGCACTGTTTTCGCGTCGGGCTGGTAGCTGAACCCTACACGCGGCAGCCAGATGTCATAGTTCGGCGCCTGTAGCGTCGTGCGGTCATGCGCGTGGCTAAAGGCGTACCACATGGCGCCCGGCAGATTGTTCGCCGGGTTGATGACCTCCGGATCAAACGCGGTTTCGTTGCCCCGCACATCTGACCACCCGGTCGTGATCTGGTAGCGAAGTCCAAGATTGACCGTAAGGTTCGGCTTTACTTTGATATCGTCCTGCACGAAAAGCTGCGGCAGCTTGATGCGTCCGCCATACTCAGGCGTCACACCGGCGCTCCAGCTCTGCGTCTGGCCCAACAGAAAGTCCGCATACGAAACGCCTGAGCTGTAGCTGCCTGCGCTGCCCGGCAGCGTGTTCGAGTTCAAGCCGTTGATCGAAGTGTAGTTACCGTTGTAGTTGATGCTGGCTGCGTTGATGTTACCCCACGCCGTTGAGTTCGCCTGGTTGATCAGGAACTCACCGCCGAAGTGCAGCACATGCTTGCCCCGCACCAGGGTGATCACATCCGACGGGTCAAAGACGTGCATTTTGTAAACCGCATTGGTCGCCGAACCGAGCCCGTAAAAGTCGTTGATACTTACATTGGGAAAGTTGTCCGCCTCTGCAAATCCCAGTCCCAGCTTCTGCGGGAAGCCCTGGTTGAGCGTCGAGGGCACGAAGAAGTTCAGCTGGTTGGTGTACCCGAAGCGAACCTCGTTGGTGAAGGTTGGGCTGATCGTCCACACGTCGGAGATCTGGGCGTTCTCCCGGCTCACATCCTCACTGCCGCAATTGATTGGGCACACTGGGCTGAAGCCGAACTGGGGATTGTCGCTCTCGGTCTGCGAGACAGTGATGCGGTTGCTCGGCGAGACGTCCCAGTCCAAGCGTCCAAAGTAGCGTGTGTACGGATTACTGTTGGAAGACTGGTAGACGAAGTTGTTCTGCGCAATGCCCGAGCTCAGCTGGCCAGTCGTGTTCGCCGTCGGAAAATACTTTTGTATCTGCTGCGCGACCGGGCTCAGCATCGCCGTTGGAATGCGGTTGCCATTGCCATACTCGGCAGCAAAGGTTGGGCGGATAACGCAGGGACATCTTTGCGTGAAGGTCTGCCCTGAATCTGTGGTGTAGGTGTGGGTGCCGGTAGACTGAACGGTCTGATTGGTCGGGTCGTAGATGGTGGGCAGGCCGGGTGAAGTAAAGTCGCCTGCAAGCAGCGCCGGGGTCGGCACGGTGGTAAAGCTGGGCGCGTTGGTGCCGTGACTCAGTACCTTGTCGAAGTCAAAGTAGAAGAACAACTTGTGCGGCAGCACCGGCCCACTTACTGAGAAACCGAAATTGTTATACCGCAGGTTCGGCACACTTACCTTCTGTCCGAACCCGTAGGACGCAGCATTCAGGGCATCGTTTTGGAAGTACTCATACCCCACGCCATGGAAACCATTGGAACCGCCCTTGGTGATCTGGTTGTAAATAATATCTCCGACGCCATACTGCGCCGAGAACGAGGATGTGCTCACCTTCACTTCGGAGGTCGTCTCAAAGATGGTTACATCCGAATTCTGACTCATCGGCAGGGTCGTCGTTGCGCCATCCTGCAGCATGCTCTCAAAAGGCAGGTTGCCATTGATCGAGGCCACCTGTCCGGGATTGGTCGCGCTCGATGAGTTTTCCGGCGCGCCCGAAGCACCCGGCATCAGGATGATGAAGTTCTCCCAGTCCGCGCCCGTCTGCGGCAGCTGCACCATCGTCTGCGCGTTCAGCGTCGCCTCCACCGCGCCACTCTCGGTATTTAGCAGGGGAAGATCGGTGCTCACCGTAATCTGCTGGCTCTCCGAGCCAACCGTGAGCTGTGCGTCGACGTTCGAGGTGCCGGTTCCAAGGGTGATCGGCCCACGCACCAGGGTGCTGAAGCCCGGCTTGGTAAACGTGAGTTTGTAGTGGTCAGGCACGATCGAGCCAGTATCAAAGACGCCGGCAGCGTTGCTGGTGGCCGTGTGCGTGTCGCCCTTGTCTACGTCGAACACGCTAATGGTCACGTCGGGAATGACAGCGCCAGTGTTGTCGGTTACCGTACCTTCAATGTCGCCCGAGTTGGTGTTCTGAGCCAGGGCCACGGTTCCCGACAGCAAAACTGAGAACACAAGGCTGGTTGCCTTGATGGTGTGCATTCGTAACGCCTCCGGAAAAGTGTTCATTCGGTCTTACCGCGCCATTTAACTCTGGCTTGCGGCCCTGCTGTAATGAGCGAGGATATTCGGCTCCTCCCTGTGCAAACCTATGCGAGCAGGGAGGGTCTTAGCTAGGGCAAATAAAATCATCGCAGCCGGTAAATTGTCAAAACACGGGCGTAACCTCCGTGTTTTGAACGATCCGTTCTTCGAAACACAAAAGCTAACTACCAGCCAATGACTCGCACGCTGCCAGCCCCCGCCCGGTCGCCGGCACTGGATCGGGCACCCACCCCACCATTGTCAACCGGCTCGTCATCGAAAGCTCGGCTCTGTATGCTTCATGGCATGCTGCGAACGACAAACCTGTGCCCAGCCCTGCTCCTCATGCCCTTCGCCGCACTTTGCTTGCCTTCGCTCTCCCAGGCA